>CAYRKG010000040.1:0-45233 GCA_964424795.1 uncultured Spirochaetota bacterium
TTATTGTTAAAATCATAGTTATATCAACTCATATTTGTATAAACTATTCCCATGGTGTGAGGGGTGGCGTAAACGATGTTTATAATCCTATGACCCACTAACAGGAAGGGCTGAAAAGACAAAGAATCGTTTGTGGGAATACCCTTTGAAACAGAGTTTTTCGATAGGCTCCTCTGTTAAGCTTGGTTTTAGGTGCAGCTAATACATTAAGTTATTTTTATTTTTCCAGTAATTACCATACATATCAACCAGGCTGTTCCTGTTCTTTTCATTTACATGAACAAGTAATACATCCTCCCTCGCTTTTATCTCTTGGATGAACCGATTGCCCTTTAAAGATACAGAACCGATAACTGGATAATCTGAATTGAGAATATCGATGAGAGTTTTTCTGAAGAGAGGAGAGAGGCATTCCATCTTACCAATTTCATCAATTATTACTACAGTGCTTTCAGTTTTAGGTATGATGGATGGAACTATTATTCGATCAATATCCTCAATGTTGACTCCATACTTTCCAACCCTGTATTGGCCCCCCGTCCCTGTGCTTGCAAGCAGCCCATGGTTCCCATCAAGAGTATCGATAGAAAAGCCTATCCTCCGGTCATCTTTCCTGATCTCCCGTGTAAAAAATCCAGTAGCAGGACTATTCAGTTTACGAACTATCTTTTCAATAAGGGTAGATTTGCCGCAGCCAGGATAGCCGGTAAAGAGGATATTCTTTCTCTTCATTTTAATCCCTCCACATCACCTTTTGACAATAGAGTAAAGAGATACTAATTTAATGCTCATGAATGAAATCTATCCCTCTTTTTTAACAACTTCAAGTAAACCCTTTGATCCCCTTGATCTAGCATATAAAACAGAAGAGATCGTTTGTAAAGGAAAGTCAAGAAAATACACCGAATTTTATTGTACCGGTGTCTATGGTGGTATCTCAACAGGTTATACAGTTGGCTGCCCTCTGCGATGCGTATTCTGCTGGGTAAACTGGTCCAGAGATTTCCCTCAAAAGACGGGCAAACTTCTCTCTGGGCAACAGGTTTTTCTTAACTTGGTCAAAAACGCCCAGAAGAAAGGAATCAAAAAGTTAAGAATCTCTGGTGGAGAGCCAACCCTCTGTCAGGAACATCTCGAATCTGTTTTAGATTTGACTAATGAAACCAATTTCCTGTTCATACTGGAAACAAACGGTCTTCTCTTAGGTAGAGATCCTGAATATGTTAAGAGCTTGAAAAAATATAACAATATACATATCAGGGTCTCTCTAAAAGCAGGAAATCCTGAAGGATTTGAAAAGAGGACCGGTGGAAAAGGAGAATACTACGAACTCCCTTTTAAAGCTATAGAATATTTAAAACTATCAGGAATAAGCTTCCATGTGGCAGCCATGACGGATCCAGGGTTAATGCCAGCAAATGAAAGATTAATGATGATAAAAAGACTGGGATTAATTGATTATCAGGATTATCTTGAGGAGGAGAGGTGTGATCCTTACCCAAGTGCCGTAACAAGACTAAAAAGGGCAGGTTTTAAACTGTGGTAATATCCTCTTTTCTGTGGCATGCAACCAGGTGGCCATCACCAATATCCTCGAGCTCTGGCTCTATTTCCTTACACTTCATAACAGAAAACCTACACCTGGGATGGAATCTACACCCTGAGGGTGGATCAACAGGACTTGGAACATCCCCTTTCAGTATAATTCTCTTTTTCTTTATTTCTGGGTCAGGAATCGGTATTGCCGATAGGAGGGCTATTGTGTAGGGATGTAAAGCACTCCCGAAAATAGTTCCCGTTTTTGCAATTTCTACTATCTTACCCAGATACATAACAGCAATTCTATCGCTAATGTGCTCTACTACCAGAAGATGGTGGGTAATGAAGAGGTATGTGAGGCTCAATCTTTTCTGTAAATCAATAAGCAGGTTTAATATCTGAGCCTGCACGGATACATCAAGAGCTGAGGTTGGCTCATCAAGAATTATAAACTCGGGATCTGTTGAAAGCGCCCGTGCGATAGCTATTCTCTGCCTCTGGCCTCCTGAGAATTCATGGGGATATCTCATCATATGGCCTTTATTCAATCCCACAGAATTAAGAAGCTCAATAACCCTATCTATCCTATCTTTTCCCCGCGAGATTTTGTGTATTGACAAAGCTTCGCCTACAATATTCTTTATCAGCATCCTAGGATCCAGGGAGGTAGAAGGGTCCTGGAAAACAATCTGCATTTTGCGTCTCAAGTGTTTTAGTCTCTTCCCCCGGTAGCTGGTTATGTCGTATGCTCTTTTTTTGTCCTTCTTAATATCTCCTTTTCTATTAACGGGCATTTCATAAAAAATATCTCCGTCGGTTGCCTTGGTGAGCTGAAGTATTGTCTTACCCAGTGTTGTCTTACCGCATCCAGACTCGCCAACCAATCCAAGACACTCCCCCCTTCGAAGAGTGAGCGAAATACCATCGACGGCCTTTACATAGTTTTTAGTGCTCCTAACTATCCCTTCCCGTATCGGGTAATAGGTCTTTAAACTGTCAATTTTCAGAAGATCGGCCAAAAGATATATCCCCTCTAGTTAATCTTTATAGAGAAAACATTTGACTAGATGTTCCTCCCCCCCGGAGCTAAACCGTTTGTAGAGCTCCGGTTTTTCATTCTTGCAAATTTCCATAAAATTGGGACATCTGGGGTGAAACCTGCATCCAGAAGGAGGACTTAATAGATTCGGTACATTTCCCCTTATACTCTCAAGCCTCTCCTTCTTTCCGAGCTTTGGCACTGAATTCAATAATGCTTTCGTATAGGGATGAAGAGGATTTTTGAACAATTCTTTTACCGGTGCAAACTCTACAAGTGTCCCTGCATATAAAACAATTACCTTATTGGCAATTTCAGATACCACTCCAAGGTCATGGGTGATAAACAGAATTGAAGATTGATAATCTCTCTTCAGCTTTTCTATAAGATCCAAAATCTGAGCCTGTATGGTGACATCCAGATTCGATGTAGGCTCGTCTGCAATAAGAATATTCGGGTTACATGCCAATGCCATAGAGATGACGATCCTCTGCTGCATTCCACCCGATAGTTCATGTGGATACCTTTTCACAACTTCCGATGGATTTGGTATCCCGAGACTTTCCAGCAGGTTTATCGCCAATTTGGTTGCCTCGCGCTTTATTAAATGCCCATAACGTCCACGCTTTAACCTGTTATTCTGAGCTTTTTTAAGCTTTCTCCTATATTTACTCTGCAAGTAACACGTAAAGAGCCCTGTAATACCCCTTCTTTCCCTATACCTCTTTGAAAGTTTTTCCAAAACAGTATTACAGAGCTCTCCCTGTCTGTGAAGCAGAAAGCTCTCACTTACCTGTTTATCGATTGTAAGTACAGGGTTGAGGGCAGAACTTGCCTCCTGAAATATCATCGAGATCTCATTCCCTCTGATAGACCTCATAAATGAATCGTCCTGTAGAGAGAGATCTACAGGACCCCCTTCTAATTTATATACAATACGACCGCTTTCCATTCTCCCGGGAGGAAGAATAAGCTGCATTATAGATAAAACGGTTACACTTTTCCCGCATCCCGTCTCACCAACAATACCCAGTGTATCCCCCTTATGGAGGGAAAAGGATATCTCATCCAGGGCCTTCACCACCCCTTCATAGGTGTAGAAGTTAGTTTTTAGCTTCTCAATATTTAGTATTGCATTATCCAAAACTGCTCCTATTTTCTCCTCTGCTTTGGATCAAAAATATCTCTGAATGCATCTCCCAGGAGGTTCCAACCAAGTACGAAGAAAAGTATAAAAAGACCCGGTATCGTTACAACGTACCAGTAGAGCATTGGCTGCCCCTGGGGTCCAACGATATAGTTCCTCGCAAGGCTTACCATCTGTCCCCAATCTGCATATCCTTCCTGTGCACCCAGGCCAAGAAAGCTTAACGCTGCAGCAATGAGCACCATGGCACCAATATCCAATGATCCAAGGATTAAAACTGGATATATAGAGTTTGGGAGAATATGCTTGAATATTACTTTCAAATTACTTGCCCCAAGGGCCCTGGCAGCTTTAACATAGTCTTCCTCTCGTATCGATAGAATACTTCCACGAATTGTCCTCGCATATATCGGCCATCCTACGATGATGAGCGATTTCATTATATTATCAAGACTCCTCCCGAGCGCTGTTACTATTGCCATTGCAAGAATTAATGTTGGCAGGGACATAAAAATATCAACAATGCGCATGATAATCTCATCTATTATCCCACCAAAATATCCAGCAATGCTCCCAACAACTACCCCAACCACCAGTATACTGATAACAACAGTAAAGCCGATTCTGAACGCCGTCCTTGTCCCCCAGATTACTCCATAAAAGATATCGTATTGCTTTGTTGTTGTCCCAAAAGGATGGCCTGGACCTGGAGGTTTTGGAGTTACCAAATATCCCTCATGGGGAATCCTGAATGGTTCATTCACCCATTTGGGGGGTGCAATTACAGGAGCAAAGAGGGCGATCATAAGAAAGGCAAATATGAGTGACAATCCAGTTATAGATAATGGGTTCTTGAAAATCTTATCTATAGAAAAACTAAACTCTTTGAGCCTTGGATGCTCCTCAAAGCTTAATACAACGTCTCTTTTTTTAAAAAAAAACATCCATTCTATCCCAATCTCACACGAGGATCAATATATGCATATAAGATATCAACGATCAGATTTATTATTACAAAAAGACAACCGTTGAATAAAACTGCCATAAGGACTGCAGGAATATCGAGCTGTGTCGCTGCTCTTGCCCACCACCAGCCCAGTCCCTTTCTGTTGAAAATTGTTTCTGTGATCACAACACCTGCCATTAATGCAGCAAAAAGCCAGCCTGAAATAGTCACCACAGGAATGAGCGCATTTCTCCTTGCGTGCCTTTTTATCACAGTTTTCCAGGTTGCGCCCTTCGCACGTGCTGTTAAAACGTACCCTTTTCCCATAGCCTCTAGCATACTTGAACGCATGATTCTCATAACAAGTGCGATCTGTACCACAGAAAGGGTTATAACCGGAAGAACCAGGTGCCTTATGGCATCAACAAATATCCATAACTCTCCATTCAAAAGAGCATCGATTGTATTTATCCTTGTATAGCGAACAAACTCAGAAGAATCTACAAATGTCTGCGCCCTATAGCTTAAAATATCTGGAGGAAATAGGCCCCGAAAATAGCCATAAAATATCATCAGAAGAATGAGACCAAACCAGAAGGTTGGAAGCGACCATCCAACAATAGCAAGAACTCTGGTGAAATGATCGATCGATTTATCCTTGTGAACAGCAGAAAGAGAGCCAAGCCATATCCCGACAAGAATAATCACAGGGGCAGAAAAAAGTGCGAGCTCAAGGGTATTGGGGAAGAAGAATTTAAATGCATCAAGAACCGAACGTGATACAGTGGTTGACCATCCGAAGTTTCCGTGAAGGATCTGTCTTAACCAGTTGTAGTACTGTACATAAACTGGTTTATCAAGCCCGTAAGTTTTTATAATACTGTCTATATCGCTTAGCTGCTTTATATCTCTTATAAATGCTGAAGCTCGCTGCTCAGGTGTAAAAAGAGTAAGCAGTGCAAAAATTATGAGAGTGACACCAACAAGGACAACAAAAAGTAAAAGAAGCCTTCTGATTATATAGTTCAAAAAGTTCATATGATTTTGAATTTCAAATTCTAGAAAATATAATATCAATAAAAAGGGCCCTGTATGAGCGGCCCTTTTCTAAAAGTTTAGTTATCAGTAGCCTTTTTTAAACATGTAGAAGTTCATCATCTGATCAGTTAAAGGATTCCAGTAAAAGCCGGAAAGCCAATCTCTGGTAAAAACTCTGTACTGGTCCTGAGAGATCTGAAAACTTGGAATATCCTCATAGTACAATCTAGCAAGCCGGTAGTAGATCTCTTTTCTCCTCTCAGGATCCACGGTCATACTTCCCTCTTCAATGAGGCTGTCGACCCCTTCATTATAATAGCTCTGCCAGCCAGCAAAATCTCCCTGTGAGTGCATATATGGATGAACAAAATTGTGAGGATCAGCAAAATCTGCAACCCATCCTATTACGAACATTGGGCATTTTTTAGCTATCATCATATTGAGATAGTTACCCCAGTCTACATTCTGTATCTCGATCTGAAACTTAGGATTCAAGGATTCAACATTCTCCTCGATCATCTGGCAGGCAATCTCTCTCCGCTCATTCCCCGTATTGTACAGAATGGTCATTTTAAAACCCTTCTTCCAGACCTGACCGCCCCAGGCATTCATGAAGTGCTCTTTTGCTTTGTTTAAATCAAATGTATACTTGGGAGTGTCTGGATCTTTGAAAGGCAACCCTTCAACTATTGGACTTGCAGGCTGTACGGCAAATCCCAGAAATGCGTCTCTAATATAGGTATTGTAGTCAAAACTATAGGCAAAAGCCTTTCTCAGATCAATGTCCTGGAAGAAATCTGATGGAATTCCCTGACCATCGAATTTACCGCTCCAAATTGTTTGATTAGCCTCTGGATTAATATCAAAGTTAAAGAAAACAGCAGCATCTGAAAGCCTCGGTAGATCCCTGTAAATCTTTACTCCGTCAAGAGTATCCATTTCAGGCCAGTACATGGTATCAACCTGAACCATATCAGCATCCCCTGCAGTAAACATCAGCTTTCTAGTTGTCCACTCTTCAACAATCTTTACTACAACATTTTTCACAGCAGCGGGCCTTTTAAAATAATTATCAAAGCGTTCAAAGGAGATCTCTACACCAGGTTCCCATTTTACGAGTTTATAGGGACCTGTTCCCATCTCCTTGTTGTATAGCGCTTCTGTCCCCTGCTCGGGTTTGTTATAATCCTTCCAGTTGGCTTCTGTGCCATCCCAGGCACCATTTGCAATCATATAATCCTTGTTAAGTATTCCTGCCCAGCGCTGTGTAAGAATACTGAGGAAGGGAGGAAACGGATTATAGAGGTGAAAGACTACATTCTGGCCATCCACCTCAACAGCATGATCAATATCCTTGAAATCAACATCAATATTTCCATCTCTGTCCCTCGAGCTATACCTGCCCAGAAATGGTTCATAAAACATCCATATAGGACCACCGTCCTGATCAGTTACCAGCGCCCTCTCAAAGCTATATTCCACATCTTCAGGAGTAAGCTCTTTACCGTTATGGAACTTGACACCTCTTCGGATGGGAAATACATAAGTTTTCCCACCATCACGGATAAGACCATTTTCAATACTCGGTACCTTCTCAGCAATCACAGGCACGAGCTTGTCTGTAGAGGGACCATCATACTCGATTAAGGTATTGTAAAAATTCATGACAATCTCACCGGATGATGTATCATAAGCCCTGTGAGGATCAAGGCTCTGGACCGTCCCATATCGAGCATAGATAATAGTATCCGGATTCTTCACCTCCCTTTTTACCGGTTTTTCCTCTTCCTTCTTCTTTTCTACTTTCTTTTCTTTAACAGGAGGTGGCGCTTCCTCTTCCTTCTTCCCCCCTGCATAGAGAAATGCAAAACCGGTAAAGATAAATACAAAGCTTAATAGAACTAAAAAAATTTTTCTCTTCATAAAATAAACCTCCTATATTTTGATCAAATTTGGTAAATACCAAAAAAAATTATATAGTTTATCCAAATAATGTCAACACAATTGCGATATAAGTTCAAAAAATGATAATAACAATTGTAAATTTTTCCTAATAGTGCCATAAAGTAGTATATGGAAATAAAAATCGGATGCTGTGGATTTCCTGTGGCAAGGGCAAAGTACTTCGAAGCCTTCAATATAGTTGAACTGCAAAAGACATTTTACCAGCCCCCTAAGACTTCAACTGCTATTAAATGGAAAGAGGAATCACCCGAGGGGTTTGAATATGCCCTGAAGGCCTGGCAGCTGATAACCCACGAACCGAAAAGTCCCACCTATAGAAGATTAAGGATAAAAATCGCTGGATCAAAAGAAAAAAATTATGGATCATTTAAATTAACGGCCGAGGTCTTATGGGCATGGGAGAAAACAAAGGAGATTGCAGATATATTGAATGCAGGGATCATCCTTTTCCAGTGCCCTGCAAGCTTCGAGCCAACAGCTGAAAATAAGCGCAACATGAAGAAGTTTTTTTTCTCAATAAAAAGGGATAGTATCATTTTTGCCTGGGAACCAAGAGGCAGATGGAGTGATAAGGAGATAGATACGATTTGCAGGGATCTGGATCTTGTCCATACAGTTGATCCCTTCATCTCAAATCCGCTTTACGGCATAATCCGCTACTATAGAATGCACGGCATAGGTGGTTACAGATATAGGTATACAAAAGAGGATCTGAATAAATTGAGTGAGCTTCACGAGAAAAAGGCAGATGCCTACTTTCTTTTCAACAACGTATATATGTATAACGATGCTCTGGAATTTAAGTATTTATTGAAGGGACAAAGGAATGCCTGAGCTCCCGGATGTAGAGGTGGTGGTAAAAAGGATAAGGGGGAAGCTTCTAAATCGGTGTATAAGCAGTGTAACGATATTCGACCGGACATTGACTTCTGAATCTATAATCAGGACTGTAAAGGGTAAAAAAATAGAGGGTATCTCACGCAGGGGTAAATATATACTCTTTCTATTAAACGACAGGAATACACTGATAATCCATCTGAGAATGACGGGTGAGCTTCTGATTAAGAAACCGGATGCTGAGTTATCTAAACACACAAGACTTATCATCTTTTTGGATGGAGATAGAGAATTGAGGTTTGTTGACCCAAGAAGGCTCGGAAAGCTATTTTTTATAGAGAATATGGATTTTCAAGGTATTCCAGGTCTGCGCCTAATGGGACCTGAGCCACTTTCAGAGGATTTTACACTTCAGACATTTCATACCCGTCTAAAAAAGAGGGGGGGCAGGATAAAATCTATCCTCATGGATCAGCACTTCATCGCTGGTATCGGGAATATCTATGGTGATGAGATCCTTTTTCAAAGTGGGATTAGACCTTCAAGGAAGGCCTTTGATCTATCCGAAGAGGAGATCGGAAGACTCTATCATACGATAAGGTCTGTTTTAAAGAAGGCAATCGAGCATGATGCTGATCTCTCTGAGATGAAGGACTGGTTTATACATGGCAGAAGAGAAGGCCTGTGCATAAAATGCAGGAAAAAACTTGAAAGGGTGATGATACAGGGTAGGTATTCCTATTTCTGTGAGATATGTCAGAGCTAATAAAAAAACTCATCGATACCTTTGGCGGCAAATTCTCAAGCCTTCTTGGTATAGAGCTATCTGAAGCTGAGTCTGGACAGATATTCAGCTGGTTTCTGGCATCGAAACTTTTTGGCGCTAGAATAAGCTCCAATATTGCTATAAGTACCTATAGAGAATTTGAAAAGAATAAAGTAACTTCAGCTGAAAAGATACTGAAGACCGGCTGGGATGGGCTTGTTAAGATACTGGATGATGGAGGCTATGTGAGATATGATTTTTCCACAGCAACAAGGCTTCTCTCTATAGCGGAGAATTTAAATAAATACTACAACGGTGATCTGAACAGACTCCACAATAGGGCTAGAGATGAAGAGGATCTTGAAAATCTCCTGAAGGCCCTGGGAAAAGGTATAGGCGATGTAACTGTAAACATATTTTTACGGGAACTCCGTACTGTATGGCCAAAGGCAAGACCGAAACTCTCTCCTCTGGTGAAGCTTTCTGCTGAACGCTTAGGCCTCATAAAAAGTGGTGTTGATCCATTAAATGCTCTTGAGAAAATCTGGTCATCAGAAGAGATTAGGGGAAAGGATTTCCGAGATTTTGAAGCAGCACTTTTGAGGCTTGGAAAAGATTTTTGCAAAAAATCCAAAACCGCACCTGTTCGGTGCAGCACATGCCCAATGAATAAAGAATGCAAATGGGAATAAGACCAAGATGATAGACATAAACTTAGAGGATTTTATAAAAGGAAAACAGATTATTCATGAGCTTTTAAATCCAAAAAATAGACTCATTATGGTAACCGGGGGTTCCGATACAGGAAAGACAACCCTAACGCGATGTATTGCTCATGAGCTTGTAAAAGAGGTAGAGGTAGGAATTGTCGATCTGGATATGGGGCAGTCCCATATAGGTATGCCAACAACAGTAGCCTGGGGAAATATAAAAGGAGAGTTTGGGAAATGGTCAAGCATTAGGGTTAAAGATTTCTATTTTACCGGCGCCCTTTCTCCATGTGGAAGTTTGTTACCAACAGTAGTTGGCGCTAAGCTCATAACCGAAAGTGCCCTTTTTTCAACTCAAAGGGTAATTGTTGATACCACAGGATTGATAGATGACCCTATTGGGCGGGTATTGAAGCAGTTCAAGATAGACCTCCTCTCTCCTGATATAATCCTCGGATTGGAAAGATCGAATGAGCTGGAAGCAATCCTCGAACCTTTTCAATCACAAAACAATCCAAGAGTTTACAGATTAGCAGTGCCCGATTTTATAAATACTAAGAGTATTTCAGAAAGAAAACAGTACCGGTGCCAGAAGTTCAAATCCTACTTCACTGCTGCAAAGAGCCTTGAGGTTTCATTGAAAACTGTTAATCTAAGGTTTACACGAGAATCGATTAAACTAAAACCCGAAGAGCTTGAGGATAGAATTGCCTCTTTCAGAGACAAAAGAAATCGTGATATTGCATTAGGTATAGTCGAAAGAGTCAATGTGAAGGATAAGAGGCTTTTTATTCGATCCCCGATAAACCCGGATGTGAACTTTTCAACCCTTGTGATCGGAATGACAAAGATTTATTTATAAAAGAGCGATCTGTTCCCATTGAGACCGAAGGTCTCAATTTGAGCGAAAGCGACGTGAGGCCGAAGGCCTCAATTTGAGCGAAAGCGACTAATCGCGAATGATGCTTGTTAGCATTAGGATTGCGTTCATCATAATCCTACTCCAGATCGAATATTTTCCCTGGATTCATGATGTTATTAGGATCGAATGCCATTTTGATCTTCCGCATCAAATCCAGTTCAACAGGACCTTTTACATCATCTATATACACTTTCCTCTTGGAGCCTATACCATGTTCCCCGCTGATAGTCCCACCAAGCCTTTTAGCTACCTGATAGAGCTCTTTCAGGGCTCTATGCTCAATCTCGTACCACTCTTCAATCGATATCTCAGGATTTTTGACAAGTGTCGCATGAAGGTTCCCATCTCCAGCATGACCGTAGCAGGGAATTTGAATATTATATCTATCAGAAATTTTCTTTAATTCTGGCATAAGCTCAGGAATGACAGAGGTCGGAACCACGATATCCTCCAGGCTCTGATGAGGGCTCACAACGAGAAAAGCTTCCGGTATATTACGCCGGATGCTCCAGACCCTCTCCTGAGTCGTATGGTTATCTGCCACATAAACCTCCAGCGCACCATTATCGAGGCATAATTCACCGATTATTTCAGCATCCTCCTCCAACTGATCTTCATTGTTACCATCAATTTCTATTAAAAGCATGGCACCTGCCTTCTGATATGGAAGATGCTCGTTTAAATATTCACAGGATGTTTTAAAGGAAAGCTCATCCATGAACTCTAAGGAAGTGGGAATGATCCGGGCCACAGTCATTATTTCGGGAACCATATCAATGGCTGATCCTACATCCTTAAATAATGCCAAAAGATTAATTCTGGCAGCAGGTAAGGGTAACAGCTTGATGATTATCTTTGTGATAATACCAAGAGTCCCTTCTGAACCTATTATTAACTGTTTTAAATCATAACCGGTAACATCCTTTACCCTTTTCCCTCCCAGCTCTACTATATCTCCTGTTGGAGTTACAATTTCAAGGCCCATAACGTAATGCCCTGTAACCCCGTATTTAACCGCCCTCCCGCCACCTGCATTTTCTGCAACGTTTCCACCAATAAAGCACGTTTCAATACTCATCGGGTATCCTGCGAAAAAGAGTCCTCTCTCAGCGATCTTCTCATTGACCTCATTCGTAACAACACCCGGCTCAAGAACCATCATCATATTTTTATAATCAATCTCAAGGATACGGTTCATTTTTTCCATAGAGAGCACAATGCCACCGAATTCAGGTATTGCCCCTCCTGAAAGACCGGAGCCAGCTCCTCGTGGTGTAATTGGGATTAATTCTCTGTTTGCCAGTTTAACAATCCCTACGACCTCCTCCACTCTTTGAGGAGTGACCACCACCTCCGGCATATGCCCATACTGCTCCTTTGGAGTCTCATCGTGGGAGTAGGCTTCCATCTTATCCCTGTCGATAATGACGTTTTTCTTACCCACAATGGCAATTAATTCTTCAACAGTCTCTTTAACCACCGGGTTATATTTCATTCCTCTTTTTTTCCTCTTTCAGTTTTTCATTTAACAGCGGTATAATTTCAAATGCATTCCCAACTATTCCAAAATCGGCTACCCTGAAGATTGCTGCATCAGGATCATTGTTAATAGCAATGATCGTCTCTGCGGTCTTCATGCCGGCAAGATGCTGGATCGATCCTGAAATGCCTACTGCAATATATAATCTCGGAGTAACTGTTTTTCCACTCAAGCCAACCTGATGAGGGTACGAAATCCATCCCCTGTCAACTGCATTTCTTGAAGCTCCAACAGCTGCTCCCAGATTATCAGCAAGTTCCCGAATCATTGCAAAGTTCTCTCTTTTCTTTAAACCTCCTCCCCCGGCCACAACTATATCTGCATCCTTTATATTTATATTATCCTCAATCCTCCTGAAAGCTACCTTTTCTACCCGGGGATCAATCCATTCAGGTTTAAATTTAACCCTCACAATTTCACCCTTAAGGCGGCTATCTTTCTGAGCAGGTTTAACCGTTTTGGGTCTCAGGGTAGCCATCTGTGGCCTTCTCTCAGCTGTTTTAATCTGCGCCAGGATATTTCCACCGATTGCAGGCCTTATCTGCAGGAGATTTCCTGTGTCCTTTTCGATATCAAGAGCTGTACAGTCAGCAGTCAATCCTGCATTCACTCTGACTGCAACATGGGGCATTAATGTTCGCCCGAAGCTTGTTGCTCCTGCAATCACAATCTCCGGTCTATATTCATTTATTAAATCTTTCAGGACTAAGCTGTAATTCTCAACGATAAAATTCTCCAATCTGTTGTCACTGACAGTATATACTCTGTCTGCTCCCCTGTGGATAAGTTCCTCAAGATCCTCATTCTTGATATTATTTCCTACAACTACCGAAGCAAGTTCAGTGCGCAATTTATCTGCCAACGATCTTCCTATTGCGAGAAGCTCAAATGATATACCCTTCATTCTTCCACGAGTGTGCTCTGATATTGTCCATACTCCACGATAATTCATATGATGATGTTTTTCTCCTTCATGAAAATGAGCATCTGATCTACAGCCTTCTCCAAGCTCTCCTCATCATGTGCAGATACAACTGTTCCCCCTCTTGCAACTACTGGAGTGTAAATCTTTTCAACTCTCGTAGGCGATCCCTTTAAGCCCAGATTTGACTCTTCTAGTCCGATGTTATCTTTAGACCATACCGGTACATTCATTCTCTTTGCCTTCTGTTTGCCTCTCAGTGTGGGAAGACGTGGATAAACGATCTCCTTTACAACTGTCAGTAAAGCAGGTAACCTCAACTTCAGTGTTTCATATCCATCTTCAATTAGCCGCTCTACTATAATATATTCATCGACTGTTTCAACAATCCTGCTCGTATATGTAGCAAGAGGCAGATTCAGGAAAGAGGCTATACCTGGCCCAACCTGGCCTGTTTCTCCATCTGTTGCCCTTTCCCCTGTCAGAATCAAATCATAGTCTCCTATTCTTTCAACTGTCTTTGATAAAACGTAGGATGTAGCCCATGTATCTGATCCTGCAAATTCACGCCCGGTTACAAGTACCCCTTCATCACAGCCCATTGCTATCGCCTCCTTCAGGGACTTCTCTGCTGATTGAGGGCCCATGGTTATAACTGTAATATTTCCTCCCTTTTTTTCTCTCAACTGGATACCTGTCTCAATAGCGTAGAGGTCAAGGGGATTAATGATGCTTTCTACTCCTTCCCTTACCATCGTTCCTGTCTTTTCATCCATTCTTACGTTACCTGTCTCCGGTACCTGTTTGATCGGAATTATAATATTCATATTATTCTCATTAGCCTTATTCGAAAAGCTCGCAAAGCCATCGTACAGGTATCCCATTCCCGTTACTTTTCAGATGATACGCGCACAGAAGCGAATCTGTGATAATCATCTCAGCGCCCAGTTTTTCAGCCTCCTGCATACGCTTTAGAGCTAATTCTTTTGCCAGCTCAGGATAGGTAATCCAAAGGCCATCATCGGCACCGCAACTCCTGGACAACGACCGCGACCATACGAAGAATATGCGTTCCATTCCCAGGGCATCGACAATCCTGCGTGGGGCTTCATAAACCTCACCCTTTCCCAGGGCAGTCTCAGGACCCTGAAAACCTGGCTGTATCGCCTCATCCTGAGCCATATCGTCAGCAAGAAGGCAGGCACACCTTGAGTCATGGAATATTACTTTTGTTTCATCATAGAATTTTATTTTCAGTTTTTTCTGCTCCAGTGCCCGTGACAGCTCTTCTGATAGTGATCTAACCTCTATATCTTTCGGCCAGAGGATATCTAGGAATGGATAAATATATCTTATAGTAAAAAGTGTTGCTGGTCCATCAGCTATAACAAATTTTATACCGCAATTTTTAATTATATCTATTAACCTCTCTGCCTGCTCTAACGCCTTTTTAAAATCTCCAAGGCCGTAGGCTAAGGCCCCGCACTGAATGAATACAGGTTCAGCGGAAATACCGGCATTTTCCAAAACATTGAGTGCTGGATCGATTGCATTTTTATTTCCCAGCTCGCAAGCTTCAGATGAAAGGAGAATAACATCGCCTTTTATATCCTCTGATTCAGTAATCGAATGCCTGAGAACGTCCCGGACTGACTTTGGAGCAAGTCCTCTCCTGAGTATCTCAGCCCTTGCTGAAACCATATACTCGCTTACAGGATAATGATTCACACACCATGACTGACTTATGCTGTCCAGTGTGCACTGATAGATAAGTTCCACATCCCTCTGTGTGAATTCGGCGATTCCGCTTGCCACGCGCCAGAGCATCATAGCCCTGGCTCTTGTTGAATAGCTTTCAATATGTGTTATATTTGCTACTTCTGCCGCAGGTTTACACATGGGGCAGAATCTGCACGCATATAAAAATCTCATATAGTCCGATAGGGCTTTCATTTTTCAATTCCCTCGCTACTTTGTTGGACCAAAACCCATTTTACCCGGATTGAGAATGTTATCAGGGTCCAGGGAATTTTTTAAACTTTCGAGCACCTGAAATGCAGGGCCGTACTGTTCACGCATTAAACGGGCCAGCTTCAGACCTACTCCGTGATGTTCATTTAATACCCCACCACAGGCAATTGAGGTGCGAACGGCCACATTCCAGATTTCATTGTGCAGTGTCAGAGCTTCACCAGCATCCCGGGGCGGGTTTTGAATAATAAAGCGATCATATATCATTACCCCCCAGTGATACCAGTGCGAAAGGTGGGCAATATATTCCAGGCTCCACTGTGCATAGTTCTCTTCAAGGGTCCTCTTTTTAGTCCAGTAGAGATTTTCCATTTTATCAAATGTACAAAGAGTATCCATGGTTCCAAACATCCATGGAAAATCAAGACAGTGCGGTGGGAAAAAAAAGTTATAGCGGTGGTTCCACCACTCCCATCCAAGGTTGTCACTCAACTCTTTGGCACCTAATTCCCTGCAGATATTCATAGCAAGTCGCTCCTGGACATCTATGATCTCTCTTTTACCATCATAGCCTATAACCATATATGAGCCTTTCGCAAGGGTTATACCGAGGATCTTCTCTACTCTTTTTACTGTCTCTTTCTCATCGTAAAGGCGCATAACACTCGGCTGAAGCCGCTCCAGCATGATACGCCTCCCTGCTTCAAGCCCTCTGGAAAAGCTGTCAAACAAAAGAGCCTTAAAGCGCCGCTGCTCAGGCATTTTTTCAATACGCATGGAAGCCTCTGTAATAATACCATATGAACCCTCAGCACCAACAAATAGATGGAGAATACCTGGACCAGCTGCATGGCTGGGCAGGGGGAGGGTGCGTATAATATCCCCATTTGGCAGTACAACCTGTAATGAAAGTACAATATCCTCTATTTTACCGTACTTCGTCGAAAGAACACCTGATCCGCGGCAGGCCAGATACCCTCCGAGAGTTGCAGAGTGCAGGGAAGCTGGTATATGTGACAGTGTGTACCCGGCATGGTTAAGTTCACATTCCAGCTCATAGCCATTTATCCCTGCCTGGGCTGTAACCGTTTGTGCCTGTTCATTTATTTCCATAATCCTGTTAAGCCTCTTTAGATCGAGGGTAATACCTCCGTATACAGGCATAATACCTCCCTGGCTGCCTGACCCTCCTCCCCAGGGAATCACTGGAATATGGTATGTACTGGCAACTTTAATAATGGCAGATACCTGCTCTGGTGTCTCAGGAAGAACGACAAAATCAGGAATTGGAGGCACCTTTCCCCTATCTACCCACATGCGGGGAAGCCACATGTAGTCCACACCATATATCATGCGGTCCGCTTCATCGGTGAGCACAAACCTTCGATCCACGATATCCACAAGTTCTGTTTCAATCATTCGACGATGTAAAGGGTGAAGCATAGTATTATTCCTCCCCAGGAAAATCCATCTCCTATTTTCATTTAAAATAAAAGGGTGAAATTCAATATTTTCATTCTTGGTTGCTATACCAGGAGCATGGCTATTTATCTCGAAGAAATTTTAGAAAGATTATGATAAACACCCTCAAGAAGATCGTGAGCTTCCTTATATTGCTTGAATAAATATCTGTAAACCTTTGCCCTTTCCTTATCATGCTCAACTTCTCCTACATGCCCCTTAAATCTTTCCTGCGCCTCTTCAACTGTACTGAAAATTCCTGCTCCTACACCAGCGAGAATTGCTGCTCCAAGAGAGGCATCAGTTGCCTTTGGTATTACACCGTTTCTTCCCAGAATATCTGCCAGAATATTAAGCCATACTGTGCTTTTGGTCCCTCCTCCGATAAACCGGACAGGGCCTTTAATTTTAATCCCCTTTTCTTTTAATAATGTAAGACTATCCAGCAGAGAGAATGAGGTGCCTTCCATTAAAGCTCTTATAAGATGTCCCCTCCTGTGATGAAGTGTTAACCCGATAAAACTGCCTCTTAAATAAGGGTCATTATAGGGAGAGCCTTCTCCCTGAAGATAAGGGTGGAAGATTAGGCCATCAGCGCCCGGAGTAATATCTCTGGCCTCATCTTCCATAAGGCTGAAGGCATTTTCACTTTTATAAATATCGAGGCAGAAATGATCCCTGAACCATTTCAGAGAAGAGGCAAAGGATTTTGTTCCTGTTCCAGGATACCAGAGTCCAGGTATGATATAAGAATAGGTAATGAGTCTCTCATCAGCAAATGGCCTTTCAGTAATCACACATATTCTTCCAAAAGTTGCAAGCTTAACAGTACAATCTCCGGGCTTACACGCCCCAGATGCCAGAATTTCCAATAGAGTATCAGTTGTCCCTGCTATGACCGGGATTCCTGTTTTTAATCCTGACCATTGAGCCCCCTCCTTCGTAACTTTTCCAACAACCTCGGTTGATTGAACAGTATCCGGTAATATATCTTTCTTGAGAGGAACTACTGAAATCAGCCTTTCGTCCCATTTACCTTCCAAAGTATTGAAAAGTAGTGTACCCTGTGCATCAACATTGTCTGTGACCTCTGTGCCTGTTAATCGAAATCTTACATAATCTTTGGGAAAAAGAATTTTTGATATATTTTTCCATATATCAGGCTCATTCTCCCTTACCCAGAGCAACATGGCGATTGTCCACATAACACCCACTGAGTTTAAACAGGTATGAAAGATTAAACCGCCAATTCTTCTTTTAAGGTACTGTACCTGTTTTACAGATCTCGCATCTGTTATATGAATTGTTCGTCTGATTACTCTTCTTTTCTGGTCAAGGAGAACTGGTGAGTGCGTAATACCTCCAATACCTACAGCGCATATCCACGACGGTGATACATGAGCTTCACTTAGTAATGATCGTATCAGCCTTCCAGTATTAAAAATCCAGTCTTCGGCATCCTGTTCAGCCCATCCTGCTTCAGGAAAGTATGTGGGATACTCTGCTACCTTTGTTACAGTTTCATTCCTGTCTGTATTCAGGAGAGAAACCTTGCATCCTCCTGATCCGATATCAATTCCAAGCAGATACCTGTCCATTTTTTACAAGCAATTCCTCTATCTAATAGGTAAATCTTTTAACTCATAGCCCTCTTTTAACTTAGTACATGTCCGCCTTCAGCTTCGGTTTGACCCTCGGGAATTTATCAGGCTTGTAATTTTTCTTTAGGAATTCTATGAGTTTCACAACAACATCCACAGCGGTTTCAACGATTGCTCTACCCTTCTCAGCATTAGCAAGCCTGGGGTCTCCTGGAGCTCCTGTTTTCATTACATTCTCCTGCGGAACAAAAGTTATTGATTCGATGGGAAAGCT
Organism: uncultured Spirochaetota bacterium; assembly: GCA_964424795.1. Lineage (GTDB taxonomy): Bacteria > Spirochaetota > B62-G9 > B62-G9 > DRHN01 > CAYRKG01. The sequence goes on from CAYRKG010000040.1 coordinate 18,679, forward strand.
GTTAAGAAGTTCAGAGTGAACTGCCGGTCGAACAAACTTCTTGTCAATGTAGGGCTTCAGGCTGTAATCAGGCTCTGCCTTAGATATATCAACCAGCTCCGGATAAAGCGCAAGGCTCACCGAGGTCTCCACCTCATCAGCGTGCTTAAATGGGGTTTCACAAACCTCCTTGATCTTCTCACAGGCAAGCTCCCACCATGTGGCCACAGCCATAAAGCAGTCAACATCGAGTGCAATTTCATGCAAAGCTGTCTGAAGCGTCCACCACTGACCATGTGCCTGCATGATAATGATCTTTTTAAAACCGGAGTTTACAAGACCTTTGACCACATCCCTTACAAGCTCGATCTGAACAGTTGCCCTGATGGGGATTGTGCCTATGAAACCGTAGTGAAAGTACGGGTGGCTGCCATAGGGCATTGGCGGGGCTACAATCGCGCCTGTCTTTTCAGAAACCCTCTTTGCAAGATCATAGGCATTAAAGGTATCAACTCCGCAGGGACAGTGGAAGCCATGCTGCTCAGTCGATCCTATTGGTAGTATCGCAATCCCTATCTCTTCACTTACTTTTTTTACTTCTGGCCATGTAATATCATGCCAGATTACTGGTTTTCCCATTATTTCCCCTCCCTGTTACATATTATTAAAATCTACGACAAGATCTCTGATTAACTTCCCGCTTTCGACAGGTTCAATCTTTATCTCTGCATTCATCGCTATTGGTGTGGCACAGCCCTTTATAGATTTGCCGTTCAGTTTTACAATACAGGTTGAACACATCCCCTTATAGCACTTAAAGGTTCTGAATGCCAGTGTTCCATCATAATCCCTGTGTATAATGTTTAGAAGCTCATGCACTGTTACCTGTCGCTCAACAGGAACTTCATAATCCTGAAAATAGGGTTCCCTATCCCTATCAGGATCATATCTGAATATCTTTGCTTTTATTACACCGCTTGGCATAGCAATGCCTCCTTCTTCCAGATTATTAACTCGAACTTCTCATCTTTATTAAAAAGTCCTTTAGCTCAGATAAGGTATTTTCCCGGCAACCGAAGGTTGATACAGCCGAAGGTTGCTATAACAAAAGGTTGATACAACCAAAAGTTGCTACAACAAAAGTTGTCTACAACCGAAGGTTGTCCGGCATTCCCTCATTTTTTATGTATGACCACCTTTTATTAGTCGTTGGTGACAGAGTCACCAACTCAAAAATTAGTTCTTTAAGAAGAACTAATTATCTACTTTACTAAAACTCGAAATTCGCTCTATTAATCTTCAGGCTTCAGGCGTGTGTAAATAACGTCACGTTTTGAGTAAAACGGCTTTCCATCCTTCCGGGAAACGATTGTGTGGCATCTCCAGTTCTTATTGTCTGTCTCAGGAAAATCTGTACGGTTGTGATGGCCTCTCGATTCTGTTCTGAAGAGAGCAGAACCGATAGTCAGTTGTGCAGCATCAATAGCAAGCTTTGACTCCAATGCCTCCCTGAGCTCGAAATTGTACCGTTTAATGTCCGGAACATAGATTTTAGGAATCTCATCTCTGAGAGATTCTATTACTGAAAGGCCCTGTTTAAGGCCTTTCCCACTACGGAAGGGAGCAACGTATTCGTCCATGGTATTTAATATCTCTTCTTTTATAAAAACAGGCCTCGTCTTTTTCCTCTTTTCCGAGATAAAGCTTTTAAGAATATCCATCTGTTCATCTATACTTTTTCTATCAGGCGGCATTAAGTCATTCCTCTTAGCATCATCCGAAGCACATCCTCCTACCTGGGCGCCCATCGTCTGCGTATCACAGAGAGCGCTTCCTGCCAGTCTGTTGGCACCCTGAAAATTTCCTGCACATTCGCCGCAGGCATAAAGACCCATTAAACTCGATTGGCCGCGCTCGTTTATATATATGCCACCACACTGATAATGTGAAGCTGGGGCCACCTCAAGCGGCTCCTTTGCCAGATCGATTCCTGCTGCATCTATGAGAAAATGATAGTGTTTAGGAGTCATCGTATCGAACACTTCCCTGACCTTCTTCTCCCCTTTTGGGGATTTTGTGGTGTCAAAATATACCCCGCCATGCTCCGTCCCCCGGCCCTCTCTTATCACATTGAAAATAATTTTGATTGCCTCATCCCTTATTGGTAGAGGCTTATCTATTATCGGAGTGCCGTTTTTATCGGTGATCTCACCATCTGCGAACTCCTCTATCATGAGCTCATAAAGAACAACAGTCCCGCGAACACTTGGAGGCCATATTACATCTGTACCGTAGTACTGGTTGAACTCAAGGTCAACGAGTTCAGCTCCAGCCCTGTATGCCATTGAAAGGGCGTCTCCGGTAAGTGTCGGTGGATTGTCACTGAATCCCCAGAGAGAGGTATAGCCGCCTGTTGCAACCACAGTGGCCTTTGCATTTATTGTAACTATATCCCCTGTCAGCATATCCATTCCAAGCACTCCCACAACACGTTCACCGTTTTTCAGCAGGCTGAAGGCAAAAAAATCCTTGAATACTTTAATACTATCATGCCTCGAAACCTCCTTCGCCAGAACTGTAGACATGTGCTGCCCATTCTCAAACATAAAGCATGAACGGGGATAGGATTGCCCTGGCATCGGAGTCTGATAGAAGCGGCCGTCATCGTATTTCCTGAACCTCACTCCATAACGTTCCATGTCAAGAATTCTATCACATGCCGTAAATGCAACAATCTCAGCGATGTTCTGATCGCCTATAAAACGGCCTGCATTTACCATGTCCTTAAAAAACTGTTCAGGTGAATCCCTCTCATCTCTTCCACGGGGACCGAAAGGTGCCTGTATACTCCAGAGAGCACAGGGAGTTGCACCAGAGCGACCAGGTCTCCCTTTATCAACCAGAATACAGTTTAGACCCCGAACAGCAGCTTCAATCACAGCCCTGCATGCTGCCCCTCCTCCGCCGATTACTACAACATCAGTTGAGAAATCTTGAACATCCATGATGGTTACCTCCCTCTATGGTATATTAACCATAATACTCATCTTTAGAGTAATTTAATATTAGAACATTTAAAATTTGTTTTATACTGTCTCATATGATTTTGTCAAGGATAATTTAAATCATTTCTATATCAGAAGTTAATGATTTACAATAGGAAATATACTACCGGATGCTCTAAAGAAGTACCTCCAAAAGAGGCTTTCACAGGTAAATTTTTGAAAATGGATTTGTTATCTTTGAGTAAAATTATAATTCAGCCGCTTTTTCGTGGTTTTTCCACTGTCTTTCCTTTTCCCCTCTCTGCTTTGTAAAGCTCCATCAAATCATCGAACTTTATTTTAAGAAGATCCATTGTTCTGAAAAGATGGGGTAGTTCACTATTAATAAATTTTTCCTTTTTTAACTCCCTTGTTTTTTCATATGCATCTCTGGCAACAAAATAGCCAATACCCCTCTGATTGAAGATAATTCCCATGTCCTGGAGATAGCTGTAAGTCCGCATTACTGTGTTTGGATTCACCTCAATACTGACTGCCATTTCTCTTATCGATGGTATTTTATCCCCCTCTCTCCACTGCCCTCTTAAAATATTTTCACATATATGATCACCTATCTGTAGATATATGGCCTCTTTTTCCTTGAATTCCATCTCTCAAACCTCAATCTTTCTGAATTTAAGGTAGCTTATAATCCAGCAGAGGGGAGCCAGAATAGCCCAGAAGAGGATCCGAATGCCCAACCACAGTCCTCGTCCAACTAGCCGCAAATCACCCTCAGTCATTCCTAACCAGTCGCTCAGTTCACGCAGAGATTTAAATTCCTGTCTTGTCTGCCGTATGCCTTCAAAGCTTTCCCGGAAGACAAACACTGCTATCAAGACTGCGATCACTGATATTACTATGGCCAATATAGTAAGCATAAGGATTGTTTTGATTAATGAGTTTTTCTTGAAAAATACAGAACCTACAAGAAAAAGGCTCTGGATCACCACAAAGGCTGCAACAGCAATCAAAAAAATTCTACTTAATGGATTTAATAGTTCATGGCTATACCCGAAGAGCAGCTGGTTAAGACTTTCGCTGATTGCAGCAATAACAAAATAGACTAAAAGAGTCCCCAGAGCATAGCCTATCGAGGACAATATCAATCTCTCAATAAACTTTTCCATTGGCGACCCCGGCAGAGTCACATAGGTATAGCTCTTCTGGCTGTTGTGCAGCTCTTTAAATACCCTGCTCGTGACTATAAAGCCACCAATATACAGAAGCATGAAATAGAGTTTCAGATGGAAATTTTCTCCATTTTGATTGAGTGCAGATATAGCGGAGGCAAAGATCACAAATCCGGCTATTGCTGCAATGGCAATGATTATCGTACGGTAATTAGTAACGAAATCTCTCTTAAGCAGAAGGAAGAACCTGCCAGGGTTGAAATATTCATTTCTTTTTTTGATCTTTTCTCTCATGTTATACCTCCGTTGCAAAAATATCGTTTATTCTATCTCTGTTTGTAGTGACTGCATTAAAAAGGGTTTCCAGGTCAATCCTGGATTCCTCACCGGACCTGTTCTCTTTTACTACAACATAGCCCCCCAGTACCTTGGCGGAATAAAGAACATCGCCAGAGCCAGGCAGATCCTGATCCATTTGAATAATGAGGTGTTTAGATACATCTTGGATATACTGGTTAAAGATTATCTGACCATCATCCAGAATAATTATTGGATCTATCAGGTTTTCCATATCCCGAACCTGATGGGTTGAGACAAGTATGATTCTGTCATCTGTCACGGCAGAAGCCAGAATTTTGCGAAACTGACTTTTGGATGGGATATCCAGGCCATTGGTAGGCTCATCCAGAATGAAAAGACTGCATTCTGTGGCTATACCAAAGGCAAGAAGGAACTTTTTCTTCTGTCCATAGGATAGTTCTGTCAACTTCTCTTTTAAATCCAGATTGAACTCTTTCAGGTATTCTGCAAATGCATTGTGGTTAAACCGCGGGTAAAAGGGTGCATATATCTTTGTATAATTTTTCATGGTTATTGGAGGCACGAAAAACTCTTCTGGAATGAAGTAAATCTCCTCAAGTAGTCCTGGAAACCTCTTCTTAGGGATATAGTCCAAAACCTGGCATTCCCCATCCTGGGGATAGCGAAGACCGGATATCAGCTTCAGCAGTGTTGTTTTTCCCGCTCCGTTTTTTCCCAGAAGCCCATAGATATTACCAGGCGCAAGCTGTACATCCAGGTTTGTAAATAGTTTTTTCCTTCCATATCCAAATGAAAGATTTTTGATTTTAACCATTCTAATACTCCTTAATAGTATACTATTTTACTAATACAGTAATGTATTAAAACCTATATCTAAAAGTCAAGCATTTTTTTTTACAATATTTTAAATTTTTTCTCTCTTTATGAAAGTGGTTATTCTTTCATCAATGGATTCTGTACTCAGACACTTTTCCAAAAATTTTCAATAATGCAAAACAATGATAAATCCTCTTGACAAAATCGATAAACAGTTTATTCTCAGATAGAAAAAGAGGAGATGAGCATAATGAGCATCACTGTTACAAAAGTTCAGAGCAAAAAGGAACTCAAGAAATTTGTTCGCCTTCCGTGGCAAATCTATAAAAATGACCCTTACTGGGTTCCTCCTCTAATAAATGATAAGATGAAATTTTTAGATAAAAAAAGGGGGGTATTCTTCGAATTCGGTGAAGCCGAATATTTTCTAGCATACAAAAATGGCCAACTGGCAGGTAGAATAGATGCTCATGTTGATCATCAATACGAGAAATACCATGACATGGATACAGGCTTTTTCGGCTTTTTTGAGTGTATAAATGACCAGGAGGTGGCTAACGCTCTTTTCGAAGCAGCAGAGGACTGGGTCAGTAAAAAAGGAAAAACAAAGATTCTAGGACCGGAGAGCTTTACGATATACGATGAAACAGCTATGCTTTATGACGGCTTTGATTCAAGCCCTGTTATCCTTCTAACCTATAATCCACCCTACTATAACGACCTTGTCACTGGTCATGGATTTGAGAAGGCCATTGATTGGTACGCCTTTGTATTAAGAAGAGATGTGAAACCAAAAGCATCAATGTACAGAGTGCGCGACCGTGTGCTTAAGCAGCACAATGTAGCGATCAAGCCTTTGACCAAGAAGGAAATCAATAAACGCCTCGAGCAAATTAAGGTCATCTTTAAAGATGCTTGGAGGGAAAACTGGGGTCACACACCGCTGACTGAGAGACAGTATGAGCACCTTGCTTCTGAGCTCAAACTCGTAGTCAAACCTGAAATGACATATTTTGCCGAAGTGGGCGATAAAACAGTTGGATTTATATTAACTATTCTTGATGCCAATCAAGCTATTAAAAGAGCCAACGGGCGGCTGTTTCCATTTGGTTTGATAAAAATAATGCTGGGACTCAAGAAAATTAAACATATTCGAATCCTTGCAATGGGAGTTTTAGAAGAGTATCGAAACCGCGGCCTTGATGTTGCTTTTTACTTGGAAACAATCGACACTGGCATGCGACTTGGCCTTGAGGAATGCGAGTGTTCCATGATTGTAGAAACAAACGAGCTCATGATTCATGCTTTAGAAAAGACAGGAGCAAAGAAGTATAAAACTTACCGCATCTACCAAAAATCTATCGAAAAACCTTGAGGCTTAATCAAAACACCTTTTCATATCTCCAACCTGTAAGCATATTTCCATTTCTGTTTTATGGTGACGAAAATGTGACAGAAACTACTATGCTGGCTCCAAATGCCATGATCTCTTGATTTGAAGCATTATTCCTTGTGAGGTGGTTCCTCAGGTTTATAAAATATTAACTCCCTGAGACCCTTTTCAGCAGCATCGATTTTTGAGACATAGCGTCGAATTTGCTCTTTAAATGAATCTGTGATTCGCATAGCCCGATATCCAGCCATCATCTGTTTCAGCCAGTCCTCCATTACTTTCCTATCCGATTCCTTATACTGATGGAAAAATGTTATCTCTTCAATGGGTAATTTCGGTGGCATTCCCAGAGGCTTTCCTTTAGGATAACCAAATACAATTGTCATAATGGGGAAAACACCATCAGGGAGTTTCAATTTCTTCTTCAAATATTGGGCATCATAAAATCCGCTCTGACCGGTTTCTGAGAGCATCACCGATGCAACACCGCAGGCTTCAGCTGCAATATTCATAGCATAAGCTGCAATACTGGCATTTATAACAGCAAGTGTGTATTCAACAAGCGGTTTGTGAGGAAACTCATCAATTAACCCACGCAGGCGGTGAACATCCCCCATTACGATGACAGCCCTGTTGGCATTGAGTGGTATTGACTTACCAAAAATTTTTTTCCAGCCCGTCTGATCATAAACTCCAAATGTCCACGACTGGAGGTTAACAGTACTGGGTGCCAATCTTGCAGCCTCAAGGATAACATTGAAAACATCTTCAGGAATATCATATTCCCTGAATTTACGAACCGAACGCCTGTTTAGCAATACATGCAAAACAGGATTCTCTTTTAAGGATTCAGGTAGATATACCTTTCCTTCAATGATACCATAAAGCCCTTTAATAAATTCTATGGGATTAAGTGTTTTCATGGAATGTTTAAACTTTGGCAATCTCTTCTTTCTCTACCTTTGCCTCTTTCGTGACTCTCTTGTCACTTTCCGATTCTGTATTATGAATAATAGCATTCATGAGACGCCCGTATTTACGGTACTCGTCTAAACGGCAGGAGTTAACGAGGTTATCCTCCCAGACACACATATCGGGACAGCTTTCACACATACTGGGCATGCCATTTTCAAGCATGTCAGGAGCCTGAACAATTCCTATTGTCTGCGCATAAACCGGTAAAAACCACTTCACAGGATTGAGTGATCGCCAGAACAGTTTCCGGCGCACCTTCTTCATACGCTTATCACCTATCAGAGCGGTCAATAGCATAACAATACGAGATAAAGTGTGCCTCCTAAAATAGGCAAAGTAAGTTCCTTTTCTCCAGTGATGCTTTGTCTGTAAAAACTCCATCGTACGTGGTCCAACAGGACCATAGACTGTCCCGTTCTTTTCCATAATGGTGGCATTTACCCACCATTTGTAATGTTTTATGTGACCAGTACCTCCGAGATATGCACAGGGCTCATAGGTATCACCAAAATTATCCTTTAATAGATTGTAAACATCAACTGACATAATATCGATCTGACCGACATCGGCCTCAGTATATTGAAGAGTCCTCTGGATATCTTCAACTGTTTCCTGCTCGGATTCTACAACATCAAAAGAAACACCATCTTTGATAGGGATACCTCGGTAGGTGATGAAAACCAGGCCATGCACCTTCTGAATGTTTTTACGTGCCCATTTAACTATATCTGGTAGATATTTAAAGTTTTGATGATATACAGTAGAATTGAAGGAAACATTTATATTGCCACGGGTAACATCCCAGAGAAGATCTGCCTTTTGTTGCCGTAAAGGCATAATATCGAGCTCAGTCCAGCCTTCCTTATATTCGGGCCTTCTCTGCAGCATATCAATATGGCATGTTATACCAGAGAGTCCTGCATTGTAAAGGTCACGTAATAGCCCTTCAGTTAATCCATAGGTATTGGAAATAATAATTGGCTTTATTCCTACACTCGCAATATAATCTACTAGCTTGACAATATCCGGATATACAAGTGGTTCACCTCCTGCTATCGAGATACCATCGGTATTTCTTACCCGCTTGAAGAAATCCACCTCACTTTTAAGTTCCTCCAGCGGACGGTGACCTGTGAGATTCTTTCTATAGCATCCTTTACAAAAAATATTACATACATCGGTTATCTCAAGCCAGGATATAGGGTTATCGTTATTTGACCAGGGGAATCGATAGTAGTTCGATTTTTCCGGCCAGTTATCAGTATTATAAAATCCCATAGTAGAGTCTCCTTATAATGAACAATCTTGTTGTTAAAAAATTATAATCTTTTTAATCTACCCTGTCAATATGAACTACTGTTTAAATGTTAGTCATTCTATCACCAGGGCAATCCTGCCTTTCATAGAGCCTTCCTCCTTTTGCACCAGCCAGTTTTGCGAGCTGCACTGCAACATGTCCTACCTCTCCAGCCCAAGCATGTATTAAAACCTGTTGATCTCTTTGTATCCGCCCACGGTCATGTATAGACTCCCAGGCTGTGATCAGCACCAGAGGAGCAGCCGCAGCATGAGTAAAATCAAGGGACTTTGGCTTGTGAGATGCAAAGCCTTCGTCTATTACCGTATACTGCGCATAGTTCCCCAGATCTCCTCCAATACCACCATTGCAGAAATATACCTCATCACCAACTTTGAAGCGCTTTACTGCAGAGCCTGTATCCTCAACTATTCCAGCCCCGTCACATCCCAGTATGGATGGTATACCACCCGAGATTAAAGGACCACGTTTTCTCTGTTTGCCATCTATCGGATTAAGCCCTGCAGCTTTTATTTTTACCAGAATCTCGCTATCTTTTTTATCTTGGGCTCAGGAAGATCCCGAAACTGCAATACCTCTGGACCTCCAACCGAGGTTATAACCATAGCTCTCATGATTTTCTTCCTCAAAATAAGATCTTCAAAATCAGCGGTGAGGTAGGCTCTTGATAACGATATAAGTTAGTTCTATTCTAACAAATTGTGGACTAAGATAATTTTAAAACCAATCTATTGTGGCTTAAAATCCTAAAAAGGCATAATAAGTGTATAAAGGTTTCTTACCTCCTTTTGTAAGATTATGCCGCAATTTTTAGGTCATGGGATAAGCTCAATCCGGATATCTTCTATCAGGTCCTCTATGTTTCTTACCGGCACTTGTCCCAATCTCAAATGTTATTCCCAATGTCGGCTCTGTATTAAAATAGTAGAATTCACCTTTACCGAATCTACCACTCTGTATAACTGAAATACCTTTTTTCTTAAAATCTTCAATTACCTCTCTGCTATTATCTACATACGCCTTAATATGGTGCAGGCCCTCACCCTTTTTTTCCAGATGCTCATAGTATATATTGGGCCCTTTTAAGGGTTGAATAAGCTCAAGCTGCATCTTACCTGCCCATGTGAATGCTGCTAATATAGACCACTCAGATGGCTTTCCTCTATACGTACACTCTTTCATCTCGGGTGGTGCATATTTGTAAATATCCCACGGCCCAACTCCAAAAACCTCATAATACTGTTTTAGCGCCTTGTCCAAATCCTTAACTACAATACCGACCTGCATAATTTTTCTCTCTTTCATTACATGCACTCCATATTTATATTTTAATTACAATCAAATTATAATACAACATTGCTATTTTACCATGGGGATATTAAGATTTAGTTAATAGTTTTAAGGTGGTTCACGTATAAATGTCCTTAGAATTAACTGAAACTTTCTCTTGATCTCTCTAAGAATAGCTTTTTACTGCTTTTGTGTCAAGGAAGGAAAATTCAAAAACCAGAGCCAGACACCATGAAGAAGATATTAATGTTCTTTATAATTCTCATCTAGATAGCTCAAAAAATAATGCTGAGGCTGAAAATAGTAATGAACAAGAACCACTACCCTTAGCTCAGATCAGATACCGGGCATACCAGCTTCAGGGTATTAGTGAACCTGGCGTAGTTAATAGACTTGCAAATTCCCACTATGACATGCTGGTTCTCGAACCCACAAGAACTGACTGGTCATCTGACGACAGGTACTTTGATAAAGGGGAAATGGCTGAAAGATTGAAGAACACCAAATCCCACGATGGTATTCATCGCAAACTAATCATATCTTATAAGGATAATGCAAATTGAGCCATAAAAATATCCTCTCTTGTATCTTTTTATTTACAGTGATCTGGTTTTTTATGTCAATAATCAATCTTCAAGGACAGGAGCTTTCCACATATCCTGAAAAAATCATAGGAGAAGATATCCTTGAAGCTGAAAGGAAGGCTCTTCTTTGGCTGAAAGGCCAGATTGTTCCCAATGATATAGTACCGAATCCGTATCCGAATCGAAGAAGGCTCATTGTGAGCTACCTGGTTCAACCCGATGACCCAGCATATCCATATATTCATAGCCGCTCCTTTACATACGATAATGCACTGGGTATAATAGCGTTGACCATGGCCGGAGAGTACAGAAAGGCTGAGTATATTATCGGGGCTCTAAAAAGGATTATGCGTGAAGACGGGAGCTTCTGGTTCACCTATAATACGAAAAACAGCTGGCCCAATGAGGATGATCATGAAGGGGCAATGATACGCACGGGAGCTATTGCCTGGGTTGGATATGCCCTTACCTTTTATCTTAATACCCGTATTCGTGAGAATGAGAATTTCTTAAAGGAAGATCTCTTAGCAAAAGATTTCCTGGAAATGGCAGAATCAATTGCACGATTTGTTCTTAGGCATCAGGTTAAGGATCCAAAAGACAAAAGGCACGGACTTGTATCCGGTGGCTGGGCTTCATACGATCTAAAGCTGCCTGCAGAAATACAGAAGCCTGTCGAGGAATATATGGAATCCGAAATTTCATGGGTAAGTATGGAACACAACATCGATATCTATTTCTTCCTCAGGGATCTATATCGCCTTACTGGCAAAGGAGAGTATGAACATGCAGCACTTCTTGTTAAGAGAGGGCTCTTAAATCTGTGGAGTGATGAAAAGGGGCAATTCCTTCGAGGAATTAAAGGAAATCAGGTTATTGATACTGCTCTTCCTCTTGACGGGGCATCCTGGGCTTCACTTTTTCTCTTCAGTATTGATGAGGATAGAATGGCAAGAGAATGTTTAGCCACAATTCAAAATAACTTTACTTCAGAATTTGAAGGTCTTCGGGGCTATAAACCTTACTATGCCGAAACTGTTTACAAGGATGAAAAAGTAAATACATACTACTTTCCAAAAAACCCGGAAATGAGGTGGGAAGACCTAAACATGATCTGGATAGAGGGCTCCCTGGGGGTTGCTACTGCATATATTAAGGCAGGGAACTGGAGAAAGGGCCTCGAAACAATAAAATCCTTGACCTCGCTCCATGTCGATGGGGGATTCAGATATTCTACTATGAATATACCCTATCAGTTCAGTAATAATCCAAGTGTGGCCAGTACAGCATGGTTTGTGATAGCAGTGGAGATCCTGAAGGATGAAGATTTAAATAAAGCATTCTGGGGAAAGTAGGATGGTTTATAAAAGATTTTCATCATTTTTTTTAATTATAATAATTGTTGCTTATTGTCCCTGGCTCATTCTTAATGGAGAGGCATTTGAGCCCGTTAATGTAAGAGTTGGTCTTTTTGATATCCAGATTGCAAGTGGAAAAGAGCCTGATATTATTGAATTGAAAGCCCTCAGGCGTATTTTTGAAGGCCTGGGGATACCTTACGACCTCCTTAATAATACCTCCAGATTGAAAAAATACAGGGTTATATGCACAGGTGGAAGTTTGATTAACAGCATAATCTCAGCTGAAGTTACGAATGCCCTGTATGATTATGTTGAGATGGGTGGCGTGCTCGTAGCTGCAGGAAAAGTGGAGAACAGGATGAACCCTCTCTTTGGAATAAGTGAGCATATCCCTTCAAAGAGACGCTACAGGCTTTCCTTTAAAGGGGAAGATTCATCTCTCCTGTATATAGATCATCCCAATGAGCGAACAATATCACTGGGAAATGGTGAGGATCATTTCTATGATGAGGTCATCTGGTCTCACGGCTATACACTTTCAAGGGGCTCACTATCTCTGGGAGTTTTCGATGATGGAAGCTGTGGCTTTTTGATGAACCGCTATGGAAGAGGCAGAGCATACCTTTTAGGACTCACCTATACCGAATCTGTTTTACAGCCCCAGATTGGGAAGGATTATGAGGCACAGCGTAGGTACGTAAACTCTCACGAACCATCGGCTGATGTAGTAATGCTTATTCTCAAGGCAATATACGAGGCCAATTATTCCCCATTTGTCTCCCTCAGTACTGCTCCCTATTCGAAACCAACTGCCCTCATCCTCTCACATGATATAGATGCTCAGACCTCATTTGTCGATTCGCTCAAGTTTGCTGATCTTGAGGAGCAATACGGTGTTACGAGCACATTTTTTGAGAATACAAAATACTTTGCCAACTGGATGGATATCGACTACTACAATATCGAAGAAAATGTAGAGGCAATAAGGAAACTGAAAAAAAGAGGATTTGATATCGGTTCGCATACCGTATCCCATTATAAGAAATTCGCCTCAGTTCCTGAAGGTGATCCAAAAGTTACTTTTGATAGCTACGATCCACTGAACCGGATCACGGTTCATGGTGAAGTAAGGGTCAGTAAGGAGTTACTGGACAGAGACATACCTGGACAGGATACAATCGCATTCCGCGCAGGAGATCTTGAGTACCCGTACAATCTCATTAGAATTCTTGAGGGAGCGGGATACCTTTACGATTCTACCTATTCTGCCAATGATGTGCTCACAGCTCTCCCCTTCCTGGCACTGAAAGAGCGTGAACTTGGCTCTCCTGAATCCAATGTGTTTGAGATCCCTGTTACACTTGACGATTCATTGGGATATCTGACTCCTGAAAATGTCGATCTCGTTGTAAGAAAATGGCTTGATGTTGTACGTACAAACATGAATAATGAGACTATAACAGTACTTTTAATTCACCCTTCCGATACCCGTACGAAGACGTATAAACTGGAGGCACAGGAGAAATTGATGAGGGGGGTACTTGAGATGGATTGTTGGATGGGTGATCTGACAACATTCGGAGAGTTCTGGCGCGATCGACATACTACCAGTTTTAACACTTACCTTAATAATAAGGATTCATTGGTTATTGAGGTAAAGGGGAGAAGTTCTGACCTAAATCCTGCAATCGGTTTTGTAGTTGGAAATACAGAGGTAAAGACTGTGGTCGTGAAAGATGGAACAGGATTAACTATGAATTATATCCCCAAAAGACGAAATAATAAAATCTATCTTGGAAGAAAGAGAAAATCTATACCATAATTATCGTAATTTTTTTGACATAGTATCAGCAATAGACATATAAAAATCTCTTCTATGATTGAGATAATGAGATATCATGTCGATCATAAGTATAAATGGATTACAGCATTCTCATTGTCGAAGACGCTCCAGAGACCCTCGAGCTATTGAGGAGAATTATTGAGAAGGAAGGCTATGAAACGATCCTGGCCAATGATGGTGAAAAGGGTTTGAGCTATGCACTTCAGTACCATCCTGATCTCATTCTACTCGACCGCCTTCTTCCGAAGATGAATGGACTTCAGATATGCAGGAAACTAAGGGAATTGAAGGAGATGAACGATACCCCGATAATCTTCCTCACCGTCCTTGATTCGGAGAAGGATATTGTCGAAGGTCTCAAATCTGGTGGGATGACTATATGAAAAAACCCTTCAGCCCTGATGAGCTCCTGGCAAGGATAGGGAGAGTCCTTTACCGCTACAAAAAGCTCCAATCAAAGTAGAGGTATTAATACCTATGTATAAACAAATTTTCCTCTATACTCTTCTTTTTCTGCTGTTTTCCTGCTCATTACTTTTCTCAGAGGATGATACTGAAAGCTTAATAGACCTTGCCATTAAATACGAACGGGAGAATAAACTTGAACAGGCGATCGATATCTACAAACAGTTAACCATAAAAGACCCGGATAATATTATGATTAAAATCAGGTTGGCGAAAGTACTGAGCTGGAAAAATGAGTTTGAAGAGGCTCTACAGATATTGAACGATGTACTGGCGAAAGACCCAGATCAGGAAGAAGCACTGTTACGCAAAGCTCAGATATTTGGCTGGCAGGGTAAATACAAAGAATCAATTTCTATGTATGAACTCTATCTGAAAAGGAACAAAAACGACTCCGATGCCTTCATGGGGATTGCAAGGGTACACTTCTGGTCAGGTCAGAATGAAAAAGCTGTTGTTTATTTTAATAAGGCTATAAAGGCTGGAGCTGATGAAATAGAGGCAAGACTAAATCTGGGGAAGGTTTACCTCGCATGGGGTGACAAAGAAAAGGCCAAGGAGGAGTTTTCAAGAGTACTGGATCTTGATCCGGAAAACTCTGAGGCGGATCGTTTTATAAAAGGGATACGCACATTAAAAACCTATGAAATTGCTCCTGTGAATCTACGGTGGAATATCTATCCTGATGAGTCTGTTAGGGTAACTTACAATTCGGAATTCATCTATCACCGAAAGAATAGATGGGACTTCATCTTCGGATATGAGTATACCCGTATTAGCTCTCCCCCTGATCACACACTTTCTTTCACTACTGTATTCAAAGGCCTGCAGAACCTATACATAAGAGGTGGTATCAAACTTTCTCCTTATCCCTATTTCTCACCTTACCTGAGTACTGATCTTGGTATTAATTACGCATTTGTTAACCTTTTTACTTTGGGTTTAACTGTCAAGTCCGATATTTATGAAAATGAGGCACTGTTCACAATAAGTCCTCAATTACGTAAGGATTTTTCTGATATAACGTATTTCGGTATCAAATACAGCCAGTATATCTATACAACGAACTATACTACAGGAAGAGTGGAATTGCTGTTAAATCTTGAATATATTACCGGTAACGACCTTTTTATTAAATTCTTATATGGGGGAGATGTTGAAGTGCGGGATAAATCGAGAAGGGTTTTCGATTTCACAGTTGGAATCTCCTATAATTTAACCGATAATTTTGAAATATCATTGAGTTACGGAACAGTCGAAACTCTCTATGGAAAATCTCATGAAATATCCTGGCATTCTTTCATAAAATGGGAATAAGATCTATCTTAACAGTTGTGGAAACAATCATCCTGCTAACAACAGCAGGAATTTTTTCTTTTATTATCCTGTTCTTTCTTTTCACACTCGGATTCTCTTCTCTAAAAGATCTTACTATAAAAATACAAAATCGTACAAAAAGAAAATTACTTGATGTTCTCTATAAGTATCTTCTTGGAGAAATTCCTCTAACCAAAGTTAAATACAAACGGTTTCAGCGAGAAAGTATCATAGATGCCTTTTCCACAATCATATCAACCATAACGGGAAAAAAGAAGAGACGCATGAAGAATGCTGTTATAAAGCTTGGCCTAACATCATATATCGAGAGAGGCCTTTTAAGTATTTCGCCTTCAAAGAGGATACGTTCATGCTATACACTCGGGATATTGGGATCGAAACAAAATATACAGTACCTTACGGATAAACTGTTTGATCGTAATCCAAAGGTAATATCAGCAGCAATTGTTGCTCTTGGTGAGATTAAGGACAGTAGTACTGTTAAAGCACTCATCGGAGTGTACAAAAATTGCTCTCTTTCACATGCATGGCTTATAGCAGCAATTCTCCCCTTTTTTGGGACCTGGATATATAAAAAGATTAAACCACTGCTCAATGACCCTGAACTTTCAGTAACTAAGCGCATACTGCTCATAAAAATTGTATCCAATTTCAAGCTCACTGAGAGCCTTGAAGTCCTACAATCCCTCTATACCGAGAGTAAAAATCTAGACATTCGCATAAATGCACTCGTTGCAATTGGGAAGATTAACGATCTCTTTGCTGTAAAGACCGCTATAGACGCTCTCTCAGATCCCGAGTGGCAGGTAAGAGCTATTGCCTGTACTCTTATCGGAGAAATGGCGATAAAGGGTGCTACCTACAGGTTAGTATTACTTCTGAAAGATGAAAGCTGGTATGTGAGAAAGAACGCTGCAGCTGCCCTTGTTAGACTTGGAAAAATCGGCATCGCTGCGCTTTTAGATGCAATAGATACTGACGATAATTATGCACGGGATATGGCTGTACAAACCCTCGAGGAAAAAGGTATTGTTGAAGATATTATTAAACAACTCAAGGATCCAAAAAAGCAAAAACGCAAAGAGGCATTTAGAATTCTTAACTCTCTTGTAAAAACTGGTTATAAAAAATACCTCGATAATTACAGAAGCTCAAACTCTATAGTGGAGGAACTTTTACATTAGCCAAAAAAAATGAGTGAGATATTCTATTCTTCATTGCTTATTATCATGATCTTTTATTTTACAATCAATACTATATACCTCTTTATCCTTCTTCTATCGATTGTGGAGATACAGAGAGTAAAAAGGTACCGTTTCACCTTTGATTTAGATCAGGCATTCAGATTCCGGCTCCTGCCTCCAGTATCGATAATACTGCCCGCTTATAACGAAGAAAAGACGATTGTTGAATCTGTTCGCTCTCTACTCTTTGTACGTTATCCAAAGTATGAACTCCTGATTGTAAATGACGGATCGAAAGATGGTACACTTAATACTCTTATAAGGGCATTCAGCTTAATAAAAACAGACTATGTTTTCAGGCGATCGATTAATACTGAAAAGGTAAGGGGAATATATACTTCAAGGGAGTATAGAAATATCATTGTTATTGACAAAAAAAATGGAGGCAAGGCAGACGCACTTAATGCAGGAATAAATGTATCAAGGTATCCTTACTTTTGTGCGGTTGATGCTGATACAATTTTGGGAGAGGATGCCCTGACAAAACTCATTCTGCCCTTTATCAATGATCCTGAAAGAATAACGGCAGTTGGTGGTGTTGTGAAATCTGCCAATGGCGCAACTATCCACATGGGGAGGCTTTTACATGAGAAGCTGACTAAAAATATACTCATCATACTTCAGGGCATAGAGTATGCTCGGGCATTCTTTCTTGGAAGGCTGGGGCTTTCTTCTATAAACTCTCTTTTGATCATATCCGGAGCATTTGGCCTTTTCAAAAAAGAGGATGTTTTAAAGGTCAAAGGCTACAAACTAAAGAGTATGGGCGAAGACATGATGCTCGTTGTGAAGCTTCATAAATTAAAGAGAAGTGAAAGGAAAAGGTACAGAATCGCGTTTGTCTCTGATACGGTCTGCTGGACTGAGATACCCTCAACAATCAGGGTTCTTGAAAGACAGAGAGTAAGATGGCAGATGGGATTCATCGAAAGTATATTTGATAATCGTGTTATGATCTTTAATCCAAAATATGGAGCCATTGGCCTCTTTTCGATGCCCTTTCATATACTTACTGAATTGATTCCCCCATTTATTGAAATCATAGGCTACTCTCTTTTGGCATCAGGACTGTTAATGAACGTACTTCCTATTGTAGTACTATTCAGATTCATACTACTTACATGGGGTTATAGTTTCATGATTACACTCTTTGCTCTAATCATGGAATATTACGGAATCGGAACAACTCTTAAATTCCGTCATTTCATCCTTAAACTCCTCACTTCTCTCATTGAAAATCTCTTTTACCGTCAGCTTAACCTCTATTATAAAATAAAAGCATTTTTCAGATTTTTTTCATCAAAGAGGGAGTGGGGTATAATGGAGAGAAAGGGCTTTGAATCGAAAGTACAGATGCAAAGGCAGGAAACTCCGTAATAACTATAAAGAAATAATCCATTTATTATTCCAATAAATGAAGACCGAACCTGAATCCTCACTATAAATTTACATGGCTCAATTTTTTATAATAATAATTTCAGAGCCATCCGGAAGTGCATCAAATTGTATATAGCCATCTTCTGAATTATTGTGTCTTAAAAGCCTATCATTCTGAACAATCAAAACCGAATCCCACTTAACCGGAAGCTTAATACTGATACTTAAAGGCTGATTATATATTGAGTCATCAAGGCCGTCTTCCAGTAATAGAAAAAAATAGTTTTCCGAGGATTCCACTAAATAGAGAACTGCAGAATCTCTTTCATGTATATATCTTGAAACAGTGCCGAAGGGAGCAATCCAGAAGTCCCTGTCTCCAATAAAACCCAGTATCTCCCTGAATTGAGAAATAGGCATGGCTCTCCATCCGAGCCATTCTTTAGCAACTCTCCCATCATCAATACCGTGGAAACAGACAACGAACCACCCTCCCTCCGAAATTACTCTTTCACAATCCTCCTGCCATGTCCTGTCAATTTCACCTAATCCCATACATACGGAATTTACAGCAAAGAAATTAATCGGATTGCTGTGAGGATCTGCGCCATTTTTCCCGGTATTATCTTTCATTTTACCAGTGCCTGAACGTGCTGATATATAGTATTGAGCTGCAATCTCCTCGCATTCTTCATTACTTCTCCAGTAGGGCCAGGAAAAAGTTAAGCCCTTTTGTAAGGGAATTTCTTTTCTAATCTTTAAAAATGAATCCCTCAATTCCTTCTTAATACTGGTACCTCTCTTTGTCAAATCCTTATGCGACTTACTGTGACTCCCAATCTCATGCCCGGAATTAAACATTTCTCTTGCCTGGTCCCAGCTGAAAAGTCTTCTTTTAATTTGAGAATCCATCCATAAACAGCGTTTTAAGTACTTTGTAATCAGGAAAAAGGTTGCCTTCATGTTTCTCTTTTCCAGCTCTGGAAAGGCGATAAAATAATGATCGAGCGTGCCGTCATCAAAGGTTAATGAGCAGGCAGCCTTTTTAAATCCAAACCAGGGTGAGATGCTATACTTTATTGCCGGTTTTATTTCATCCTCTTTTTCAACAAAAGTAATGTCCTTTTCTACCGTCTTCTCTATTTTAGGCAATATAAAAGTTCTCTGTACTGACTTTTGTACCGGTTTTTTTGTTGCACAAGCAGGAAGTGAGATAATGTAGAATATAAAAATAAATAAAGCAGATATTCTATGAGACAACCCTCAAATTCCCCTTCCTAAATTAATAAATGAAATTTCTCTATTTTTATTATCCCCATTTTATCTCTCAACTTAATATTTATGATAAATTTTTCGGGACACAATACTTCAGGACACAAACACTGTTTTGTGTCCCGATAAACACCCGGACGTTGATTACTAATACCATATGAGGATATTTTAACTATGTATATCCCTTGACTTTTTGATTCCACATTGGTACATTTAGTACGTATAGTGTACGTATAGGAGACTGCCATGCAAAAAAAACTAACTATAAGCATCGATGAAAAGGTATATGAGGGCTTATATAAAAAAATTGGCAAACGTAAAATTAGCAATTTTATTGAGAATATAGTGAGGCCACATGTTATTGAGGAAGAATGGGAATCTGGATACAGAGACATGGCAAATGATGAATTAAGAGAAAAACAGGCGCTAGAATGGACGGAAGCTCTGATAGGAGATGTCGAAGATGACCCGAGGTGAAGTATGGTGGGTTAGTTTTGGTCCTTCTATGAGAGGAGAGATAAAAAAGCAGAGACCTGCGATTGTAATAAGCAATGACATTTCAAATAAATATCTTAATCGGGTACAGGTCATACCTCTAACGTCAAAAACCGAGAAGCTATATCCAAGCGAAGCATATGTTACCCTTAGAGGTAAGAAACATAAAGCGATGGCAGACCAGCTTACTACAGTGAGTAAAGAGAGGCTGTCAAATCGGGCTGGGCATATTCTTGATTCTGAACTACACGATGTTGAGCGGGTTATAAAAATTCAGTTAGGTTTATCATAGTTACATGTCATAGATACAGGTAACCATACCCTCTTAGGGACACGATACATATACCAATCTTAATGAGTAAATACCCAATCACTTGCCTTATCAAGGGCCTGGAGGAGCAGCTTGTCCAATTCATCATAGTCATAAACTCCGCCCACAATGGGAACTGCTTTATCGGAATATGCGGTATATTCTTTACTCCAGAGAACTTTGCCAGATCTGTCACCAGCTCTAGCCTGAAAATTAACAACTCCCTGTATTGCACCAGTGGCCCCCACTCCAGCCGACAACCGTTTTTGAAACTCGATATAGGTAAGGATAAGGGTATCTACATCCAGGGCTTCAGTCAGTTTTTCGATCACTTCTGAATCCTTTTTCGGATCCCATGTAAAAATAGATTTAAATCCTTCTGCATTATTCTCTCCCAGTTTTTCAAGGGCCCTGACGACTCCGGATTTATCCTCCTCCTTCAGGGACTGATAATAGCTGTTTCCTATCACTTCATCCTTGGACAGCACTCTGAAAGGAACTGATTCCTGAAGATTCTTGAAAACAATATCAACACTATCATTAAGGACATTCTGGGTTGAGTAACCCATTTCCTCGCCAACTTCAACTATATCTTCTCCTTTACCCACAGCTTCAGCTCCCTTGACTGCTTCTTGAATACCGCTTAGTACTCCCCTTTTTTCCGAACCTTCTGGCCAAGCTACAACTGAGGGGGCGCTTATTTCAACCACTGCAATGCTGGAAATATTTTTAGTTTGTGATAATGGTATAGTTGCACAACCTGAAACAAGAAATATGGCTCCTGCTGATAATAGTAAAAGTGTTACAAAAATTCTTTTCATCTTTTTCTTCCTAATTAAAATTATAAAAATATTAGAGCTAAAAAATATGAGTGCACCTTTATCATTGTAAACAAAGTTAGTTATAATATTACTCCTTTTTATTCTATAGGCGTAACGCCTGCAAGATCATCTGTTATGTCAGTACCTGATCCATCGATTGTGACATCCTGTATGAGAAAGAGGTAGTCTCCAGTGTTAACTGTTCCATCGTTATCAGAATCGATATAGATACTGAGGTCGTATGTACCCGGTGCAATTGGAAAATTTAATATGGTTGTAACTGCACCATCGCTAAAAGGCATTAATGTCATACTAAAAGTGATGAAACCGGGTGGTGGACTTGTTTGTACAGTAAACGGGTCAGTTACCAATGGAGACCCTGGCAGGAGCCAATATCCTGCCAACATTCCTCCATCCGGCACTGTGGAGCTAGTTACAATAATTGTCTCCCCTACTGAACTGGCAAAATCTGTCTCATCGAATTCCACATCCGTATCACCATCTATATCCACAGATTGAATCGTTACTGGCTCACCTATATCAATACCTCCACTCGCATTAGCATCAACTAATATAAGGAGAATATATGAACCAGGATTGAATGTTTTCGTGGTTCCAGTATCAATTGTAACCAAAGTGGCAGTTGCTGAACCGCCTGAGAAAGTTGTACCCTCTGGTGTCATAGCTAAAATTTCCTTTGTTTCTCCGTCATATGCTAAAATAGATAGATCTCCTCCATCACTTGCAGAAGCATAATTAACTGTTACAGTTAAAGTACCAGGAGAGGGAGATGGGCAAACAACTCGGAACCCAAGGAAATTGCCACGGGTATATGAAGGGCGGCCTGCATAGTTCGCACAACGGAATCCGCTTTTGAAAACACTATTCCAAGAACCATTATAACATATAAAATAAGTTGAAGTCTGATCATCTACAAAGTAATAGCGATCTGTACCACTGTAAATAAATTGTTCGTAATTATCACTGCACCACTCAGCAACATTCCCGCTCATATCTGTAAGCCCTTGAGGAGTATCTCCAGTAGGGCTTTTACTGCCAACATTCATCGTTTTTGAGGTAACTGTTGGTGGAACACTGTGGACTAATTTATTTTCATCCCATGTATCTCCATAGGCATAAATCCTCTCATTTTCTATACTCGAACCCTTAGCAGCAGCATACTCCCACTCAACCTGAGTGGGAAGACGATACCCAGAAGCCTTAATATCGGCCTGTCCTGCACTGTTATATGCTTGCGTTAAGCCTTCCTTTTCGGATAACCAGTTGCAGAAGGCAACCGCCTCATACCAGCTAATTCCAATAACAGGCTGATACATGCCATTAAAATTAGAATCAGTCCAATATTTAGGTTGTGTCCATCCTTCAGATGTCTTTTCAGCCCAGCCATTAGTTGTCCAGTAACTGCTGTTCGAATACCCGCCATCTGCAATAAACTGGGCAAACTGACCATTGGTTATTTCATATTTCGATATTTCAAAATTGTAGGTTATGGTTTGTGAAACATCGGGTCCTAACGTGCCATCTCCCATAATAAAGGAGTCTCCTGCCGAACTGATGGTTACAAGTTCTATTGAAGTAGACAGCACTTTATAGTTTAAAACAATTGTGGAAAGGGAATTACCCATAAGATCATCACAATCTACAGTAAGACTCCTCCCGCTTCCACTTGTCCATGTAACACTTGGGCTTATTGTTAGCGTATCATCAGCAATAGTTGTGGTAGACCATATACCACCATCACTCTCAGAAGCGATCTCACCTCCTAAATTAAGTGTTCCTGTGTCCATGGATTCACTGAATGTAATCACAATTGGAACATCACCACCTATCGTAGATCCACTGTTTGGAGATTCAGTAGCTGTTGGCAACGTTAAATCTACTGTATAACTCAAACTTAATGTAGAAAGTGGATTACCCGCAAGATCATCACAATCTACAGTGAGAGTTCTCCCACTTCCACCAGTCCATGCTGTACTTGGGCTTATTGTGAGTGTATCATCTACAGAAGTAATGAAAAAGAGAGCTTTCGAAGACCATATACCTCCATCACTCTCAGAAGCCATATTCCCTCCCAAAACAAGCGTGGCTTTATCCATCGACTCATTGAAAGTGATTATAACGGATGTGGTTGAACTAATAGCTGACCCGCTCACTGGAGATACAGATGCTGTAGGTGCAGTAGTATCACCTCCTGTGTTACCATTCCCTCCATCTATGGGCGTAGTAACTTCGCTGCTAATAGAACAAGAATAAAAAATTAGGCATAAAATTAAAACTGAAAACAATAATGACAAAAAAGTGTACTTTTTCATATTAAATTCACCCCTCTTTCTACATTGATCTAACAAACTATAAATGGATTTACCAATATAAAGACGATAATAATCATTGTGCAAATATAATTTAGTTATTTATCCAAATATTTTTCTCACATTCAATTTGTATGAGTTCCAGGGACACAATACTAGAATTAGGTAATTTTATAGCTACTAACATAAGTATAGTATTGTATCACTAAACATATTCCGATAACACAAAAGACAGTTTGTGTACCCCTGTATTCTTATCAAGACGATACTATTTTGAATATCAATATGAGATGCATTGCGATGGCACCTGTCATCTTTATATACTATGGAACAAATCCAATTTAGGGATTCATTGTGGCATACTTTAGGTTACGATCAACTGAGCAATAATAGCTTATATGAGGAGCTCCACTGCTAATATCAATAGCTATGGAAGTACCTTCAATACGACGATTAGTAGTCTGATAATAATGATCTACAAGCTGTAGCTGCCAGCTAGTACCATTCCATTTGGCATATTTAAGACCATAATAAAAAGGTGAATAATTATACTTATATGATGCATAGCTTATATGAGGATAATCATATGCATCAAGAGCTATGGAAGTATATGAACCAACAGTTCCTTCGGTATCTACAGACTCTATCTGCCAGCTATCACCATCCCATGCTGCATACTTCAGGTCACCATTAGTAGAGTCATAATAACTTATATGAGGATAATCCCATATGTCAAGAGCTATGGAAGTATATTGCCCTACATCACCTTCAGTATCTACAGACTCTATCTGCCAACTTTCACCATCCCATGCCGCATACTTTAGATCACCATTAGTAGAGTCATAATAGCTTATATGAGGATATCCATTACTAGAATCAATAGCTATGGAAGTATATTGCCCTACATCGCCTTCAGTATCTACAGGCTCTATCTGCCAACTTTCACCATCCCATGCTGCATACTTTAAATCAAAATTAGTAAATTCATAATAGTAGCTAATATGAGGTAAGCCCCCTTCCAAAGCTATGGAAGTATATTTTCCAGAATTATCTGCGAGCCGTATCTGCCAATTAGAACCATCCCATGCGGCATACTTTGGGCCATTGTAATAGCTTATATGAGGATAATCCAATCCATCCAGGGCTATTGAAGTATATTGCCCAACAGCTCCTTCGGTATCTACAGACTCTATCTGCCAGATATCACCATCCCATTTGGCATACTTTAGGTCATAATTCGTAGAGTCATAATAGCTTATATGAGGATATTTATTACTATCAAGGGCTATGGAAGGAAATTTCCCAACATATCCTTCGGTATCTACATCCTCTATCTGCCAACTGGGAAATGTTGTCGCATTAGCTTCATTCGAATATTCACCGTAATAGCTATAAATTCTGTAACCTCTCACTCTATAAAAATACTTCGTATTTGCAGTTACTTGGGTATCAGTATAGAAGGTCTCATTAGAATCTACTTGGTTTATAGTAGAATAGTCGCCTCCTTCTTCCTTCCGCTCTATGTAAAATTTAGTCTCATCTGTTGAATTATCCGTCCAGGTAAGATCTATCCAGGTATCAGATATAGGGGTTGCAACAAGCTCTGGAGCTGCAAGGTCTATACCGTTCCCTGAAAGGGTAAAGGTAAATGTGCCCTCATCTGGATCATTACTCAATATTGTTACAGTAGCTGTCCTTTTCCCCCCATCTTCTGGAGTGAAAGTGATCATACAACTTGTGCTACCGTATGGAGGCACAGGAGATGACGGTTGAGTATCAACAATGAACTCTGTGCTATCTATATCCACGATCGGACTACCTGTCAACTCTAAATTGAGATCCCCTTTGTTTTCTATTATACAATAAACTGGGTTACTAGAAGCACCGGCAACCACATAACCAGAAAAATTATAGTTGTCACCAGAAGAAATAGATGACGCGCTTAATTTGACCCTGATTTCAGGTTCTAGTGTTTCTGTGTCCTGGCCATCACCAACAGTTACTACACCACCACAGCCGCAAATCATATAAATTGTAAGGCTTAATAGACAGAGAATATTTACTATCCATAGATAAATTTTCTTATTCTTTTTCACTTTATTCCTCCTTCTTTCATAACGAAGGTTGCATTTCATTAAATCTTATAATTCTTTAAATTCGAGACTTTCCCTCCATACATAACTTTTCACAGTCCCGAATAATCTCAGAAGGGAGAGGTGTACTCCTATCCAGATTATTTCTTCCGTGTACTAAAAAACCTCTACATAACAACATTAAATTTCCCCATCCTTATATTTGCAATAAGTATGCCAATATGATTTAGCCTTCTAACTCCTTTATTCACAATTAGTTAGCTAAAATAAATGAAAAATTATTATAACTAACCCCTATAAACCTTTTTTAAAGTAATTTTTTTAGTTGTTAAGTATGTAATTCTATATATACCAATGAATTAGAGTGAATTAACCTACAGTAGCATGGTCTTTAATAGGACAAAAGTTTATAGGGGTTAAACGGAATGCTTATGAAGGATTAGATTTATTCATTTTCCAATCTACCTATTCTCCGCACGCTTATTTTTCGCAACTGGCAGAAATAAAAACATGAGAAAGTACTAATATAAGTCCTTTACATATATTATAATATTAGTTAAGATAATTGCTAAATTATCATAATTTAAAATTTAAAACAGAGGATTAAAGCTATAAAATCGAAAGACCTAGTTTCACTTGATTCCTATTAATCATAAGTAAATACCAAAAGCATTATCGATTTTGATCGGGCTAGATCGATGGTCGAAATATCAGGCTACAGAATCACAGAAATACTACACAACGGCCTTCATA
>CAYRKG010000041.1:0-23380 GCA_964424795.1 uncultured Spirochaetota bacterium
TAGCTGCACTATTAAGCGATCTTTGTAGGAAAAAGGAAAGCCTACCATTTCCATTGCCTCACGTACGCGTTTTCTTACTTCTTCGTATGACAGGTTCAGGTTTAGAGGGCCAAATGCAACATCATCTCCTGCATATCTCTCAAATAGCTGATCTTCAGGATTCTGAAAAACAAGCCCTATCCTCTGTCTTATTGTACGAATTTCGGTAGATGGATCGGAAAGAGAAAGACCCATTATTAAAACTTCTCCCTCCTGAGGCCGTATTAGACCATTCAGGTGCTGTAAAAGTGTTGATTTTCCCGAACCTGTTGGGCCAATTATTCCGACTGTCTCACCTCTATACAGTTGAAAGTCGACATTTGTAAGAGATCGAACCTCAAGCTGTGTACCTGGTAGGTATGTGTGGGACAATCCTCTTACATCAATTATTGGTACATTAGACAGGGCCACGTAAATACTCCTTTTTTCTTTTTAGGGCAGATGTTATTGCGCATAAAAGCTCATCTACAGTCAGTATATCTACAGGAAAATAATCGAGATTAGTGGCTAATCTCCTTGCAAGTCGTGCTGGATACGGTAAATCAAGCTTAAGTGCTTTTAATTCTTCTTCGTGAGAAAAAAGTGAACGAGCATCTCCGTGAATGCTTATACAGCCTTTTGATAGAACAATTATGCGCTGTGCAAGAGCTGCCTCTTCCATATTGTGCGTGGCTTTTACAATCGTCATTCCACTATTGTGTAACTCTTTGATTGTCTCTATAATCCGAAGGCGTGAAGAAGGGTCCAACATTGATGTACACTCATCAAGAACAAGACATCTGGGCCTCATCGATAAAGTAGAGGCAATTGCCAGTAGCTGTTTTTGCCCTTCAGAGAGAAGATGAGAAGGCCTGTGCTTAATTTTACTTAGTCCAGTAACTTCAAGTGCCCAATCCACCCGTGTGCGAAGTTCATTATCCGGGATACCCAGATTTTCGGGACCAAATGCAACATCCTCTTCAACAACAGTTGCAACAATCTGTGTATCAGGTACCTCAAATACCATTCCCACATTACTGCGGATGTCTCGAATATGGGAAGAGTCACGGGTGTTCCATCCCGATATCCAGACATCACCGAGAGTGGGAATGAGAAGTGCATTGAGATGCTTAAGGAGAGTGGATTTGCCAGAGCCATTTGCACCTACTATAGCAACGTACTCTCCCTCATTGATCGACAGATCAATTTCATTCAAAGCGTATACAGGCTTACATGGAAAATCAATATCTCTGTTAACGTCAGTCTGATCGTAGTTAGTGGCTTCGTATGTGTAGTGCAAATTTTCAATAAAAATAAAAGGTTTTTTCATATCTGACATATTAATCCCTGTAACCTTCAATAAAAGATCAGTTTGTTACACTCCATTAGGTATGACTGCTTTTGGTCGTAGGTCGTCTTTTACCATGATCTAAATCTTTCAAAATCGACCTTCACCCTATTATAAATTAACTGGCTACATTGGAATATCGGGACAAGAGATACGGGAAGAACCTATAAAGAGGCTTAAAGAGAAAAAAACCTATCTGTTGTTCTATCCCGGCTGTCTCGGTCGAAATTGATCCAAGCAACCGATAGTTTGTCTACACTCATTGTTCAATCTCTTGATGTTTAAAGAGGATTTCCTTAAGTTTTCATACCACTAAATATATCAAAAGTCAAGATAAAGTAAAGTCATTAAAGCTCCTCAATATCTTATCTTCACTCAAGCCTTCACAAGACTCAGCTTTAGCCTTTTTTGTTTTTCTTTTACCCTTCCAAACACCATGACCAACATAATACATAATGCAACTGAACATCGAAACTTCATCTTCTATAATGCTCCTCAAATCCAAACGAAACATCCAGCCTGCAGTTCACCCACTCTACCGCTGTCCTCTTCTTATAAATACTCTTCTACCTGTAACTCGAACAAGCCTATGGTGTAAAAACCCTTCTGTCTTCTTTTAACGATATCCTAACCGATTTCCCTGCAGGACACCTCCCAGCTTCTCTAAATTCATACCCATAATGCTTCGGATAACCGCTATATTTCAATTTTCCACATCACGCTTCCAATAGGCAACAATAAATTAAGCGCTCGAAACGGCTATACTATTATACTTGTTAAAGGCAATCCTAAAGCAAAGTTAAGGCTCGCATTACTTTATCATCAGTTTGTACTTCTCAATCTTTCCATCAAGGGTTTTTCTCGTTATTGCAAGCTCTTTTGCAGTTTTCGATTTGTTGTAATTATTCTTCGTCAAGAAATGTTCAATAATCTGTTTTTCATAGATTTCAACAACACCGGTCATTGCTTTCTTGAACGATTTTATCCTGCTATAATCGATGGTAAGATATTCCTCTGCTTCTCCGCAGAATAATGCTTTTTTCAAATCTTGGGCTTTTATAGTCTCTCCCTCACTTAGTAAAATTGCCTGATTTACTACATTCTCAAGCTCCCGCACATTTCCTGGCCAATCATAGAGGGTAAGGTTTTCCAGCGCCTCCCTAGTAAAACCAGTTGCCTTTTTATTATATTTGAGGTTGTACTTTTTAACGAAATGGTTTACCAAAAGAGGTATATCCTCCCTTCGACTTCTCAATGGGGTGAGGTTGAAGCTAAGGACGTTGATTCTATAGAAGAGGTCTTCTCTGAACTTCCCTTTGTCTATGAGCTTTGTAAGATCCTTGTTAGTAGCTGCAATGATCCTGACATCAACATGAATACGCTTTGTTCCTCCTACCCTCTCAAAGCTGCTCTCCTCAATTACACGGAGCAATTTTGCTTGAATATCGAGTGACATATCACCAATCTCATCAAGAAACAGGGTTCCCTTGTCCGCAATCTCGAACTTACCGGTCTGTCGCTCAATAGCACCTGTGAATGCTCCTTTTTCATGACCGAATAGTTCGCTCAACAGTAGGCTTTCAGAAAGAGAAGCGCAATTAATGGTGACAAACTGCCCTTCTTTCCTATTACTGGTGAAATGGATGTATCGTGCCAATACCTCCTTCCCTGTACCACTCTCACCTGTGATGAGAATAGTAACTGGGTTATTTTTTATTTTATCAATATTATGTAAAAGAGCTTGCATCTCATTGTTATTGGTGATGAAATCGAAGGCAAGCGAGCGAACCATTAGCTCTCTCTTGAGATAGTAATTCTCATTTTTAAGGTCCCGAATCTCAATGTTCTTGTTTACTACATCGAGGAGCTTTTTATTGTCAATCGGTTTGACTATATAATCAGATGCTCCCTCCTTCATAGAAGTCACGGCAGTATCAATACTTCCATATCCAGTTATGATAATCTCTATCAGATCAGGCTCGATCTTCTTCAACTTTCTAAGTAAATCAATACCGTTCTTGCCATTCTTCAGTCGTATGTCGATGATCGCCACATCGATAAACCTCTTCTCTATGGTAGCGAGTGCTGTATCGTAGTCTCCTGATTCATATGTGATAAACCCTTTTTTCTGAAAAAGGTTCTTCAAACCGTGTCTGATCCCTTCTTCATCATCAACGATGAGTATCGAGTATTTTGTATTCTGAAATCTCTCCATAATAAATCTCTATTCTACCGAGAAGTTAAAACGAGGCTTATCTTTGTGCCTTGTCCAATTTTGCTGTCGACCTTGATCTTTCCATTGTATTTTCTTACGATCCCGTACACTACTGAGAGACCGAGGCCTGTACCCTCTCCGTTGCACTTTGTTGTGAAGAAAGGATCAAATATATGTGGCATATTATCTTCATTAATTCCCGTACCATTATCTTCTATTACAATATTAACACTGTGGTCGCTCTTGCTGGACGATGTGCATACGGCAACTACACCACTGTTCGCAACAGCCTGAATTGAATTGTGTATTAGGTTAATAAGGACCTGCTGGAGTTCATCCTCTTCGATCACAGCCCTTGGAAGTCCCTCCTCAAACTTTGTCTCAATGTAGATATTCTTACCTTTATCTATTGAGTATTTAATCATGTTAATTACTTTTGATATTACCTCGTTAACATCGGAGCCAATATTTGTTTCGGTATCCGCAGAAGAGAAGTTCAATAGTTCCCTTACTGTTCTTGCGATGCGCCTTGTTTCCTGTTCGATCCATTTAAGGAAGATCTTTTTTTCCTTATTTTCTTCCTCTTCCATGAGGTTTTGAACATTGCTCATGATAGAGCTCAGAGGATTGTTTATCTCATGAGCAACCCCAGCAGAGAGAATACTGAGAGAGGAAAGCTTCTCAGCTTGAAATATTTTCTCTTCGAACTCTATCTTCTCACTGATATCATCCACAGTAAAAACACATCCTGTAATCTCTTCATGCAGTTCCTGTGTCCCTGTAAGGGGATAGAGCTTTATCTCATATACCCTGTTATCACCTACTCTTTTGATCTTTGAATAAAACTCTTTCTTTCGCCATATGAGGGCATTTATATTCTTCAATATATCTCTGTCAATTATGCTTATGTCGACATCATTTATCTTTCTGCCAATAATACTATCCTCATCGAGCTTGAAATAACCCAGAAAGGAGGTGTTTACCTTTTCAATGACAAGATTGGTGTTTATTATTGCAATACCGGCCCTTATCGAATGAATAATCTTTTCAAGGTAATCCTTCAGTATTACTATTTCATTAATATAGTTTTTCATCTGTATCTGGTCCTGACTCAGCTTCAATGCCATCTCGTTAAAACCCTGAAAGAGCTCTCCTATCTCAGTCTTGGACTTCCCTCTTACCTTAGTGTCATATTTTCCATCTTTTACCCTGAACATCGCATTCATTAGGTTTTTTACTGGTTGTGAGATATTTCTTGAGAGAAAGAGACTCAAGACTGCTGTGAGTAAAGCACCCAGTATAGACACATACAGTACAATTCTCTTCACGAGAACTTCTCTTCTATGATACGGCAGGTTTGATAGAAGGGTTGCTAGAGAGAGTGAATAGTTCACACCATTATTAAACACACTTCCAAGCTTTTGAATGGCTATATTATACCCTTTTTTCCCTATCTCACTATCATAAAACTCCTTATACGCTGAGCCCATCTCCATAACGTTTATAATTGGAAGAAGAGATTCCTCTCCATAGGAACCAACCAGATATGAGTTATCCAGAAATAAGGATGCCTCAGACCTCCTCTCAGCAGTAAGGTTCATACAAAAACTCTGTTCGATCTGTTTTATTATGAAAAGATCTACTGTGAGATCGGACTGTGAGATAATTCTCACAGTTCCAACCATATTTAATACATCCCTGAGAAAGACGATCTCTATGTAGGGATGGGGCTTGAGATTTGAAAGCCACTCCAGGTCAGAGAGAGTAAATACACTGTAATCATAGGGTATTAGTTCTGAGTGAGGATATTTGGTGCTTTTTATAAACACACAATCAACACCGCTCTCAAGTATATTTTCTTTTATGTATGATAACAGCTTTCTCCTGAAAGAGAAGCCGTCAGGGTTAAGCAATATCTGTTTTAGCTGATCATCCCCCCTGATGGTGTTGAGATCTATCCAGATACTTCTCTTCCATGAGTTGTAGCTCTCATACACGAATGTTGCTTCGTTTTCCAACTCTCTTTTAGCATCCTGTAGATTGTTTTTCTTAATGATATTCGTGATTATGAAAAATGTAAGATTTGACTGGATAATGATGATGCTGATAAAGAAAATAAAGGTTTTAGTAAAAAGTTTCATAAATGCCTACCTCTTTACCGTTTCAGCACCTACAATAAGACTCACCACTTCATTGGGATCAGTTTCTTTCGTTATTCTCTCTGCCACTTTTAATCCACGTCTCATGATAACGAGTCGATCTGCTACTGAGAAAACATCGTGGATCTGGTGGCTGATTACGATAATCCCCAAACCCTGAGATCGGAGAAGCCTGATGAGATCCAACACCTTCTTCTGCTCTGCGATTCCGAGAGCCGCTGTCGGCTCATCCATGATCAGAAACTTTGCTTCCCAGTACAAGGATCGTGATATGGCAACCGCCTGCCGCTGACCTCCTGAGAGCATGCTTATTTTGTTTTTAAGAGATGGTATCTCAATCTCGAGCTTGTTCAATACATTCTTCGATTCAGCGAGCATATAGTCATGATCCAGAACCTTAATAAGTCCCAAGATCCTTTTCAGTTTTTCTCTCCCGAGGAAGATATTCGAGTACACATTGAGGTTCTCAGCAAGGGCCAGGTCCTGGTAGATTGTCTCTATCCCCATCGCAAGAGCATCCATCGGATTACTGATGCGCACCTCTTCTCCCATAAAAAATATTCTTCCCCCATCTGGATGATAGACACCAGAGACCATCTTTATAAGTGTCGATTTTCCAGCTCCGTTGTCACCAAGAAGGCCAACAACCTCGCCTGCATTTACACCCATGCTCATATTGTTCACTGCAATAAGACCACCAAACCTCTTTGTTATATTTCGAACCTCAAGTATGTAACCCATCCTCTACTCTCCTTTATGTATAAGCTCTGGGAAGAACTGATCGACCAAGACTGCAAATATTAGAATGACCCCTACAGCGATATACTTGTCAAATGTTGGCACCCCCATCATCCTCAGACCAGTTTCGAGAACTGATAGTATGAGGCAGCCAAGAATAGTTCCTCCTACAGTGCCTATACCACCGTATAGACTTGCTCCTCCAATAACAACAGATACAATCGCATCAAGCAGAAAGGGCGCTCCAGCGTCTGCCTTTCCTGTTATATATTGTAACATATAGATTGTTCCGGATAAAGTGGCAAAAAAGGATGAAACCATATAGATTTTGATGAGATGTGCTTTCACATTTATGCCTGCTCTTACTGCAGCATCTATGTTACCTCCAATTGCATATGTGTGTTGGCCGAATTTCGACCTTTTAAGAATAAATGCAAAAGCCAGGATAAAAACAAAAGCAATGACAACAACATTTGGAATGAGCTCTAAAAGCGGGTCTCCCCGCTGTATAACAGGTTTTTTAAATAATGAGATTATCTTTCCTGGAACAACATAGATAAAATATCCATTTCCTATCGCATTTGCGAGATAGGGTAGATTTTTTGCCGGTACTCCTCGTATGAGAAGTTCAGAGATCCCGTGCGTAATCCCGAGCATAGAAAATGTTGCAATAAACGGCGGGACATTGAGACGAGCGACAAGACTGCCGTTCACATATCCTGGTATCAGCCCAATAATCCAGGTTATTAAAATTCCAATTAGAATGCTGACCCCTGGTGACATTCCTATTCTAGTGAATTGGACAGTCAGTTTTGCAGAAACAATGCTCGCAAAGCCCATTATAAATCCCACAGAAAGATCGATACCTCCTGTAATGATTACGAAAGTCTCTGCAGTACCCAGAAGAAAGATCGTGGTGCCAAAAAATAGTACTATCTGAATACCTTTCGAACTAAAAAAGGCATCTGTGGTAAAGCTAAAGATGA
This sequence comes from uncultured Spirochaetota bacterium, assembly GCA_964424795.1. Classification (GTDB taxonomy): domain Bacteria; phylum Spirochaetota; class B62-G9; order B62-G9; family DRHN01; genus CAYRKG01. Next base: position 7,465 of record CAYRKG010000041.1, read on the forward strand.
AAGATTCGAGTACGAGGAATATAAGCGCCCATCTTCTTCCCAGAAACATGAGAATGCTCTTACCTCTCTCCATGTTGCGTGTGAATGCCATTCTATTATCCTCAACTCAACTCTTACTCATATTAGAACAGTTCAGGGAACATCTGATCGATCACAACTGCCATGATGAGAATGAGACCTACTGCAATAAAACGGTAAAACGGTTCTACTCCGGATATTGACAATCCATTCTCTAGGAGCCTTATCATCACCGCCCCTACGCAAGATCCCAGGATGCTTCCCTTTCCCCCCATGAGACTCGCACCTCCAATCACCACTCCTGCAATTGCAAACAGCTCGTACATTGCACTGAATGGGGTGAAGTTTCCTATGCCAGTTTGGAATACATTGAATACACCGGCTACACCGGCCAGGAACGATGAGAGTGTGTAGATAGCGATAAGATGCCTTTTTACATCTATACCTGCTCTGATCGCAGCATCCATGCTCCCCCCGATAGCATATGTATGCTGTCCAAACTTATAGTACTTTAAGATGTACCAGAGAATAAAAAGCACTGTTATTGAGAACAACAGTGAGTTCGGGAAGATACGAACGAGCTCACGAATCTGTGAGTCCTGGATTCCAAAAGGTTTATGGATAAACGAGAATGCCTTGCCAGGGAGGATATAGAGCAGATAACCATTCCCAATCCCGACTAGTTTTGATGGAAGAAAGGAAATAGGAAACCCCTGGCAAATCCTTAGCGTAATTCCATTCGTTACTCCCCACATCCCCAGGGTTGCAATGAAAGGAGGTACATCAAACCTGGCAATAAGGGTGCCGCTTATTAATCCCGGAATGATGCAGACTGTTATCCCAACCATACTGCCTATCAATATGCTTGCAGGCTCCGGCATTGCAGCTGCATGAAGTATCTGCATGATTTTTGCAGAGAGGACTGACGAAAGACCCATTACAAATCCAACCGAAAGATCTATTCCCCCCGTAATTATTACATAGGTTTCAGCAGCTGAAAGAAGCAGGAATATTGTCGAAAGATGAATAATATTTTGAAAGTTAGTCAAACTGAAGAACCCTTTGCCCGTGATACTGAATACTGCAGTGAGTAGAAAAAGAAAAATCAGTGCCCAGTTCTTTGCAATGGGAATGAGCAGTCTTGATTCCCTGTGCTTTGATTCCAGCATCATAGAGCCTTTCTGAAGCAAATCATACTCCCCTAGTACTTGTAAAAAAAGCTGTAGATCTTTTCCTTATCAATAATAATTCTATAAAAAACATAAGAATTTGCAAGACAACTTTTTCTAGGTTGTTTACATATAAAAAAGAGGGTTAGTAAGAGTGCTAACCCTCTTTTTTAAACAAGATCATGCGGAATACGCTACTCCTTACTTGTAGATGAACTGTTGCATATCAGGATTATTCACATTTTCCCTGGTAAAAAACTCGAATCCAGGAATCACCTTTTTCGGTATTTCAGCTCCTTCAGTAATGTGCTTGTATCCCCACTCCACTGCGAGCTGACCAATTTCAGCCGGTTTCTGAGCGAGAACCAGATCAACCTTACCTTCCTTAAGTGCATTTATGAGGTCAACTGTTGCATCCCAGGTCGCGATTTTCACCGCACCGGTGAGCCCAGCGTTTACAACGGCTTGATAAGCACCCTGCGCACTAAAGAGGTTTGTACCGAAAACACCAACAATATCAGGGGTCTTCTGCAGAGTCGCAAGGGTCTGCTCCTGTGCTGTCTGCTGAACATCAAGGTTGTAGTCTACACCAACCACTTCCATGTTCGGGAACTTGGCAATTCCTGTCTGAAATCCTTTCACCCTCCCCATAACTGATGATACATCGGGATTTGTAGTGTTGATGTACACTTTACCTGTCTCTCCGAGCATCTTCGCTAGATGCTCGGCGACCTTTTCTCCCCCAAGCTCATTGTCTGTTCCAATATAGGCGAGTGGGAAGGAGTAGTCGCTGGGTTTTGAGTAATCACCATCACCAATAAATGTATCGCAGGTGATGATATCAACACCCTGATCGTAGATCTTCTTCAATGGTGCGATGAGTGCGTCAACAGATGTGGGAACAACCATCAGGAGATCGTATCCACCTCTGGCCATGTGGGCCTCGAGAATCGGCACCTGTACTTCAGGACCCCAGGATTTTGGATACTCCGACACGAGTAGTTCTACTCCGAGCTCCTCGGCCTTTGCTCTTGCGCCTTTCTCTATCATGCGCATGAAGGGATCTTCAATACCGGGCACATAGGCGAATGTGAGCTTTTCCTTTTTTACCTCTTCTTTCGTAGTTCCACCGAGCAACACGATGCTAAGGCTAAGAACAAGTAAGAGGCATAGGATGACAAAAAGCCCTCTTTTCATAAGAACCTCCTTAAAAAATATTTTATTTGGGTAAAACCCAATAATCTATTATCAATATCTATACCAATTTCTGAAATTTAAGAAAATATCAATGATGAATACTTTATTTCTTTAATAATATATATTTAGGACATTCTTTGTACTGGAGTTCTTCAATTCAATGAAGGCATACTGGTAGGAAGATTGAATACTACACTATACAAATAATGGATACTTCTGTATGCACTCTTAGGTATGACTCTCTGATTTTTATTACATTAATATCTTAACTTCACCCTGCCTCACAAGACTCCGCATTAGCCCTTCTTGTTTTTCTTTTCCCTCCCCAACAGCTCTGTACCGACTGATGCTCATATACTAATCCCTAAAAGGATCGAGTTCCATACAGCCCTTACAGGATAATCATCCCTTCCCTTGTCATACTCCTCTCGGGGCACTCTCATCAGCTTCTCATCAGGCATATAATTCAGCACTAAATAAAGTCTCTCTGAGTCACCTCAACACTCAATTTCTTTCCACACAAAAAGCTCTTTTTGTGTTTATAATAGCCATAGAGGAGACCTTCTTCTTTTTGTTTTTTCTTAACGTCATTATAGATAGAAAACAAAGAAGGATCACCTCTTTATTCTGTCATAAAGGGATAGCGTTGTACGGCCAATTTTTCTCTAGTTGCATGAATGTGGTTGTCAAAGAGCCTGTTATACTCATTTTCCGGGGTAGAATATTTTTTGTGATATCTCTAATTCATTGTGAGAATCTATCTTAAAAACATCGCAAATGGTTTAAATAGGGGCTAAACTTACGAAATACCCAGAAATTTATTAGCAATAGCAAGAACTCTTTCTGGAAAAATTGAAATGAATGCAATAAAGAGTCTTTCTATAAAAGGAAAAATAGCTGATTTTTCTATAGCTTCATCCAACCGCAATACAGAATGGTTCTTAAGAAAGATTAAAACTGCACCACAAATGATAACACCCTTAAATAGCCCGAGGATTACTCCCAAAACATGATCAATATCAGTAATATTTAATGTATCTACAAAATGTATGAGAGTATTTCGTATAATTACCAGTATAACTGTAATAGCAATAAAAACTGATAAGAAAGAGATGATGAGAGATAGATCTCTATTTTCAATAAAGGTTCTCATAACAGAATCAACAGTTCTAAAAAGAAGAAATGCCCCTAAAAGACCAAATACAACAATGAGAATTGAAAACAGTTCCTTTATAAGTCCTCTTAAATATCCTCTGATACAGAGAATTACAATCAAAATAATAACAATCAAGTCAATGAAATTCATTTTTTGATCCGATCTTCTTAAATATTTTTTTGTTTTTATGGAAAATGTGTTATAATAATTTATATGATAGATCGAAATGGTACTATATTGATGAAATCAATGGTACTAATGAACCCAAAAAAGAGTTCAAAAAGTATTATTATAGAGCTGATTAAAAAGGTTTTAGAGAATAGATCAGATATTAAGCCAAAAAAAGATTTTATTCATGATGTAGCATCGTATACCTTAGAAAGAGTCGGTGTAACAAACCTCATTTCTGAGAGAACATTCCCCTACGATGGCTCATTGGATGCAAAAGATAACTTCCAGCTTGTTATGATCATAGAACTCCTTGCTATTATAAATAAAACGATAGATATTATTGCCCTAAAACGAAACTTTAAATAAGAGCCATCAAACTACATTTCTAATTAGAATATCATAAAAACTGGTTTCAATTTTAAAAGTTGTTCTGCTTAATCCTAATAGCTGTTTTATTTATTGACAATAAAAAAATAAGAGCCTTCCCATATAAAATGCCCAAATTCCTGTAATGTTAATAAGCACAAAAAGATGGGATCTTGACATGAATATGGTTCTGTGCTATTAATAATCTCACTATTGCTTACAATATCCTGAGTTGGAGCCGAACACGTGCAAGGTGTCACTATAGTCATACCCACATACTGGGGCCAGTCCGGGGACAATCTGATCAGTGATGAAAAGATTGTTTTTGATCATCCTACTCCACTTGATGAATATGGAACTCTAGGGAGACTGCTTGAAAGCCTGAAAATCTTACATGGAATAGAATACTGTAAAATTGTTATTATTGCCGTGCCCAATGATCCAAAAATCACAGCTGTTGTAAAGGATAGAGTCGATGAGATAATAGCTCCATATAGCTCACAGTACGATATTTTCCTTACAGATCATAAAACCCTTGAAACAATTAGATGGCAGTTAAAAGGTAAAGGGATATCCCGTGCTGCCATGGATCTGTTAACTCTGGAAAATTATGCTGCTGTACGTAACATCTGCTCTCTGGTAGGTATACTCAATAGTAGTCCTTATACAATATTTATTGATGATGATGAAGTATTCATTGATCCAGATTTTTTAAAGAAGATAGAAGATAATATGGACCGCTCTTTTAAGGGAGAAACCATTCGTGCACTGGCAGGCTACTACCTTCAGCCTGATACCTATCGTCTAGATGAGAGTAAAGTACCGGAATGGCGGGCTCCTTACTGGAATAACACTCGTTATATGAATGAGGCTTTTGATCTTATTATTAAAAATAAGCCTCGACTTAAGCCAACTCCCTTTGTGTTTGGCGGTAATATGGCTTTGGCTTTATCCGTGTTGAAGAAGGTTCCTTTTGACCCTAGCATAACCAGAGGGGAGGATATTGATTTTTTAATAAATCTACACATCAACGGCATAACCTTTTGGCTTGATCGGGAGTTATCAATCAAGCACCTCCCACCGGGTTCATCCCATCCTGCATGGAAAAAGGTCAAAGAGGATGCCCTGAGATTCCTGTATGAGCGGAAAAAGGTGATGGATCATCCTGTCATCTCCCTTGAAGAACTTAAACCGTATCCAGGTGTTTTTCTCGAGTCAGACCTGGAAGAGAGGATTATAAAAACCAATGAACTTCTAATGCGTGAATATGAATCCTGTGGAGATGAAGAGGGAATAGCCGAATGTAAAGCCAATATTACTCTGGCCAAAAATAATCCGTTCCAGAAAGTTGATACTGGAACCTGGCTTAAGGAAATAACTGCAAGATGGCAAGAACTGACCAACCTTGCCGAAGGCATGGGAATCCCGAAGCCCTGAGAAATCCTCTAATAAAACTATTAAGATCATCTTTTATTCCTGATATCCCTACAAATTACAATATTTTTCAAATTTAATCTTGACATTTTAAAGATTAACGTATATGATTTGCAATCATCTTTCACTTTAAAGGAGGTTATTATGAAAAGAGTATTTATCATCATTTTGGTATTAGTCTTTTCACTAGTTTTTATGCAGGTTGCTGTTGCCGGTGGGAAAAGAGTATATGAAATTAAAGTAGGGACCCTACTTTCCCACACAGGACCACTGAAAGAGTTTGGTCCAAACCTGCAAAATGGAGTTGTTCTTGCTGTTAAACAGATGGGAGAGGCAGGCCTTGTTATCAAACTCATCCATGAAGATTCAGAAACTTCAGCAATACCAGCTACAAATGCTGCCAAGAAGCTTGTTGAGATTGATAAGGTTGTGGGTATTATCGGAGCGCTGGCCAGTGGAGTTACCATTCCTGTGGCGGAGTCAATAACCTGTCCTGGCAACGTAATCCAAATCTCACCTGCATCCACATCCCCGATGATCACAGATTTACCTGCCGATAGGGGTAAAGATTTCCTTTTCCGTACCTGTCCATCCGATGCACTTCAGGGTGTCGTTGCTGGAAGGATGGCTGCTAAACAGATTAAAACAGCTTCTATTCTTTATGTAAACAACCCATATGGGTTGGGGCTTGCAGAACAGTTTAAAGAAACCTTTGAGAAAAATGGTGGCAAGGTGCTTGCCATGGTTCCACATGATGAAAAGGCTGCTGAATCTTACACCGCAGAACTGAGAAAGGCACTTGCCGGGAAACCTGATGCACTTGGAGCCTACAGCTATCCTGAGCATGCAAAAGTATATCTCAAAGAGGCTATCGAGTTTTTTAAATACAGGAGATTCTTCTTCTGCGATGGAACTAAATCAGAGGATATTATCAAAGCTCTTGGGGCAAAAAATGTTGAAGGAATGATGGGTACTGCTCCTGGCTCGGTAGGAGGAAAACCACTTGAGCTCTTCAATGCAGCATATGAAGCGGAATTTGGCCGACTGCCACCATTACCGTTTATTACTAATGCCTACGATGGTGCTGCTGTAATCGGGCTTGCAGCCTATGCAGCCAATCAAAAGGGTTTACCTTCAACACCGGAGAATATTCGAGACAATCTCCGTGAGGTTGCAGGGCCTCCCGGAACTATTATCATGCCTGGTGAGTTCAAAAAAGCCTTTGATCTTTTAAAACAGGGAAAGCAGATCAATTACGAAGGTGCTGCTGGTTCGGTCGATTTTGATAAGTATGGTGATGTTGTCACACCAATCGAGATCTGGAAATTTCAGGGTGGAACTATGGTGACCATTAGTATGGAGGAACTCTAAAACTGAAGTTTTAAGCTAAAGCTTTTAACTGAAGTTTTAAGCTAAGACTTGAACAGGTATTAAAAGGGTGGCTCTTTTTGAGAGCCACCCTTCAATAATCTTACAGCTTATGGTTTTATTAATTTATTCAAGTTAGCAATTTACTCTATCGATTACCCGAAAAAAAGAGAATTAAACACTATTTATATTCAGATATCTACCAATAAATAACTATTTTTACAATTACCTATAAATAATTGTTTTATCAATTATTTACGTGCTCAGAAAGATGATTCTATTTTACAGGACACATATTTAACTTAAATCTATTCCATTAATTTGGAGACCTTTTTTTCCTCCCCAAGAAGTCCCTGCGGTTTATATATGAGAATAAACTCCAGAATTACTCCAATTAAAAGAAATCTAATATATGGAGCACGAGCCTTTAATGTGTATGGAAGGAAATCGGTCATGAATTTTGACCCTATCCATATAGCCCAGACAACAAATGCGCCGAGGATTACCCCTTTGTTGTTCCCGCTTCCCCCGGCAATTACCATAACCCATATGATGAAAGTCCCATAGAGAGGAGTAAAAACATCTGGTGAGATTGCCTTTGTATAATGGGCATAGAGTGCCCCTCCTATACCCATAACTATTGCACCAAAGACAAAGGACTGCATCTTAAAGTTAAAGATACTCTTCCCGCTCATTGATGCAGATATTTCATCCTCGCGAATGGCGCGTAGTACCCTACCCCAGGGAGAACGAATAGCGCGTTCAATCAAAAGGTAGATCACAACCATGATGATTATCACGATTACCAGGTAGATATAGTTGTAATACCTTGGCTCTACAAGACTGCTCAGAGGCTGAGGCAGTCCTGCAAGTCCCTGAGGTCCGTTAGCGAGCCAGTGTTCATTGTTGAATATGAGCCGAATAGTCTCTGCTATTCCAATTGTGGCAATGGCAAGATAATCCTCTACAAGCCTGAGAGTTGGTATTCCTATCAGAAAGGCAATTATCCCGCAAATAAAACCAGCTGCTACCAATCCCAAAGGAAAGGGAAGGTCTAATGCCATTATCTGCTGTACATACTGCGCATAAACTCCAGTGTGCTTGGGGCTTGTAATCAGTGCCGAGACATAGGCGCCAATGCAGAAAAATCCAGCTATACCTATATTAAAAAGACCTGTATATCCCCATTGAACATTCAAACCAAGGCAAAAAACAGCATATATCCCGGCCATTACGGCAAACGAAACCAGATAAGCAATAATTCCACCGATTTCCATTACCTGCGACCCCCTCCAAAAATACCCTGCGGCCGAATCAATAGAATCACAATCATAATCAAAAATGCTACAGCCGGTTTATAGGTTGGAAGCAACACAGCTGTAGAAACCTGCTGAACCACTCCTATAACAAGCCCTCCTACCAGAGCCCCGTACATGTTACCGAGAGTGCCCATTATCGCTGCAGCAAAAAGAGGTATTAAAAAATTCCATCCCATTCCTGCATGTAACTGTACATCGATTCCATAGAGAATTCCTGCTGCAGCAGCAAGAGCACCCCCTATTCCCCAGGTCCAGATAATAATCCTCTCAATATCAATACCCGAGATCCGTGCCAGTTCCATATTGTCGGATGTTGCCCGCATTGCCTTTCCCATCTTCGTCTTTTTTAAAAAGAGATGGAGCAAAGTAATAAGAGAAATAACTATTATGATGATAAGTATCTGATCAGGCCTTATCTTAATGCCGGCAGGAAGTTCAAGAGCAGGTCTTAAAACCCCCGGCCTGTATAATTTATAGTCTGCACCCCAGATAATGAGGACAGCCATCCGAATGATAAACGATGCACCCAGTGCTGACATGGCCATAATTACCCTTCCACTCCCTTTAGATCGGAGTTGCTTGTACAGGATCCGATCCAGTAGAATGGCTACACCGGCCACTATTAACATTGAAATAGGAAAGGCAATTATCATTCTCCAGCCGAATGAGAATGGCCCAAAAGTGTTATCAGGAATACCGATCCAGGCAAGAAGTCCTGTTACAAAGAAAAGTGCTATATAGGCTCCGGCGGTCATGAGATCACCATGGGCAAAATTAGCAAACCTGAGAATCCCATAGATAAGGGTGAGACCGATAGCTCCCAGAGAGATAATACTACCAAGAACAATCCCATATACAACGAGTTCAGCCAAATTTACCCTCCTAAATAGAGACGGGCTACTTCTTCATTGTCAAGGAGGGTTTTAGCTTCACCATCCATAACATTTCTTCCTGTAGCCATAACATATCCCCGCTTAGCCATTGTTAATGCCTCGCGAGCATTTTGTTCAACAAGGATCATCGCCACACCTGTAGAATTGATGTCGTTTATCTTTTCGAAGATCATAGAAACAAACTTTGGTGCTAAACCCGCCGATGGCTCATCGAGTAGTAAAATCTGGGGGTCAAGCATCAGGGCTCTCCCCATTGCTACCATATGTCTCTGCCCCCCTGAAAGCTGGCCAACCTTATAATTTCTTCTCTCTTTCAGAATAGGAAAGAGCTTGTATATCTCATTCAAACGACCGCTGTAATCATCGGTCCTGATAAATGCACCCATGTCAAGATTTTCCTGAATTGTTAAAGAGGGAAATACATTTTCCACCTGAGGAACATAGCTTATACCTTTTCTTACGATCTTTTCAGGTTTCAAGCCTGTGATATCCTCTTCCTTCATAATAACCTTCCCTTTTCTGGGATTTAAACAACCGAATATCGTCTTTAAGAGAGTTGATTTTCCTGCTCCATTGGGACCGATAATAGAGACTATCTCTCCAGCCTTTAGCTGAATGTGAACATCGTGAAGAATATCAATCTCACTGTATCCTACTGTAATATTTTCAGCCTTTAAAATGATATTATCTATACTGCCCACCTAAATATGCCTCCAAAACACTCTTGTCCTTTTTTATTTCTTCTGGATTTCCCTCTGCAAGCTTTTTCCCTTCGCTCATTACAATCACAGGATTACATAGATTCATCACCAGATTCATGTCATGCTCTATTAAAAAGAAGGTTATATTCTTTTCTTCACAGAGCTTTCTGATATGGGCAACAAGCTTTCTCATTAATGTAGGATTTACACCTGCACCAGGTTCATCCAGTAGAACGATCTTTGGATCAGCCATCATACTTTTAGCTAATTCAAGAAGCTTCTTTTGCCCTCCAGAGAGCGTACCTGCGTATTCATCTTTGAGATCAATGAGCTCAACAAATTCCAGTACTTCAAGAGCCTTTTCATTGATAGCCTTTTCCTGCTTTCTCACCATTCCCGGCCGCAGCCATGTGTTCCAGATTTTCTCACCGCATTGTGAAGCAGGGATGATCATCAGGTTTTCCAATACAGTCATCTGTTCAAATTCACGGGTGATCTGAAAGGTTCTAAATATCTTTTTATGAAAGATTCTGTTCGAGGGCAATGCCTCAATCCGCTCACCTTGAAGAAATATCTCTCCCCTATCCGGTTTATGGAACCCGGTAATTAAATTGAAGAGGGTTGTTTTGCCTGCACCATTGGGACCTATAAGGCCTGTGATGGAGCCCTCTTTAACAAACATGGAACAATCGTCAACTGCCTTTACTCCACCGAAACTCTTATGTAAACTTTTTACTTCTAACATAAGCGATCCCTGTTACACTTTCAGAATTTGAGCCATTATTGTATTTCCAGAAAGAATTACATAAAGAATTTCAATAAGAATAATTCAAAGTTAAAAAAATGTCAAGGATAGGTGATAACATTTTCGAAATTAAAAGTGTGGGAAATTGCATTATAAATACTTGGAGCACACTAAGTAGATATATTTGTGACCTTCGCAAGGCAGGGCTGTAATGAAGGATTCGAAGCTATCAGCTTTACGCTAAGTATATGGAATGATAAAACCATCTAACTTTATAGGTTAATAATATTAACAGAACTTCTGCTATGTATCTAATTACCTTATATAACTTTTAATTATTACTCAGGTCTTAAATCTACATAGGTGATTTTGTCTGCCATTTTTTTATAATAATAAGAAGAAATTTTATTTTAAATTATGATGTATTAAGTTTTTATCTTATAAAAAAAGTATAATTATCGGACTTACTTGTTCGAGATATTCTAATAATTCTTCCCTCTTTTTCCAGAATTTTGTTAGCTACAATTACAAGTTCGTACTCTCCAACAGTTAATTCTTTATATTTTCTATTAAATGAATTCATATCTAACAATGTATCAAAGTCTATTACACCTTCAATGAAATCTAAATCCTTTATCTGTCTAAGTTCAATTTTATTATCTTTTACATAATTTGTGCTAATCATTAATTCTTTTTCATTGTTTTCTTTTATTTTTGTAATTCCTAAATCATAAAAATCAGCAAAAGGAACTTTTTCCCACTCAAGAATTAATTCATCAGTGTAATTATACACTTTATCTTTTTCAGGACTATTAACTTTTATTACATCACTAATATATATATCTTCCAATTTGTTTATTTTACCATCCTCAAAATCAAAATAATATATTTCATTTTCATTTGACAAAATTGGTTTTTCCCAATATTTATCTGGATAATCAATCAAAACTACATGCAATAAAAATTCTCCTCTTTGTTTTATTTTAAAACTAAAATTACCATCTTTTTTTAGGCGTATTTTGTAGGGATAGTTATTATGATTTATATCCTCTAATGTAAATTGTAGAATAATTCCATCCAAACCAACAGTTGAATGTGATTGATATTGACCCTCAATTCTTGTAATTTTACTGGAACATGCGGTAATAAAAAAAGTGAAAACTAACAATAATGTGATTAGTTTCTTCATTTTCAATACCTTTATCTTATATAAAATATTCTAAGACTAAAAGCCTTCGAAAAATCTCCTGATAAATTCCTTAATCATTTCGAATCTAGTAGGTTTAGAATCAGCAATTGATCGGGCCATAAACTCTGGCTTATTTATTAAAATTTCTTTAGTCTGGATTCTATCTTGTTTTTCATATAAATAAGGCTTATCACCCGTAATCATATTTATAGGTTCATTTATTGGCTCTACCATCATCTCTAATTTGTGGTTAGATATTTTACTTTCTCCTGGATAACGCCAAACAGTTAAACGTAGTGTCCCTTCAAACCCTTTTCCGGAATAACCAGATTCAAGAAGTGCTGCCCCAGGACCTTTACCTATTTCTATATTTAGGGAATCGGCTAATAATCCAATAATAATTGTTTCGTAATATACATATGGTATAGGAGTGGATGATCCAAACATTCTTTTATAAGATAACACTTTATCTGGATTACTACATATACCTAACATTTTATATATTTCTTCAGGAGTAAATCTTCGTAATAATTCTCCTGCTATTTGTTCAGGGGTTTTACCACTTTCCCAGATAAAATCATTGATTTCATTCCCATCACCTTCACCACCATTCATTTGGCCTTCTGAGACCTGGTTATAACTACCTCCATCTCTATCCCATCCAATGTCACTCAGATAATTTCCAACGGATAATTCCGGATCATTTCTAAGACGGCCTATATAATTATCTATGATTCCATGACCTGTCGGATCAACATACTTTACCGGGTTGTCGTGACAATACGTATACCTGTTTAAGCCATCGAGTACAGTATCGGGTGAAATAAATCCCCCAAGCTCAGAATCATAGTACCTCGCACCATAATAGTAAAACCCATTCCCATCCTTTTCCTTTCCAGTAAATAGATATTTTATCCTTATATCTGTAATAGGTTCAGTAAAAGAAGGATTAATAGTAAGGTGCACATTTGCACCATTTCTAACAGTTAAACCCACCCCCAATACTATCTTTTCTCCAGCAACGAAACTCACATCAGCCTCACGCTCTATAATTACCATATCTCCTGTATTCAGTGTATCACGTGCTAAATATTCCTCACTAGATTCAATAATTTCGTATTCTATAAACAGATTGTTAGGTATTTCTCCAATTGTATATCCTACAACCTCATACCCGTATGGTTCATATTTAAATACGCCAATAAGCTCACCACTATCATCTGTGAAACTCACAGATGAACCAAGGTGATCCGTATGAAAATACAGTAAGCCATCATCGGTTGACCATCTAGCAATGCGTCCATTATTGGCAAAGTAATACTTCACTACATTCGGAGTTTGTTCGCCATCCCGATAATCTTCCTCATACTGAGGGAAAAAATACAGAGTAGTTATACCGTTCTCATATTTAGATATGCGATTAGTCTCTGAATCATAGCCAAAGATACCCTCATCAGAAATAGAAACAATCCTGTTGTCATAATCGTATTCTATAACTCTTCCATCACTTCTTGAAACCATATTCCCATTTGCATCATAGCTGTATGTATATCTTCCATCATCCGTTATCGCATGTGACTTATCGCCGTGATTAACATAGCTTCTTCCATCCTTTTCAATAATATTATTTATTCTGTCATATTCATAGCTTTTATATCCGTATAAAAAAGAATTGGCACTCTTGAGCCTGTCAAGATCATCGTAGTTGTACATTTCTGTATAAAAAAAGTTGTTCAAATTCCTCTTTACAAGGACGTTGTCGACCCTATCGTATTCGTAGCACATATTGAGAATATCAGGGGGATTGGTAATAATTTCTCTCAAGCGATAACTGTAATAGGTATCTGCTGAATAATCATATTCCCATCCAGTATCATAATAGTCATAGATAGTTGAAATCCCATTCCCATATGATATGTAACTTACCTTTCCAAGGGGAGTGTAGTTTATCTCATCTACATAATGATAATTCCCAGAGAGTGAATACAGGTTTCCATAATCATCATATGTGTAAATAACCTCTTCATTATCAGGATAAATATGCTTTACTACCCTGTCTATCGAATCGTACTCTGTTTCAAGAATCCTGCTCTTGCCATTTATTATCTTTGTTTCAGAAATTACTCTCCCTCGTTCGTCATAGCTGTAGCTCTCTGAGCCTCCTGCATAGGTCACACTCGTAAGTCTACCGAAAGCATATCCATGTCCCTCTTCATCATAGTGGTAAATAGTGTCTGAGCCTGTTGGGTAATCCTTTTTAGTTATCCTGTTCAGTTTGTCATATTCAAACTCAATTGTATTTTCTTTCGCATCTCTCTGGGAAATAAGATTTCCATTCGCATCATAGATATACCGCCACTCCCCCATATCAGGATCGTTATACCTTACCTTTTTTCCCAACTTATCGAGCTCTGTTTCGATAGTAATTTCGTTTCCATCATCGTTAATTGATGTTATCCTCGTTCCGTTCCAAGCTTCCTTGATTGAAACTGTTGCATAAAGTTGATGACTTGGATAATTGCCTTTATAACTCCGTTTATATACAGTATTTCCATCAACTTCCTTTACTGTCACATGCCTGTTTTCATCTATTATTGTGGTCGACTTTCCTCCGTATATAATCTCTTTAAAGGTTCCATCTGTATTATACGCTTTTATTACCCTCCCGAGTGCGTCATATTCCTGATATGTGCATGGTACTGAAGAATCCCGTCTCTTATAACTTCTTTTATTAGTAATATAGGGAACTGATGTTTTCCAGTTATTTCCTCTCTCATTATAATAGTAATCAACGGTTATACATTTCATATTCATACCCTCACCTGTCCCACTCTTTTCCTGTATAACCCTGCCAAAGCCATCATAATAATTATAGTTTTCAAAGTATTCATCCATAGATTCTTTGATTTCTGTTTTGATGTACATGGGCCTACTGATAGTACCATTTTCATTAACGATTGCATCATAGTAAGTTGTTCTTGTAGTGGGGTTAATATCATCATCTCCTGGAGATATGATCGCTGTAACCCTTCCAAATGTATCGTATTTTGTTTTCCATAGTTGACCATTTATATCCTCGATCTCAACCGGAAGCATCAGTGAATTATAAGTGGTGCTTGTTGTCTGTTCTAGTGCATTTTTTTCACATACTACTAATGTTTTATATTGGGAATCATATTGAGTCTGAACGGTATAACCATCATACTCACCATTATTTATTCTCCCATCCCTTATCCAGATCCTGTTTCCATACTCATCATAACCATACGCTGTTACAACATCATAGCCGTAGGTTATCACTCCGACACCACCACCATTCTCATCTTCTCTTATGGTAAGAAGACCTTTCTCCACATTTCCTATAGTCTCACTAACATCATAGTAATATCGAACCTCAGATGAAAGCCCATACATATCATCTAAATTATAACTGAATTTCCTAACTCTACAGGGAACCATAATATAATCTATTAGATTGTATGCATACTCTGTCTTAACCACTATATCATCGTAAAGAATACCAGTGTCACCGTGGTTTCTCAATTCTTTAAGATTTCCCAATTCGTCATATTTATACTCTATCCTGTAATTATTTGGTGCACCTGTGCCATCGAAATTATACGTATATTCATCTGTTTTATAGATAAACTTAATATCAGGATAACCTGGGTAGATTTCATCATGTGAATAATTATACTGTATCTCTCTATATTTCTGTCCTGAGGCATTATACGTAATCTTCCTATCAATAAGGCCATGATATAGAGGCGGATTTTGCAAATAATATATTTCTTTATAGTTTCCTGTTGCATTGATCTCTCTTATCAATGAAAAACCAAGATCGACCCTCTCCCATGGTTTTCCCATATATATCATACCTCTATAATATTCATATCTTTTTGTCGAATCCTGATCAAGGCCATCACTGTGAGTGATAGTTGTTACTAGCTGACTGGGGCTTTTATTTACTATCACTGGATATTGCGAACTAGAAGCGTCCACTGCGCCTGCTACCTGAGGAGCAGAAGTATAGTTGATCTTTATCTTTCCACCCATACCGTTCAAGATTGTTTTAAGAAAATCAGGATTTTTAGATGGGCACTTAACGCTAAAAGTTCTCCAGCCTTGATAATCTGTATACGATGCTGCCAAATCTGTTCTACCATCCCCATTCAAATCTGCCGGTACTA
>CAYRKG010000041.1:23480-45044 GCA_964424795.1 uncultured Spirochaetota bacterium
CTACCAAATGTCCCATCACCATTGCTTATAATACTAAAAGTCCTCCAGCCTTGATCATCCGTATACGATGCCACCAAATCTGTTCTGCCATCCCCATTCAAATCTGCCGGTACTATCTTCCAATCCTTTGCCAGCATACTGTAATAATGCCAATCAAGTAATGTATTCTCATAACCTTCTCCTCCCTCCTGCCATTCAAAGGTATGAGCTGGAAGCGAGGCCTCACCACTGCCGTATTCTACTATCTTTTTCAATCGGCTCCTTTTAGTGGAATTTCCCACTTCGTATTCTAATTGATATTTACGTATCAAATTATCTCCAGCCTTTACTCTAATCCATTCAAGCCTTTTATTCATTATAACCTTTGTAGGTATATATTTTAGCTCCTTATCAGATCTATCCGTATATGAAAACTCAACAGTACGATAGATCATTAAACCATTGCCCATCGTATAGTTTATCCTTACAGGATAATAGTCACCGGTCTCCTCCTCTTTTTCTTCATCATATTCAATTATATAGTAATTTCCATATACATCTTCTACCATACTCAGTGCCCATAAACGTGCCTTTCCCGCTTTGCCTACAGCACTTATATGTCCATGATTATTTGAGTTGTGCTCAGTTGATTGATAGCCATAGTAAATCTTCATACCATTCTTAAGCGTAACTACCCAGTATGATGAAAAGCTGTTTAAATTAAAGGCCTCTATCCTCAAGTGACTTTCTCTTTCTGTATGAAAGTATCCATCGTCCACTTCTATTAACTTCTGCCCATTATACAGATAATGATCATTATCATTGAAATTAACAGGATATGAAGTATCCCTTGTTATTACTGAAAGCCCTCCTATAGACCACCCCATTCCTATTATTCCATTTCCCACCCTTGAGTTATATATGAGGGAGAGTTGTGGGGCCATACCGTTTGTCCCTGGAGGCAATTTAATAGGAAACCGATAGGTAAAAGAACCATTACTTTCTACCTTTTGCCCGAAGAGGAGTAATGGAATGTTATATAGAAGTACTATAACTGCAAACATTAAAAGCGTACATCTCTTGAACATCAAAACACCTCTGTCGTCACCTGTATTACCTCTGGTATAGAGAAAACTGCTCATCAATATTTAATTATAAACATCATACTTATATTTTTTGGTCTTGTTTCGTTACCACCAGATGAAGTCGAAACTCTATTTAATGTATAACCAGATACATATTTACCAGAATAATAGTTTCTAGCATTGTTATAACCTGTCGGCGATGAATTAATAAGAGATTGATAGCCATGATTATGGCTTCTATATTTATCATCTTGTTTTGTTCCAACATGATCACCCGCAGCACTATCGCCTCTATTTGTTCTTGAACCCGCATCTGGATCGTTACCAGCACCGTGATTCCAGCCTCTTACAAAATATCCTCTTAAATCCGGTAAATTAAATGTCGTACTTCCATCACCACTACCATACATAACACCTATTACGGCAAACAGATCAGCATAGAATGTTCTAGATACTGTGTTACCATTGCACTCCAGGTAACCGTCCGGAACGGCCTCAGCAGGCCACATAACAATCGAGCCTGGTGGACCTGCAGGACCTAACAATCCATTGGATTTTACCTTTACAACCTCCTTACCCTCAATGTTAAATCTAACTTGATCTTGCTCAATTGTAATTATGTCCTGGCAAAAACCAATTGAAGTGGCCAATCCTAAAATGCAGAAAATGTAAAATATTTTTTTCATTTTCATTCCTCCTGTAAACCTTAAATACTATCAGATCACAAGGCTGGAACCTACTTATTAGGAAAGGTGTCTGTCGAATATGAGCTTGTATTATGTTTATAGCATTGTTGTAAAATACTCTCTTTCCTGTTATAACAGGTCTTGATAACTGTAACTATTCTATTGAGTCTAATTATACAGATAGTTGAATATCTAGATCAGACCTTATAGAATCTGTTAAAATGACTTCACTTCTAATAGGTGCATCTTTAGTATATTACAGAAAAACACATGAGGTGAAAGGGGATCTGCCTGAAAGGGGCTATAAATTCCCTTAGATGATTGAATACTTCAATGGCTTTCTGGAATAGAAAAATATGGAAGGCATTGTAAGCAAGCTCACTTTCCCGACCCGATGCCTGGATCGCGGCAAGTATGAAGATAATAAAGGTAGGACTTACTTCTTGTACACGATCCAGGAGTTCTATCGCTCTCATGGCAATATCCCCTGAATCGTCTTAGTACTACTATAAATACTATTTTATAATAAATAAAATAGTTGTCAAATTTAATCTAAATAATTTTAATTAAATTATCTAAAATAAATATTTGAATTACCTCTAGACTAACTCATATATCTCATAACCCATCGATCCAGGGACTACCAGAGAATCAAACTTTGCAGACCACTTCTTCGTATCCGAGGTTGGTGTAAGCCTTTCGGCCCATGCTTCCTGGTAGTCAACAAAGTTCTGGAACTCATACTCCCGAATGATCTCGGGGGACATCGGAGAAGCCAGTTTCCTTACATACATCCTGGTTGCTCTGGGGATCCCTTCCTTCTCTAAAATCTCATCTCTTTCTTTAAGCAGCTTGATAGCCTCATTCCTCTTTCCACGCCGAATTATCATTGATACACGAACTACTATCATTGCTAAGACCTCCTTTTTATTTCAAAGACTATACTAATGGTATTATAAACAAGCTCACTTTCCTGACCCAATGCCTGGACAGCGGCAAGTATTGAGATAACGAAGGTGGGCAATAATCCTTGTAAACGATCCAGAAGTATTATTACTCTTATGGCACTATCCTCTGAATCGTTTTAATATTCTAATCCGCACAAGTCGATTGTCAACAAAAATTTAAATAATGTTATTTTACAGATGAGCATGAACTCTCAAGAAGTAATACAGCCATACCATATGGAGTATCAGAGATATCAATGTATGCTATGAGAAAAGGAATCATCGATACCGCAGTGGTTGTCTGTGAGATTGCGGGGAATGTGACTGTAGAAAACCTGAGTAATCCAGGATATAGGAGCTAGAATGAATGGCTTTCTTTATACTACCCCCATATCCATATCTTTTAAAAACTACTTCTTCTCCTTTACGATTCGCTGCAGATATGTTAGAATATAACTCCAAGTCGATCAATCCCATGAAACTTGGTTATCATAATTTTCTCCACAAACCTTCTTTAAAGGATTTTGATCATGTCAGGTAAACTGAATAACAAAGTGTCCGTGATAACGGGAGCAGGTTCTGGAATTGGAAAAAGTATCGCCCAATTATTTGCCCAGGAAAAATCAAAGGTTTATATATTTGAGATCAACGATGATCTGGGTAAGACAACCCAGGAGAACATCACTCAAACAGGAGAAGAGGGAAAATTCATCCATTGTGATGTTTCTGATGAAACCAGTGTCAAAAATGCAGTACAACTTGTTTTAAAAAATGAGAAATGCATTGATATTTTAGTTAATAACGCTGGAATATCGCATGTTGGTAATATTGAACAAACAATGCCATCAGAAATAGATCATCTCTACAGTGTGAATGTTAAAGGGGTATACTTCGTTAGCAGGGAAATTATCGTTTCTATGGTAGCGAGCGGTGGAGGTGTGATTTTAAACTTGGCTTCTATTGTCTCTAAAGTTGGTATTGCAGAGCGTTTTGCTTATTCGATGAGCAAGGGTGCTGTTTTATCAATGACATTGTCTATTGCAAAAGACTATATAAAGAAGAATATTCGCTGTAACTGTATTTGCCCCGCCAGGGTGCATACCCCATTTGTTGATGATTATCTGAAGAAAAACTATGCGGGAAGGGAAAAGGAAGTATTTGAAGCACTATCAAAGTTTCAACCAATTGGCCGGATGGGCAAACCTGAAGAAATTGCTAAATTGGCACTCTATCTCTGTTCCGATGATTCTTCTTTTATTACAGGTGCCACATATGATATTGACGGTGGTGTGATGAATTTAAGATAAAAATATGTCTTAACTTAAGAAAGCGTTATTGGGTGATAATTCAAGGAGTTAAAATCTTTTGGACAATCTTTGCAACCTCTTTTCCAAGAGTTTTATGATCCTCGGGATCAATATGAAGACCATCGATTCTGCTAGATTGAATAACAGTCGAAGTATCTAAAAAGTGACATCCGTACTGCTCTGCAATAGTCTTGTAATACGAAGGTAGCTCCTTTGACTTTTCTATACCGCCAGTAAATGTTTCTGAGTAATCGGAAGAGACCTTCCCAAGAGGAGGAGGAGCGAGCAGAAGTATTTCTGGTGATGAGTCATCTCTGCCACACCTGCTTCTCTGTACTATCTCAATCAAAAAACCGATACTCTCTCCGATATCGTAGGGAGTTACAGAATAACGCGCCTTAAGATCGTTTGTGCCAAGCATCATGATAACAAGATCGATGGGACAATGAGATTCGAGGCAGGGCAACAGATAGATACTTCCATTTCTCTTTCCATGCCCCCTTACAGGATCATCCCATACTGTTGTCCTGCCATTCAATCCCTCTTCTATTACATGATAATCGCTTCCAAGAGCATTCTGTAGCACACCCGGCCATCGTGTGTCTCTATCCATTCTCTTTTTAGTAATTGGATCCCTTCCATAGGTATTTGAGTCACCATAGCATAACACTACATACATAAGTAAAAGCCCTCCATTTATCATTATCCTCTATTCTTCCTCCCATACCACTATCTCTTTTAAACTGCCTATCGAAGCTGCTCGGACAGCCTCCTCTCCTCTCATATCCAGATAGGCAAACTGTATTGCCAGATCCGGATCTACCAGTTTTAACTTATCGTATACCCTCCTTACAGTACCGTAGTTCTCCAGCTCGTGGTTTGCGCGTGCAATACTCAGGAGCACTATCGGATTATCAGGGGCACTTTCAGAAGCCTTTTCATAGTATTCTAATGCCTTCTCCATATCTCCATTTAAATAATAGATATGTCCCATGTTCATTAATGCAGGTACATAGTTTTCGTTTTTTGAAAGTATCTTCTTAAACTCTCTTTCAGCTCTGTCCATCAACCAGTATCTGGCATACAAAACACCAAGCTTATTTATAGATTTTGGGCTCCCTCCGCTCTTCTTTATTTCGGAGTTTATCTGCGCAATCCTTGGATATATCTCCCTGTCTATGAACTTTATAACTTCCTCTAAATAGCCTTTTACAAGGCTATCTCTGGAAGGAAAGTCTACTCTTACTCCTTCTCCTGGCAGTCCCACAGGCTCATACACCTTCCAGGAATCATGCATGGGATCAAAACCCGCTTTCTCCCTTGCAACAGCCTCCCTCCATTGTTTTGCTCCCAGTTGCCAGGCATTTAAGAATCCACCATCTATTGCAGTAGCCTCTACTGGAATCCATGTATTTTTATCCCTGAATATCAGTTCATCGGCCCGAAGGAAACTCTTTCTCGCTTCTTCAGGGCTCATATCAAGTGAAAATGCCAGAAATATATGTCCAGGTATTGTTATAAATGCTGTTTCTATTCCCACAGATTCCAGCATTGCACTGTACAAGATAGACAGATCATCACAATCTCCTGCTCTATAGTCAAGAGTTTGTTTTGGAAACTGAAGAAAATCCACAATCATCTTTTTCTTTGAAAACTCTTTATACGGAGTTATTGGGTCAATCACATAGCTCATCTTATACAATGATAGTGCCTCATGTATTGCCATTGCCATTCTGAGATTTTGATTAACTGCTTTGCTTCCCTTTTCCTTTATAGCTCCTGCGATGTTCTTTGAAAATTTAAGCACAGCAGGGTCCCTGGCTGTTACAAAGGCTGCTGCTTTCCTGTTATCATCCCACATTGTCGCATTCCTGTCGAATAGCCTTACTGTCTCAACTTCCCTGCTCTCATACAATTTACCATTATACGTATAATTTAAAATTATCTCACAAGCCACCTTTGTACCTTCTGTTATTTCAAGAACCTTATCTGTAAAGAGTGCATAAAGTTCGATTTCTTTTTCCTCCCCGCCCTTAAGTTCATAAGGTGCCTTACATTCTTTCGGTGAATCCATATATCGTTTTATCAGCAAACTAACTTTTATATTGGTAATTGGAGTATCTTCCCAGTTACGTAATACAGCTCTCCCTATTGGATGTTCATCATAGTACTTGAAAAGTACTGGAAATATGTTGTCGAACTCTATGTCCTTTATCTCAAGATACTTTCCCCTCTTTTCGACTGTCTCTTCCTTAAGCGGCTTTGGTTTCTGTAAAGGCTCCTCTTTTTCTTTTTCAGGCTTTTCCGTGACCTTGGTGTAATCTGTTATGGCCCTCTCTTTCTTGCCTTTTTGATCATAGGCAAGACCTAGATTATAATAGGCATCTTCATCCCTGGGATCTAACTCTATTACCTTAGTGTAATCTGAGATAGCCCTGTCATAATCCTGTCTATCGTAATAGATAATGCCTCGATTAAAGTAGGCATCAACGTACCCCGGATCTATTTCTATTGTTTTTGTATAATCAGAAATGGCTTTGTCATAATCCCCTCTTTCGTAATAGATAATACCTCGATTGTTATAGGCATCAGTATCCTTCGGGCTTAACTCTATCACTTTAGTGTAATCCGATATGGCAGTGTCGTACTCCCCCTTGTTGTAATAAGCAAGAGCTCTGTTGTAGTAGGTATCAGCATACATCGGGTCTATCTCTATTGCCTTTGTGTAATCCGAGATAGCCTTCTCATAATCACTCTTTTCGTAATAGATAAGACCTCGATTGTTGTATGCATCAGTATCCTTCGGGTTTATCTCTATAGCTTTTGTGTAATCCGATATGGCTCTTTCATACTCCCCTTTGTCGTAATAAGCTACACCTCGATTGTAGTAAGCATCCCCATTTCCCGGATCTATCTCAAGAGCCTTGTTAAACTCTAAAATTGCACTGTCAAAATCACCTTTATCAAGGTAGCCCACACCTCTGTCAATTAAATCATTTATGTCTTGTCTCGATACATAGTCTTCTTTAAGAATGTCATCATAGATAAAAAACTGTTTTTCTGCGACCTTTTTGTTCCCAAACAAAATCTCCACTCGATATGTTCCATCAGACCAATTTCCAGGTTCATCCCATCCCCAACCCTGCCAGACATCCGCATATTCCCAATCAGCAGGAATATCAACCAGCGCATCAACATCAGCGAGAAAGCTTCCGTCAGGATTGTAATAACGTCCAATAATCATGGGTATTTGGCTTTCTTTATTCCAAAGAAGATTTTTGACATTCACCATGAAATATATGTAACGTGTCTTACTCTTGGGAAATCTCGTCGTATAGTTGAGCTCTGAAACCTCGGGAACATCGTACCCGGACTCAAAGAACTGCAGGGATTCAAATTCAAGCTCAGGAATATCATTATAAACGGTAAACTGTTTCTCCCCTATCTTTTTCCCATCTATCAGGACATGAATAGTGTAAGTACCACCAGGCCAATTGCCAGGTTCTTCCCATCCTAAACCCAGTGGAATCCAGGAATACTCCCACTCAGGCTTAATCAAAAAACTATCCTCTATCTCTCCAAACAAACTCATATCAGCATCGTAGTATTGACAGATCACTTGATGCTGTTGTTCTCTTATATTGTAAAGCAGATTTTTTAAAACCACCTTGCACCATACATAACGTGTTGTACTCTTTGGAAAGTTTGTAGAATAGGTAATCTGAGATTCTTCTGGAAGGTCATACCCACCTTCAAACAGGCTTATCTCATCGAAAACAAACTCAGGATCCGAGCCATTAACTTGAAGCGGGTAGGATACAAACACAAACAAAGCAGCGAATAAAAAAAGTGAGAGTACAATGATTCTTTTGCACAACATGGCTACCCCCTGTTACACATACATCAATCGAGATTTTAACTCATGGGTGTACAAAACAGGATCTGAAAAACACAGCTTTATCCTATAAAGGTTTTGATTGAAACCGTAACCATTAATAAGCTGATTTTATTTGCATTACTAAGATATATTAAATCTATATCTTATAAAAAGCTATTCTTTAAACCTTTCATCTGATTTTGTTTTGGATATTTTATCTACATTCTTTGAAAGCCACCCAATTTTCACCTTTTCTCGCTTATCAAATTCTGGAACATAAGGCTTTAAGTCCAACAGAGGGGTGCCATCTAAGATATCAATATCCTCGATATGAATAATGCCTCCTTCAACCTTTATGAGTCTTACGATAGAGATTCCAATCGGATTAGGACGTCTCGGTGCCCTGGTCGAAAATACCCCGTGAAAACAGTCATCCAAAAATGGCACTACCTGTAATTTATAGCCTTTTGATAAATGTAGATGGTAGATTAGGATAATGTATGAAAATCCTTCAATATCTCTAAGCCCTTCTATATATGCTGGTTCTACCTCAACAGTCCCAGCAATACCCTTAGCAGCTGCTGGTTGTACTGGTATTCCTCTAATATCCTTAAATGGAGAATGAATTACACCTATTGGTTTATATACTATTTCTTTCATAATATTCCCTTCCCACATTGTACGATTCCCGTTTTTATTTCTTACTTATACAGTTTTTTATAGATTCTTTTATATTTGATTTAATTGTTTTAAGAAAAATGAACAACACCCTCTTCCTTTATATATATTTATGATATTGCACTTATAAATGCAACTGCTCCAAATCCAAAGATTAAGGCACCTGCAATCCTATTTATCCATTGCAATCCCTTTTTAGTAACCCTTTTTCTGAAAAGGCTTACAATATTGCTCAGTATAAGCCACCAGCTTGCTGAGCCTGTAAAAACTCCCAGTACGATTAAACTCGCTGATAAATAATCTCCTCTTTTTGCTACAACACCTAATCCTGTAAATATTGCTGTAAAAAAAATAATTGTCATTGGATTTGTCAGAGTTAAAAAAAATGTTGAAAAATATGAACCACTGAGAGTATCAAACCTTAATACAGCAGCTTCATCTGCAGGCTTTGTAAAAAACGTTCTAATACCAAGATAGAATAAAAAAACTCCACCTACAAGACGTACCCAAATCTTCTGTTCGATTAGTATGTGCGATATAAATGTAAGACCAAAACCGGCAATACATCCATAAATTGCATCTGCTGTTGCAGCTCCTAAACCGGATATAAAACCTACCAAACGCCCGTATATAAAGGAACGGCGTATACAGAGTATACCAATCGGACCAACAGGTGCTGCAATTGAAATACCGATTATGGCTCCACGAAGTAAAAATTTCAAAGACATAATTTTAACCAGAGTAAGATTGCAATCTCATATACTATTTATTTTACTTATAAAACCCTTCATGTCAATAATGATGATAAACTGATCAATCGTCATTACAATTTCATTGAAAAATCGAATTTTATATTAATTACCGGATATTTTAATCTTCCAGAAGTTAAAAAAGATTCATGGAGGAAAATCTTACAATAAGCTCAATCTGACGGCAAACGTACTCTAACAAAAGACCTATCTACCTTAATTTATTCACTCATACATCTAATCAAGTATCTTTACTTTCATCTATTTTTAATTATATTAAATGGAAATCTTATAATATAGATAATCTTTTATGAAAAATGATAAAGAAAAGGTAGGGGTAAAACTAACAAAGGATACTATAAGGAATTGCCCCAAGGTTCTTTTGCATGACCATCTTGATGGAGGCTTACGTCCCCAGACTATTATTGAACTTGCGAAAAAAGTGAACTTAAAGCTCCCGGAACAGGAACCAAAAAGGCTTGCTGGGTGGCTTTGTAAGGGAGCAAATAAAAAGAGCTTAAAGGATTATCTCGATAGTTTTGCCATTACAACCGGAGTAATGCAGACAGAAGAGGCACTTCATAGAGTTTCCTATGAAATGATGGAGGATATGAAGAATGACGGAGTCGTTTATGTAGAAACCAGATTCTCCCCTGTCTTCCATACAAAAAAGGGATTAAGCTACGATCAGATCGTTGAATCAGTTATTCGTGGTTTGAAGGATGGTGCACGCTCGTTTGGAAATAAGTTTGGATTGATAATTTCCGCTATGAGAAATATGCCCCCTTCGAACTCCCTTGAAATGGCAGAACTGGCAGTACGCTATCGCGATCAGGGAGTTGTGGGATTTGATCTTGCAGGAGATGAGCTCGGCTATCCTCCAAAGGACCATCTGAATTCTTTCCAATATATTCAAAGGAACAATTTTTACATTACTATACATGCAGGTGAAGCTTTTGGCAAGGAATCGATCTGGCAGGCACTCCAGTACTGCGGCACTCACAGGATAGGCCATGGGATTAAACTAAAACATGATATTATGGCCCAGGATGGTGAGATTCTTGAAATGGGAAACCTTTCACAGTTTGTTCTTGACAGAAGGATTCCTCTTGAAATATGCTTATCCAGTAATGTGCATACAGGTTCTGTTCCGGACCTGAGGTACCATCCTTTCCCAACCTTTTTCAGACATGGCTTCAGAGTCACTCTTAATACAGACAACAGGCTTATGAGTAAAACTACCCTTACAGATGAGTTTTTAAAGGCAGTTAAATACTACAATATTTCTCTAAGAGATATAGAAAAGCTAACCCTGATGGCAATGAAAAGTGCCTTTTTTCACTTTCCTGATAGGATCGACATTATCTATAATGTAATAAAACCAGGGTTTGCAGAAATTAGAAAAAAGACAAATATGTGAATTTCAATATTGTGGTTTAAGCCTGTCAGTTTGAAATTTTAATATTAAAGATACTGTAAATGGTTTAAAAATCGACATCCGCCTCAGTACCTTGATAATCGTGAATGTAGCTTGTCTGCATTAGGAATTTCAGAAAAATGAAGATTGATGTTTCAGGTCTTGGAAATTCTCTTGTAGATATCCTTGTACACATTGATGAAGATTTTCTAAGGCTCAATCGTCTCAACAAAGGTATAATGCACTTAATAGACAAGAACAAAAGGGCACGGTTACTAAGAGCTATAAAGGATAAAAAAAAGGAGATGCAGGTAGGAGGCTCCTGTCCGAACACTATCGCAACACTGGCCCTTCTCGGGCTTAATGTAGCATTAGCTGGAAAGATCGGTAATGACGAGTTGGGAGCTATTTTTCAGGAAAAGATCACGGAAAAAGGAGTAATCTCATACCTAAAAAAAGAGGAAGGAGATACTGGGACTAGCATCATACTTATAACACCTGATAAAGAAAGGACCATGAATACCCATCTCGGTGTCTGCAGGGAGTTTAAAAAGGAGGATCTGCCTCTCCATATAATAAAAAACTCTCATATCTTCTACTTTACAGGTTATATGTGGGATACGGAGAATCAGAAAGAAGCAACCTGGTATGCTCTTAACACAGCAAAAAAGAGTGGTGTAAAAATAGTATTTGATGTTGCTGATCCCTTTGCAGTTGAAAGATATCGGGAGGATTTCTTAAAATTAATTGAAGAAGATGTTGATATTGTACTTGCAAATGCCAGTGAAGCACAGATATTGACCAAAACAAATATCGATAAAGGGATAAATAGATTAAGAAAGCTCTGTGACATGGCTGTAATAAAAAATGGTGAAAAAGATACTATTATTGGTAATAAAAAAAACATTACCTCAGTCCCGGTCTTTAAAAGCTCTGTGGAAGATACTACAGGGGCAGGAGATAATTTTGCAGCAGGCTTCATCTATGGACTAATGAAAGGATATTCGATCGAATTGTGTGGAAGAATTGCTTCTTTTGTAGCCTCAAAAACTATCGAAAAGATAGGAGCTCAGGCACCTGATAATATTAGAAAACTTGTTGAAGATATGTTAAGCTCATGAGATTTTAATAATGCAATGTTTGTTATAAGTGATTTAACCAGAGATGCTGAAATTATCAGGTAGAGCTCAAATAGCAGTCACCAAAATGCCCATTATTTTTTAATTACAGTAAATATATATTTATGAATAAAAAAGTGAAATCAATCAACAAAAAAAGCGAGAAAGTAATTGGGGTATGGTATTCAGTAGGAACCTTTACAGCCTGGGGACTTCTACCGCTTTACTGGAAAGCTCTGAAACAGGTTCCCTCACCTCAGATACTTGCCCACAGGGTTTTCTGGTCTTTTATCTTTGTTTCATTTCTGCTTTCAATAAAAAAACGCTGGCCTGAAATGAAAAGAGTCTTTTCTTCCGGGAGAATCAGCGCAAGATGTACTCTCAGCGCTTTCTTTCTTGGTATCAACTGGTTTATATATATCTGGGCAGTCAATGCAAATTATGTAGTGGAAAGCAGCATGGGATATTTTATCAATCCACTTATAAATGTCATCCTGGGAATAGTATTTCTAAGGGAACGCCTAAAGTTTTTACAGGTTATTTCAGTATTTCTTGCATTTATAGGAGTGTTTTACATGACCATTCAATATGGGAAGTTTCCATGGATTGCCCTCTCTTTAGCGTTAAGCTTTAGTGCCTATGGACTATTAAGAAAGACTGCCCATTTAGATTCTCTCATGGGGTTTTCAGTAGAAACTGCCATCCTCTCGCCAATAGTACTTGCATATCTAGTTTTACAGGGATTTCAGGGAACAAGCGCCTTTGGTAAAGTTTCAACCCTCCTTCACCTATTACTTATTGGATCGGGAATTATAACCGCAACTCCGTTAATCTGGTTTGCCCATGGGGTAAGGAGGATCCCCCTATCAATGATTGGATTTATTCAGTATTTAAGCCCAACCTTAATGCTCCTACTTGCTGTTATAGTTTTCAAAGAGCCCTTCACCAGTACCAATCTTATCAGCTTTGGCTTAATATGGGGAGCTCTCTTAATCTATTCACTTTCACATACTTCATTTATAGGTCGTATTGAACCACGGCCTTTTAACAAAACTCACTAACCCCCATTTCTCACAAAATACTTTAAATATAATGCTAGGGGATTGACTTTCCTTCGGAAAGTGACTATCCTTCGGAAAGTGACTATCCTTCGGATAGTAACGCTTTTCTCACACCTAATAACATCCAATGCATTATCCTATCACTAATGAACTTCCCTATTAATCAGTTTGTGAGAAAACTGCACTAAAACTTGAGAAAGTTTTACAAAATCTTTAACTGTTAACTCTTCAGCCCTTACCTTTTTATTCTGAAAAAGTTCAAAAATGATAATAGCCAGTTTCTCTTTTCCAATATTCATATTTAAAGAAGATAAATTATTTACAAGATTCTTTCTCCTGCTCGAAAACCCAGATTTCACGATTGTTTTGAAAAACTTATCCTCTACTGAAGAATCTCTGTTTAGAGGTTCTATGTTAATTATCGAACTATATACTTCAGGTACAGGAAAGAAGTTTTGAGGTGAAATATGCTTTTCAATATGTTGTATATGTGCCTTATACTGAAGGTAAACCGAAACCCATGAGTAACTTTTTCTGCCAGGCTTTGAGGTAATTCTCTCAGCAAGCTCCTCCTGTACAGTTCCTGTAATCCTCTCTATAATTTGAAACTCATCGATAATCTTCAAGATGGCCTTTATTCCTATGCTGTAAGGAAAATTACTGATAACCTTATTTGGAAATAGTGGTCCTGCTATATCTTTTTTTTGTAGCTTTAAAAAATCTTTATTGATCACAGAAATATTTCTATATTCAAGATCATCCGCTTTTTTCTTTAATAAACGGGCAAATCCCCTGTCAACCTCGCAAGCAATAACACACTTTGTACGTTTGGCAATCATAAACGTTAAAGGACCTAAACCGGGACCGATTTCAAGAACAGAATCCTCTTTTTTTAAGGCTGAGTATTTTAGAATGCGTTCTGCAATATCTCTGTTAATGAGTAGGTTCTGACCGAATTTGCTCGTACAGGAGAGATTGTTTTTTTTAAGGATGCTAATAATGTGAGAGGGTGAAAATATTCTTTGTGTATAATCCATTTATTCGGATGGGCCTATTCCGAAATACTGTGTAAAAGCTTGGTTAATTCCTCCTTATCAACAAGATCAATAGGTCTTATCTGAGCAAACTCAATAGCACTCTTCGTAAACTTATTGGCAGTAATACAAATACTCCTCATAGCATTTATTTTCCTCATCGAATCGTATAAACCGCGAATATCGTCATAACTAATAGCTTCCGCACTGCGGTATACTCTGGCAATTATAGTAGTCCTCTTTGCATCTCTCCATCTACTCTGCGGTTCCAATGCAAATATCTCAACAAGATCCTGATTTTTCAGAAAAACATCCTGAACTGCCAGGCCCATTGATTGAACAATCAATGTACTCTGCTCCTGAAAAATCGATTGTGAAGCTGTTAAAAAGTCCTTAATCTTATCGTCTGATCTCAGGTTACTGTAAAGAGCCAGTTTCTCTGCAACATCCCTGTACTTGGGGTTTTTCTCATATATCTTTTCCCAATGCTTAATAGCCTCCATAAGGTCCTTATTTACCTCATGACAGCGTGCTAAAAGATAGCGTATTGCAAGAACTACTGGAATATCATCTTCTCCAATTTTTAAAGCTCTCTCAAGTTCTGTAATAGCATGTGGAAGATCACCCTTAATAACAAAGATATTTCCCCGCTCAAGGAGGGCTCTCTGTTTTAAATTGTTATCTCTCTGCGCTTTCTCAAACTGGGCTAAAGCAGTTTGCGTATCACCTGCAGCCCTGGATATCTTACCAAGATAGTAGTAACAGGCAAACAATCCGGGATTATATTTTAAGGCCGTCATAAATGCCTTGTTTGCTTCAGTAATCAATTGCTTTTGAAAGTATAGTTTCCCCATTCTCATATGCGTCTCTGCATGTTTTGGATTGATTGAAATTGCCCTCATATAGTTTTTTAAGGCTTGATCTGCATAGTCTCTTTCTTCGAAAAGTTTTGCAATATTAAAATAGTTTTCATAGTTGTTGGGCTCGATTTTTGAAAGCAGTATATACTCTTTCTGGCTTTCATCAATTTGACCAAGTTTCAGATATTCCTCTGCAAGCCTCCTGCGAACCTTAGCCTTGGTTGCAGTATTGGTAAAAGTACCAGCATTCGTAATATATTTATATTCCACAACAGCAAGACCGGTTCTATTCTCAGCCCTGTAGCATTCCCCTAGGTACCAGTGAGCATCCACATTTCTCTCGTTTCGTGCCAGAAGCATTTTTGCCTGTTTTATTGCAGACTTTATATTTTTATTATCAATCAAGTTTTGTATTACCCGCAGTTTTTTGGGACTGACTACTGTCTTAATAAGAAAAAAAAGAAAAATTGCAAATCCTGCACCACCAAATACCAATGCAAAGATTATTAAATTACTCATGGCCCATCCTTAATCTTTCGTCACTGATAAGTATTTTGCATTATGACATCTGTTATTTTATACGATACTATTAATTAGATTATATAGTCAAACAAAAATAAAAAGATTATTGTATTGTATATGAAACTCAGATATATTCCAATCCTCTCTATTTTAATATTATTTAATCTATTCTTCGGCATATATGCCTCTGAAAGCGAGTTTTTTAACAAGGGCTTGAGTTACTATCAGAAAAATGAGTTTGAATTAGCTTCTGCCCATCTTGAAGAGGCAAAAAAGATCGATTCAAGCAATCCAAAAATTTATTTCTATCTTGGCAACATCTACTATCAGATCAATGAGCTGGACAAAGCTATTCTAAACTACACCACGGGTCTCGACTTTACTGATAAGAAGGGGGCTTTTTTCTATAATCTCGGAAACTGTTATTTTTTAAAACAAAATTACAAGTTTTCAACAGAGATGTATTCTCAAGCAGTTTTGTACGATCCAAGCCTCTATGATTCATATCTCAATGCTGGCAATGCCTACTACAAAGCAGGTGACTATATAAAAACCATAATACAATGGGAAACCTATCTTGAGAAATACCCAGAAACTCCCCAATATGATAATATTGAAAAGGCGATAGCATACCTCAGGGAGGAGCTCGAAAAACCAAAACCTCCGCCAAAAGAGATCAATGAAAAAACAGGACTGGATAAAGATCTCATGGATGAGGTTATGGGTGAGCTTGACAAACTGATAAACAGAACAGAGAACGTTCTGGAGACAAGCGAAGAGGCAATCGATGATCTATCGATTCAAGAGATAGAGAGATAAGGTACCAAAGAATGGCAAATAATAAGAGATTCTTTTTTATTTTAACAATCATTATCGTTCTTCTCCTCATCGGAGGGGGAACGATTTTCCTTTTGCCGAGATTAAAAAAGGAGAAAGTTGAGGTAGGGCCAGAAGTAACTAAAGTTGAAGTAGAGCCTGAAATAAATAAAGTTGAAAATATTATGAAGTTAGCTAAGTATTACCTCGATAAAGAGGAGTACGAGTTAGCCAGAATACAGCTGGAACAGGTATTGTTGCGAGAGCCAGGAAATAAACAAGCTCAGGCTCTCCTTGAAGAAGTTCTTGAAAAAAAGAAGTCCATTAAAAAGGAGGAAGAGAAGAGGGAGGAGAACAAGCTTGATAAAGTAGTTACTACAATAAAAGAAACTCTTCCAAAAAAGGAAACCGTTAAAGAAGAGCCGAAAAAGGTAGACCTGGAAAAGGAAAGGGAAGATAGAAATAGAAAGGCCCTTGATTACTTCATGAAAGGGAAAAGCTGCTATGAGAAGAATGATTTCAGATGTGCAATCGATAACTTTGAAAAATCGATCGGTTTAAACCCAGAGGATGCGATGGTTCTTTCCTACCTTGGTGCAAGCTATTTTTCAGAGGACAGCTCATCGCAACAAAACATAAAGAAGGCTATCGATTCGAGCAAGAAGGCTATTGCCCTGGATTCGACTCTATCTCAGCCACATTTCACACTTGGTCAGATATATGACAAACAGGATCTAATCTCAAGTGCCATCTCAGAATACAGAAAAGCTCTGGAGCTTGATCCAAATAATGGAATGGCATACTACAAACTTGGTATTATTCAGTACCTCAGACGCCAATATGAAGATGCACTAAAATCCTTTACAAAAGCGGCAGAACTTTTAAAGGACTATCCACAGGCTTACTACAACCTGGGTCTTACTGCACAGAAACTCGGTAAAACGAATACGGCGATCAATGCCTACAATCAGGCAATAGGATTAAAAGAGGACTATACAAAGGCCCTCATCAACCTTGGACTTCTCTACTATGAAAACAACTTTTATGACAAAGCAATTCAGTATTACAGAAAGGCCATTTCATACGAAGAAGACAATGTAAACGCTCATATTAAATATGGAGATGCTCTGAGAGCAAAAAAGTTATATGATGAGGCTAAGAAGGAGTATGAAACAGCACTGAGAATAGACCCGGAGAGTCATCTAACGCATTACAATCTTTCGATTCTATACGAAATGGAGAAAAAGTATGATCTTGCTGTTGAGGAACTTGAGAAGGCTATAGAATTACACATGACAGATAAAAGGTACTATTACAATCTTGGTAACAATTACGCATCCCTGAAAAAGTATAATGAGGCAATTACAGCCTATGAGAATGCGATAAAACTTGATCCCGAATATATGGAGGCGTACAACAATATTAGTGACATCTACATAAAGAGCAACCTCTACGATAAGGCTCTAGCAACATTGAGGAAGGCAATAAGCCTGAATCCAAAATCATTTGCAGCACGGATAAATCTTGGAAATGCCCTTCTGAAAACTGAACTCTACAGCGAGGCTGCAGAGCAGTTTAAGGTAGCAGTTGAAATTAACCCCCTATCTCCAGATGCCCATTATGGGCTTGGTACAGCATATTTGAAGCTTAATAAGGATAACGAAGCCATAACGGAGTATCTACGGGCAATTAAATCTGATAAAGATTTTATTCAAACCTATGAACCTCTGGGAAACCTCTTTTTAAAGCAGGGAAATAAAAAAGATGCATTAACCATTTTCAAAACTCTTCTACAGATCGATCCAGATTATACGAACAAAGAACAGATAGAAAGGATCGTTAAACAGCTTGAATCTTCCTCATAGCTGTGATAAGAAGTATCTCTTGTTATAAGAAGTATCTCTATGGAAAACTCCAAATGCTACTCACTCCACTTATGGGTATCTGGAAGAGTCCAGATGGTTGGATTTCGATTTTTTACAATAAAAAAGGCACAACTGTACGGCATCACAGGCTGGGTGAAAAACCTCTATGACGGAAGGGTTGAAATAGAAGCAGAGGGTAGAAAAGAAAATCTTGCTCCGTTTCTAAAAGATATCAGGATTGGTCCTCCTGCAGCAGACATTTCCAATGTTGTCGAAAGGTGGAATGAAATTTCCCGCAATAGATATAACGGATTTGAAGTCTTATTCTGATCCTCCAATGAAACCTACCTCTTTTCCGTGGATGCAGAAAGATTGGAGATGATAATACCTCCTATGATAAGCGCACTACCAATCCAGAATGGCCACAAAAATGTCTCTTTTAAAATGGCAAGGGATAGAATAACAGCAAATACAGGCGTCATATAAATATAGATAGAGATATGCGTTGCCTCCATTCTTTTCAGACATGCGAACCATATTGGATAACTTACCCCTATCATTCCACAACCAAGAAGAACCATCAGCAACCATATCCGGGCTCCTGAAAAAAGCAAGGGCTGCAGTCCAACAGTAAATGAAGAAAGGATTATGAGCAGAACTGCGCCAGAAAAGAGAGCAATGGCAACAACGACAATTGGATCGTTCCGTGAGAGAATCCTCTTGGCAAAGATGGAATAAAGGGCAAATGTCATTGCCGCAAAAATTGAGAACAAGCATCCAATGAGAGCCACATTCTGGTCGAGGGTAAAACCACGATTGAAAATAACAAAAGCTGCTCCTGCCATAGCTATGGGTATTCCTAGGGTTCTATAAATACTGATCTTCTCTTTTAAAAATATAGGAGCTAATAGAGCTATGAATATCACATTGGTAGCAACAAGTATTGCGTTCATCGACGCTGGAATTCTGGCAAGGGCACTAAATGTAAAAATCTGATATAAGAAGAATCCAAAAACTCCAAGCAGGAGAGATAAAAGAAAATCATAGACCGATAGCTTAAAAATAGATTTTAATCTCCCTGTAAAAGTCATATAGATTATTATGCTTATAAATCCTGTTGTAAGTGTTACACTCCCCAGCTGAAATGGATGTATCTTCCTTACAATAATTCGCCCCAAAGGGTGACCAAGAGCCCAGAAGAAGGTTGCAATAATCATAAGGAGATATTCTATCCGGAATCGAAATATATTTTTACTCATAAGCTCGAACTTTAATGTAACTCTGGGTTAAGTGGACCTGCAAGTTCTTCCAGAAAAAACAATACTCCAGGCAGGGTTGGCATAAAGCTCGATGGAACCCATATATCTGGTCCATACTTTAAAGTCACGCACAAACTCATTCCCTGCCACATCATACCACGGCCAAGTGTACCATCAGCACCACCAATTGCATAATCAGCCTTAAGGAACAATCCAGGACCAATTGTGTTTGCTCTGGCTGAAACCAGTGTTGTTCTACTCTTGAAGCTTGTAATAGCGTTTTGTTCTACGGTCAATGGATGTAACTTTGCAGCAATCCTGTGAGTCTGGGCCTTCCATTCTGCTTCAGATGAAAACTCTCCTGCGAAGTGAGGCTCCCAGAATGCTATGTGAAAGACCCTTCCTATTCCATATACAACAACGAGCTTTGCTCCCTTATCCTTTAGTTCAAAGATCTGTTCTCCATAGTCAGGCAGGCTATCTTTTGTGGCAAAATGTCTCTGCTTTTCAGGAACTGTTAATGAACCCAGCTTTTTGTAAAGGGCATGCTCCATTGCATACTGGAATGCTCCTGGGTTTGATTTTGCAAGGGTATTTCCTTCTGAATCACTCCACTCATCCATATTAAAACCGTGAACATGTTTACAATCAATATCCCATTTCGTAAGAAAATATACTGTCCACCTGTACATACCCATCGGCCCTACAGGTAGAATAAAAACTATTTCCCTCCCTTCATCTTTTGCCCTTTTTATCTCCATCGCAATTTCATGTCCCATCAGTGTATTAAAGTCCTCAAGGCCTTTACAGGATTCAATATTGAACTTACTGTTCCAGAATCTCTCCCTTCTATATATCTTCTCTGGCTTAAGACTACAGCACTTATCAATCTTCTCTAGAGCCCAGCCCTTCGGTAAAAAACCCTCCAGCATAGAACCCTTTATTGTTGAGCGTAGATTAATTTCAGCCATACAATCCTCCTCTGTCACTTAATGATTTAAAGTTTTCAGCCGCACCATGAAAATGCAAGCCATGAAAAAATTCCTGTGAGTGAAAATATATCTTCAATCATCACCCATTCATCTGGTGCATGTAGATTTCCACCCCTGGGCCCAATAATTACAGCTGGCATTTTACCATTTTCTCCATAAATTGCAAGATCACATGAAAAGGGTGCACCACCAATAGCAGGTTCTTTACCTTCATACTGTTCAAAAATATCAATAACAATCTGGACAGCAGGATTCTTAACATCTGTCTCCCATGCCTTTACATAATGGAAGGTAGGCTTTATCTCTATTTTGAATGGTTTGAGATGCTGATCGTTTTCTACCTGCTTATCCCAGAACTTCTGAAAATGACGATAAAATTCAGCTTCTGTCATACCAGGGTGGCACCATGTAATCCATGAAATCTTTGCGATCAGAGGTGTTCCCATCTGAGTAAACTCATCAGCCTCTTTCGAATCTATATTCCAGAGAATAACATTGAGCTCCTTTCCAGGTTCTTTGAAAAGGGGATGTTCATTCATCCCTCGCCACTCCTGCTGCCACTGGGAAAAAAGATCAATTACCCGCGAAGCACCATTTATTGGATTGGGAATGGAAGATCCCATATATGGCATACCCCCTTTTCCCTGGATTATGAGATCTCCAAGAAAGGCACCAAGAGATGCAGGACAGACCTCCATTCTTGTCGGTTCAGTAAGGATAGCAAGATCAGTATTGTATCCCTTCAGGCGCGAAGCCAGTGTGCCGTTACCACCTGCAAACTCTTCATCAACAACGCTTTCAAAGACAATATCCCCTTCTGGTTCAAAGCCAAGTTCCTTCAGTATTTTGAGGCCCCAAAAGGCTGCGGTCATACCTCCTTTCATATCAGCTGATCCTCTCCCATAAAGCCTCCCCTCCTTCACAACCGGTTTGTATGGTCGACAGATTTTCCAATTGTCAGGTTCATAGGGAGCTACATCCATATGTCCGCTGAATAAGAGCGAACTCCCATCGCCCTTTCCCTGCCATGTGGCAACAACATTCTTTCGATTCCTGGAATAATCTCTTCCTTCAAGCCATGCAGGATGCTTTTCAATATCCTGCACCTCATCAGGAGCAAAGGCATCTGTATTCCAGCCAAGGCTCCTACATTCATTCTCAATATATTTCTGAGCTTCCCATTCGAATCCAGCAGGGGGGCGATTTTCACTTGGGATACTGATGAGTGTTTTGAGCCAATCAATGATTTCATCTCTGCGAGCATTTACAGCATTACGGATAATTTTGGAATTAATAGTTTTCACAGTACAAT
>CAYRKG010000042.1:0-18752 GCA_964424795.1 uncultured Spirochaetota bacterium
GCCATATACTGTGCAAGTTGATCCAGGGCTGCTTCTTCGCTGTAGCCGCGTCCACTCTTCATGTTCTGAACCATTCTCATCTCATTAGGAACGTACAGGTATCCATACAGTTTTGCAGTGATTACTCCCTGCCTGAAAGCATCTTCATCAATGTCCATGACCTCGGAAAGCCTGAGGTCTTTCACCTTGCCTTCCAGAAACTGAACCACCAGATCTCCAGCGGTTTTCGGGTTAATGGCATAAACTGCAGAGTGTATTTTACATCCCCCCGGAATTCCCAATACCGGAAACCTCTCTTCACCGAGAGCATCAAAGATATTCCGTGCTGTTCCATCACCCCCAGCAAAAAAGATAAGATCTACTCCTGCCTCTTTCATATTCTTTGCCGCCTGAATTGTGTCTTCTGCGGTCGTTTCTTCTGGATTAATTTTACCGATTACCTTCGGATCAAAACCACCGTCCCGGGCTTCGAACTCCCCCATTGTTGCCGGGTAAGTAATTATTTCAATGTCACTGTTATAATTCTTTTTTATCTGTTTCAACGCAGTCAGAGCCTTATCGGGACATTCGGGAACAGCACCCAGCTTTTTAGCAAGCTCAAGCATTTCCTTTCCGTCACTTCCCTTTAATCCAACTCGTCCTCCTATTCCTGCGATAGGATTAACAATCAGGCCAAGACATTTCATATAATACAGTTACCTCTTGTTTCATAGATCTATACTAATGCTGATTCATATAAGATGGAGCCTGACCGGACTCCTTCGATCAGGCTCCATCACTGTTAATTGATTATTTTTTTCCCTTTTTCCTGAGATAGGCTCTCCACGTGACAGCCCATTTGTCAGGATCGTCGAATTCCTCGGGGTTCTTGACCCGGTGAGTACAGCTGTTGTGAGGGGCTGTCTTCGCGATATTAGGGTCCCTATAGGCTTCCTCAGCAATATACTTGACAGTATCAACGTATGAATCGATGTCAGCCTTGCTGAAGGTCTCGCAAGGTTCCAGCGTCATGGGTTCGGGAATAACCCATGGGTGGTGGGATGACCAGAACCAGGGTATACCGAAGTCGATGAGGCGGCAGTTAACATCCTCTGTACCTACGCCAGTATCCTTTTGAAGCTGCTCCCAGGTATAGCGTATCTGCTCCATCCTCTTGATGCCGTTATCGGCGAAGGCCTCTCCAAGGCCCTTGATCTTTAGTATCTTTTTACGCATATAGTTGTTGTTAATGACGGATACGTCAGCGCATTCTCTCAAACCTTCAGCTCCCATGTGTATCGTCCATGTATAGGCTTTGAGAATTACTCCGGTTGTTCCATAAAAGTCCCGGATCTTTCCAATGGAGTCCGGTCTGTCATAATCCAGATAGTACTTGCCTCCATCAAATCCAATCATCGGGACCGGTAAAAATTTCTCTAGATAGCCTCTGACACAAATGGCTCCATTTGCAGGTCCGGCACATCCGTGAGGTGTTCCGAAAGTTTTGTGAATATTAAAGTGACACATATCGAAGTCAGCCTCCCGTGCTCGCGTGACCCCCAGGAATGCGTTTGCATTTGCCTGATCGTAGAAGCACAGACCACCGGCATTGTGTGCTATTTTTACGAATTCATCCACCTTTGGATTGAAAATCCCGATATCCTCAGGGTTTGTCATGAAAATACCGGCGAAATGTTCGCCTGCATCCTTGACCGCAGCCTTGAAGGCCTCAAGATCAGGGATACCTCTGTCATCAGGATAAATGGTCACGACTTTATAACCTGCTGTAGCCGGAGTTGCCGCATCACAGGGGTGTGAAAAAATCGTGGTAATGATAGTATCTCGCTTCGTATCACCCCTGCTCGCATGATATGCCCTCATGATCGAAGAAGCAGTAAAAACCGCATGGTTTCCACCACCAGGCTGGAACGATACACGATCCATTCCAGATATTTCCTTGATCATCTGCTCGAACTTGTATATAATTTCCAGTGCGCCCTGGCACGTGCTTTTATCCTGAAAGGGATGCACCTCGGCAAAGTTTTCGGACTCTGCCATTTCCTCGTTGATTCGTGGATTGTACTTCATCGTACAGGTTCCCTCGGAAATATCAGGCGAGAGATTTGAACCCATCGTTTCCTGGGAGAGATGTATCCAATGCTCGAGAACGTGTTTCTGATCAACTTCGGGAAGGGGGGGTGGCTCTTTCCGTTTTATTGAAATGGGCAGTTTACCAGCCACATCACCGACTCTATCGGCTATTTCATCTTCAACCTCAGGCGGTAGTATACCTCTCACACCTTGGGTAGACATCTCATAGATAATAGGCTCGTCCCACCGTGCCTGATGGAAGTTCTTTCTAACTTTCACTATAGCCATGGTATTATACCTCCATAATTCTTTTAGTAAATATATCTTACTCGGAGCATATTTCTGAAAGCGCAGCTACCAGCTTGTCGATATCTTCTTTCGTATGCATTTCTGTAATGCAGTAAAGTGCACTCTGACCAAAAACAGGGAATTCCTTGCTGATATCCTTGCCGCCGAAAATGCTGTATGAAAGCAATGCCTTATTTATCATCTCAACAGTTTTTCCAGTATCTGAAAAATCAACTATGAACTCCTTGTAGTTATACGCTTTGGGAGATGCAATCCTTAGCTTATCGATCTTGCCAATTTCCTGTTTGCTATACTCAACTCTCTGCATGATTCCCTCACCCAGTTCCTTGAATCCCTGCGGTCCCATCAGCGCCATATAGACGCCCGCCACTATTCCGAAAAGAGCAGTTGTTGTTCCGACAAAATCCTTGCCCTTTTCACGTGAAGCGTAGGATGTTCTTTCGTAGAAAACCTCACCGAAACCCCATTCCCCATCCTTCGTGGTATCAGTAATTCCATACAATAAAGAAGGATATTCGGCGATCATCTCCTTTTCGTCTCTCGTAGCGATCCAACCGCCCTGATTGCCGCCAAATCCTATATGGAGCCCCAAAGGCTGAAAATCCCCGACTGCATAGTCGGCATCGTAGTTGCCCGGGCCCTCTAGAACACCGAGAGATGTGGGATCAGCCCCGACGATGACAAAAGCGCCGTTGCCATGTGCGATTTTTACTATATCAACGACCTGAGTTTCGATAAAGCCGAGGTATGATGGATTTTCAAAATACACGGCAGCCGTTTTACTGGATACCTTGTCTTTAAGATCGTTCAGGTCCATTCCGCCTTTTTTATAATCGTATTTGACCTTTATGAGTTCAATCTCAGGCTTCCAGTAATTTTGTACCACTAGATACCTGCCAGGGCTCATATCTTCAGAGACCAGTATCTGCTGTTTTCCTTTTGTTCTGCAGGCCATTCTGCCCGCTATTGCAGCTGCATTTGCCCAATCGTATGTCGGTGTGTTGCAAGCCTCAAACCCGGTTAGATCACCTATCATACTTGCGGTCTCAAAGAGTGCCTGGAATTTCCCGTGATCGGAATACGCTTCTCCTACATAGGCAGTCAGAAACTCATCACGTGCCCCGATGGTATCACATACGGATGGAACGTAATGCTGCCAGCAACCGCCACCTAGAAAACTGATATTATCCTTGCAATTCTTATTCTTCTTTAGAATGCCCTCTACATGTTTTCTAAGTCTGGCCTCAGAGAGGATCGGTTTCGGGAGTTTCATCTTGCCGCGGAAACGTAAATGATCCGGAATGGCATCGTAAATATCTTCAGCACTTTTTATACCCAATTCTTTCAGCATTTCCTGTTTCACTTCTTTAACAGAATTGGGGATATAAGGGTGAGCCTTCTTATAAACCATTACTGTCCTCCTTCCTTACTAAATAGAATATTAATCAGTAAATTAACCCTCCTTTATAAGCTTTGAAATCAGCCGGGTCTTGCTATTTTGAAGATGTTTTTCTAATAGTTCTTTTGCTCCTACAACATCTCGAAGACAGAGTGCATTAATAATCTCAAGATGCTCCTTTGTAGCAGTCTTAATTATCTCTTTATCTTTAAATCCAAGTTCACGGAGATGTTGAATGAGACGGTATAACTGATGCAACATTGCAATCAAGCGCCTCTTCCCACTAGCTTCAATAAAGTATTTATGGAATTTTTCATCAATTTCTGTATGTTTTTGATAATCATATAACTGAGCATACTCTTCTATCATAGTACTGATCTCCATGAGCCCATTAATGCTCAGAGAAGGTGCTGAAATATCCAATGCTAGAAGCTCGAGAGATTTTCGTATTTCAAATATTTCCTCTATATCATCTGCAGTAAAGGAAAAAACTCTGGCTCCACGTTTGGGAAGGATTTCAATAAGTCTATCCTGTTCTAATTGGCGAAGTATTTCACGAACAGGAGTACGGCTTATGTTGAATTCTTCTGCGAGTAACTCCTCTTTCAGCCATGTATTCTGAGGGTATTTACCCTGTAGTATACGATAAAATAGTGTTGCATATATATCTTTCATATTATACTCATTCTTTTATTTGGAAGTATTATAAACCAAGTATATAAGAAATCAAGGGAAAAACAAGTAAAAAGTTATGAATTGTATACAATGATATTAGAATATATTGACATTTTTCTAAAAATAATTTAGGATTGTACACAAAATAAGATCATGTATGGATTGTGAAAGAATCCAAGAAGACTGATTATTTATAGCTATTACATTGCAGTACAAAAGATCTTGATTTGATAAATAGGGGAGGAAAGTGATGAAGAAGATATCAAGAGATAAGATTCATATTATCTTTGCCAAAGAAGTTGAACCTGTTGTTGAAATCGAACCTGGCGAAACATTGCTTTTGGAAACAGAGGATGCACTTTTTCATACCGTGCGATCAGAAAAGGATTTATATAAAAATTTTACTGAAATCTGGGATACATTAAAAGGGAACAATCC
Source organism: uncultured Spirochaetota bacterium (assembly GCA_964424795.1). Classification (GTDB taxonomy): domain Bacteria; phylum Spirochaetota; class B62-G9; order B62-G9; family DRHN01; genus CAYRKG01. Next base: position 4,892 of record CAYRKG010000042.1, read on the forward strand.
AGTAACCGGACCTATCTATGTAAAAGGTGCAAAACCTGGAGACAATATTACTGTTAAAATTGAAAAAATGGAATGTATAGATCCTTGGACCAACACGTTACAGGGACTCGGGGGATTATCAGGATTCCAGGATATTAAACCCGATTTACCCCCTACAGCAGTTATATGTTCAATCAAGGATGGTATGGTCATTTATCCAACAAGCAAGGGTGATTTAAAGATACCTCTTGCTCCAATGATTGGAACCATAGGTGTAGCACCTCTTGTTGACAGGTATAGAAGTCACTATCATAGTCCAGAGCATCTGGGAAATGTTGACATCAAAGATATATGTCCGGGAAACACGGTGATATTACCGGTAAATGTTGAAGGAGCGCTGTTGTCTTTAGGTGATTGTCATGCTGCCCAAGGCGATGGTGAGCTTTGTGGAACTGCACTTGAATGCCGCGCTGATGTGACAATCACTGTGGATATGATAAAAAAAGAAGATACAGCATATATGGATTGTCCGCAAATTGATTATCCAGATGCGATTGGTTCGATAGGATGTCCTTTCGGCAGTTCTATGGATGATGTGATACGTATTGCCTACAGAGACTTATTAAAACGTATGGAAAAGTACTATGGGTATGATTTAAGTGAAGGATACAAGCTTATTACACAGGTTGGAGAAATTTCTATTGGGCAGATGGTTCCACCTTTTTGTACATGTGTCGCTAAAGTAAAAAAGAAATACCTATTATAGAAAATCGGTGAAACAGCCGTTTAAATTTTTAATAGCTAAAAGATAGATCTATGTTGAGGATACGATAATGGATTATGAGGAAAAGATTGAGAACTATTTGAAAAAAGTCGGCATGGACAAAGAAAAGGATATAAAAAGGCAATTGGTGAACAGCATCAGGAGGGAAAGAGAAAGAAAAACAAAGGTATCGGTAGGGGAAATTATATCTCAGGTCAGGAAAGGTAAGTTTAAGGAGGTGAGTCTTGATCTAACATTATTATCAAGACCTCGCCAATTTTGTGATTCTATTGAAATTTTACGTAAAAGATTAGATAAACTCTTTAATGATTTTGATGCATCATTTCAGAAAAACTCCTTTCTCTTCCTTATGAAAATGACAATAAATCTTAAATCCTTTTTGCCTTACTGGAGCTTGCGAAACGAAGATCTGTTTCAAGAGAATTGTCTATCAGAGGAAGAGATAGATCATCAAATCAGTGAAAACCGAGTACTGCTCAATAAGTGGGAAAGAGAAAATGGAAATCTTAAAAAAGAGGTGTTTTCACTTATAAATAAAGAAACAGAAGAGCGTTTTGAAAGTGAAGATGTGAATAAGGATGATTTAAAAGAAATTGTTTATAAAACAGTAGGAGATAATATAGATAATTTTTTGGATCAGATGTTTAATTTCATAGAAACTAGCAATTTAGAAAAAATTACTAAAATGAGAAATGATAAAACTACATTAACCGAAATAGGGAATGATTATGCAGCTCACCTTTATGAGGCCATGTTGTTAGGGGCTTCATTTGTCACTACTAACCCTCAGCTTGCTTATGTAAACTTCGAAAGAAAGCTTGACATAAGCGAAGAACGAATTGATGATTTAATAAGGCAGTTTTTACAAGCTAAAAATATGGTAAATACAGTTGACCATATGCATGAAGCTGTTGAAGAATTTACAGACATCTTCACAGCTGAGGTTGTTATAAATAACGCTTCTCTACTCAGGGATATCTTTCTTTTAACTGATGGAAAGATGGGATATGTATGTTTCCAGGTTAATCCGATTCATCATGGGAATGTCGAAAAGATGTTAGACGAGGCTTTGAGTGTTTACACTTATCTTTATGATAGATTGGGAGGTATTCCAAATGTGGTGTTCAAGCTCCCTGGAACAAAGGCTGGTCTGGAAGTTGAAGAAATCCTGACAAACTTAGGTATTGGAGCGAATATAACAGTCGAGTTTGGACTCTTTCAGATTATTCCCTTTGCCAAAGCTATTAATTCTGATAGAACAATTACATCCCACTTAACCGTAATGAACGGGCGATTGGCTTTCCCTGTGCGAGATGAGTTACTTGGTTTAGGGATACCAAATGCCAGAGAAGCAGCACAATGGGCTGGAGTAGCTGTTGGAAAGAAAGCTTATGATCTTCTCTATTCTAAAGGGAAATTGGGTTTTGATCCAGCTAAGATCAAATTACTGATCGCCTCACTGAGGAATTACAATAACTTCTTTCCAGATATAACAGAACTAATGGGTGCACCTATCGTGACAGTTTTTCCAAATATTCGAAACCAGTTTGATAGCAATCCTCATGATATAGACCCCATGTCTATACAAAATCCAGTTGATGTATCTATCTTAAAATCACTATGTAAAAGCGAGATTTTTAAACAGGCCTATTACCTGCCAGGTGATTCTGAAGAATTTAAGCCAGAGTTAGTCCTTTCCCTGGATAAAACTGAAGAAGTACAAAATTGGATTCCAGTGAAGGGAACACTTGGTGCTTTTATTCAAGCACGTAAAATTACAGAGAAAAAGCTTCAAGAGAGGATGGAAGGTGTTATCAATTCTTAATGCAGCGAAATAGAAAAGAGTTATACTGTTTTAGAAATATGTTTATGAAAAAAAGGGATAATCTATGGAAAAAGAGACTTTATCTAGAGAAGATATTGGAGAACAGATGCTGAAAGCATATAATAAATATAATCTAAAGAATAAAAAATTATTGGTTATTATTCCTGATAATACAAGAACCGCACCGATAGACATTTTCTTTAAATTATTCTATGAGATCTTTGTTAAAGAGGTAATAAAATTAGATTATTTAGTAGCATTAGGAACACATCCTATGCTATCTGAAGAGGGGAAACTCAAAAGATTGGGAATAACTAAACTAGAGAAAGAACAATTGTATAATAATATAAGTATCATGAATCATAGATGGGATAGGAAAGATACATTTGTTAAAATTGGCTCAATAGGCAAAAGAGAAATGGGAGAATTAACAGATGGTTTGATATTTGAAAGCAGCGATATACTGATAAACAAAATAATCTATGACTACGATATAATAATCGTTGTTGGTCCTGTTTTTCCTCATTCAATAGTGGGGTTTTCAGGTTCAAGCAAATATCTGTTTCCTGGTATTTGCGGCTGGAACTTTATAGATACCACGCATTGGTTAGGGGCATTAAGAACAAACTTAAAAACCATTGGGATAAAAGATACACCTGTAAGAAGGTTGATAGACAGAGCTGCACAAATGGTAAGCTTACCTGTAATTTATTTCAATCTTGTAGTTGACAATGAGGATTTAAAGGGTTTATTCGTAGGGGATGATAACAGTGCATGGTCAGAAGCTGTTGAGTTATCTTCGAAAATCAATATTAGATATGTTGATAAACCTTTAAAAAAAGTCTTATCCATTCCTTCAGAAATATATGATGATTTTTGGACAGGGGCTAAGGCTATTTATAAAATAGAACCGATAGTAGAAGATGGTGGAGAATTAATCGTTTATGCGCCCAATATCAAAGATTTTTCGATCACTCATAATAATTTTATTGAAGAAATGGGATATCACATAAAAGACTATTTTTTAAACAAAATGAGTCAATATAATAAACTTCCCAAAGCTGTTATGTCATATTGTACCCTTGTAAAAGGTGCTGGGACTCTACGGAATGGAAGAGAGGAGCCGAGGATAAACGTTGTTTTAGCTAGTGGGATTTCAAAAGAGAGGTGTGAGAAAGTACATATAAATTATAAGGACCCTGAGAAAATTCACATTTCCGAATGGGAAAATAGAGAAGAGGAAGGAATAATGGTTATTTATAATTCTGGAGAAGTACTTTACAGGATAAAATAATAGAAATTCACTATCAAAACTTAAGCAGTAATCTTTGAATTATTGGGAATGTATGTGAAGTTAGTCTTTTTAGAGAATTCAAAGAAAATGGATAGATGTAATGTATATTTTATCAGCTGATTTTGGTACTACATCATTGAAGATCAGTCTATTAAATGAAGATTTGAAAATCATACGAACTTATAGAGAAAATTATTATTATGATGTAAAAGATAATGTAAAAATCCAGATCAATCCCGAAACAATATTTAAGTCTTTTATCAATGGAATAAGGCATTTTGATGATTATCTTAATAAGATCGATGTTATTTCAATATGTGTACTCTGTCCGGCTCTCATAGCTATGGATAAACAGGGTAATTGCCTGTATCCTGCTATTATTCATTTGGATAGAAGGAGTGTTAAACAGTCCAAAAGAGCTTTAAACATTGTCGGGAAAAAGAGGTTCCTAGAAATAAATGGGAATTTACCTTTTCCTGGTGGTATTTCTTTAACCAGTATTATGTGGCTGCATGATAATCATCTGGACATCTATAACAATACATACAAGTTTGGGCATTTGAATACGTATCTGCATAAGATATTCACAGATAAGTTTGTTATAGATCCTACAAATGCAAGCTTTACAGGATTATACGAAACCTTGAAATGGGGGGGGTGGTCGAGTGAGCTTTGTAGTTTATTAAATCTTTCACGATTAAAATTACCAGAAATAGTACCTTCTACAACCATTTTAGGAGGGTTGAATAAAAGAGCCTCAAAGTTAACTGGATTAAAAGAGGGTATCCATGTAGTAATGGGTGCAAATGATACCTCCAGTGCAGCTTTAGGGGCAGGAGCTGTTGAAAACGGTTCAATACTTAATGTTTCAGGAAGTAACGAAATAATTACAATTACAACTAACAGTCCACTTCCCCATGAAAAAGTCTATCTACGAACACATGTTATAGGAGGTAAATGGTTGATTCTTGCTATTACGATAGGAGGAGGCGCCTTAGAATGGTTTAGAAGAGAATTTTATATTGAGATGAGTTCAAAAGATTTTTATGATAAATTTTTACCCGATTTTTTTATAGAGAATAAGTTTAAAAAAGCAAATATAAAGTTTTCACCCTATTTAGCAGGAGATAGACATAGTATAGTCCAAAAAAAAGCCAAGTTTGAAGGTATTACCCTTAATACAAGGAGAGAAGACTTTTTATCAGCACTTCTTGTCGGAATATTTGAGCCTTTAAATATTGTCCTTAATATATACAGGAATAAAATCTCATTAAAAAAAGAGATTGTTTTAACTGGGGGTATGGTAAACAATACGTATCTTGAGTTTAAAAAAGGTATATTCAAACACCATAATTTCAAAAGAGTTGATGAATGTTCTACTATTGGGAATTGCAAGTTGGCTTTAATGAGTCTTTCAGGAAATAAATAGAGAGAGTATAAGATATCTTTTTTCTATTGTTTTTTTCTTAAATATTTCCATTTTGCTAAAGAGAGAACTTCAGGATTAGCAACATTTTTCGGTACATAGCCATTAAAGAGAGCAATTACTCTCTCCACAGCACTTGTTGCCATTCTTATTACACACTCTTTTGTCAGAGCAGCGGAGTGTGGTGTAAGAATCACATTCTCCATCTGGAGCAGTGAATTATTCTTTTCGATTGGCTCTTTTTCGAAAACATCTAACCCTGCTCCTGCAATAATACCTTCACTTAAAGCTGTAATCAAATCACCTTCGTCAATAACTCCACCACGCGATGTATTAACAATGAATGCCTCAGGTTTCATCAACCTAAAATATTTCAGGTCAATTATACCTTTCGTTGTATGATTAAGAGGTATATGAATGGATACTATATCCGATTTTTTAAAAACTTCATCAAGGGTTGTAAAATTTACCCATGTTTCAAATTTTTTCTTCAGCTCACCTTTCAAATAAGGATCATACGCCAATATTCTCATATTGAATAATTTATTACAAAGATCGGCTAAATTGGAGCCTATTTTCCCAAACCCAATAATCCCTAAGCATTTTTTCATTAAATCTCTTGGATAATTCTTATACCGAATTTTAAAATTATTTCTTCTTATTTCCCTATCCATCAGAAAGAGCTGTTTAAAAAGAGCCAGAATTAGAGAAAGGCAGTGTTCAGCGACAGATGTGGTATTAACTCCTAAGCTCGAGGTAACTATAACCCCTTTCTCAGTAGCAAATTTGATATCTATATTATCAACACCCGCACCTGTTCTCGAAATCATCCATAGATTATCCGATTGATTGAGAAGTTCTTTTGTAATGGTTACTCCAGTACGCAAAATAATGGCCTTTGCACTTTTCATTAATGGTGCTATTGTTTCAATCTTTGTATCAGTCGCTTGGACTATTTCTATTCCTTTTTTTGTTAATAAAACTAAAGCCTCTTCCTCAATAGGTTGTGGGAGAAGTACATATCCACCCTTTAAATCCATATTATTTCCTTTTATGATGAAAACTCTCCAGAAGGTGAAATCCCTCCTTTGCAGTTTTGATATACTCTTTTTAATTTCCTATGGAACTATCCTTCATCCCGACAACTTGGAACTCTCAGCCTTAATCCATTTCTATTCATCTTTTCCACATTCTTTACAAGACCGTTATAGAATATCTTATCTTTTTTAAAGGGTGTCACCAGGGGAGCAAATACCCCACGCAGCTTTTCCCTTATTTGATCCATCTGAATATCCATGGTTGTTTTATTTTCGATATCTTTTAAAATTGATTAATAGAAATATTGGAGATCACTTATTTTTGATATACTGAACTTAACCTGAAGTTACAGCTTCTACAATATCTCCACTGGGGAACTCATGGATATAGAGGTCATTTCTCTCTGTTCCAGTATTAAATATAACTACGATTGATGTTTTATCTTCCAATGGCATGGGCGTCCAATGCCAGATACCCCTCTTTAGAATTACACCATGTAAGGTATCGACTGCAAACACGTCAATCTTATCAGTAGAAGGGGTGCTTTGAGGATTAAAATCATTGCACACTCTAAAGGGAATAACAATTGTACCATTAAGAGGAATCATTATTTCCTGAGTGTCCATATGACGTTCCATTTTGGAAAACCTGAGAGGGCGTTTAAAAAAGGTGGATACGCCAACTTGAAGCTCACCATTAACCTGCATAGTTCCGAGTTTTGGCCAATAGTTAAACTCTTCCGTAGGCATCTTCGGGTTTTCATTTGGAATTTCAATTATCTCACCATATGGAGCAAAGGCCTCTCTCGTTAGTTTTTTGATCTTAACAATCTTTATACCCATTTTTTTCTCCTTATCATTTTTGTTCTTATCTAAAAGAGGAACAACCCCTGTGATTATTTAAACCAAAATGGATCACGGCTTTTTAGTGATGAAAAGTAACTGTTATGATCTTTATTCTAAGTACTTTCGATCTATCTTAACGACACAAGAGTAGAATTCAGCCAGCTGCCCTAATGTGACTTTTCCTACCAAATTGAGTAGTTGATAAGCATCAAGCTTATCAAATCCATAGAATCGTTCCATTCGATTAACTAGATCAACATATCCAGCTCGAACAACATCAGCAAGTGTTATTCCACCAGGACATACAATGGTACCTATCCATTTTGCTGCATTTACCTGAGGCCAATCACAATATTTAGCTTCATCTTTGGATAACGCTGTAACCTTGATCTCGACAGTTCCCTGACATTCAAGTGCACAGCCGGTAATCTCACCATCACCCTGGACGGCATGAACATCACCAACAGATAGTAGAGCCCCCTCTACGTTAACCGGTAAAACAACGGTTGTTCCTTCCCTGACATCCGGACAGTCGATGTTCCCACAGAAATCCTTTCCATGGTAAAATGAAACTCTTCTCTCGATCTTTGGAGCAACTCCTATTGTCCCAATAAAAGGTCTTGCGGGAATCTCTATTGTCTGTTTGTTCCTGGTAGGGAATAGAACCTTATCGTGTGATATTTTACAAATCTTTGTTCGAGGCTCGAGAGGATCTTGTATTGAAAAGGAACTTGTAAGTGCACCTAAACCAGGAAAGATTGATGTGTATCCGCTTTTTCTTACAGGACCTGGCTCTACACTTCTTATTTCAACAGCAAGGTAATCACCCGGTTTTGTATCCCTTACATAGATAGGCCCTGAAACCGGATTGCAACCCCCTGCCTTATCGTATAATTCAGAGAATTTATAATAAATATCATTATCCTTCTGAATTAGACTTGCATTAGCATCTTCAGTTTCAACAATAACAGAGTCCCCAGAATTGATTGTCAATACAGGCTCTAGCTCTTTATCAAAATAAAACTTGTACTGATCTCTACGGATAATTGGTATACGATTTGACATATTATGACCTCTTTCTTAAAATATTTATAGATCTCATAAAATTGGTAAGCCTTTTCATCTGAAGGGATGCTTCTATCTCATTGAGCACATCTGTTTCATAACTTGCATATCTGTAATCCATACATCAAGATGCTTTCCTACGAACTTCTCTTATTATGAATATCATTTAAATTTAGCTTACTTTCACTTTAATTTCACTACACCCTGGGAGCTGAACGCTTGATGATCTCAAAAATTGTTCCTCCAATCTCTGTAGTGTCCAAATGAGCGAATCCCCCTTCTGAGGTTCTTCCGCTCATCAGGATTCTAATCCCAAGCGCTTCGGCTTGACGAACAGTCTCTTCCATGTCATGTACATCAAACCCTATATGATGTAATCCTTCCCCCTTTTCATTTAAAAAGTCTTCATATATATTTGGTGGTCTAATAGGGCAGGATAATTCAAGTTCTAAAGACCCCACACGAGCAAAAGCCATCTCCCAATATCCATTGGATGGCTTACCCAGATAGACGATGTTTTCATATAAAATTTTTGGAAATAAAAAAGGTCCAATGCCAAGAACATTTTCATAATATTCTGTAACTTTAAGCAAATCATAAACCACAATACAAATCTGGCTTGGGCTAGGTAGTTTTAGGTTTTTGATCAACTCAGTTTTCGGGTTCACCAGCATACCCCTTTTCTGGCTTTTTTTTAACAGTCCGAATACTCCCTGTAGTAAAAGCACCGTCAATCATAAATAAGGCACCATTTACATATGCAGCATCATCTGATGCAAGATAAACTAAAGCTGGGCCCAGTTCAGAAGGCTCACCTATTCTTCCATTAGGTATCCTCGTTCGTATCATTGACATCCATTCTTTGTCTTCCCAAAGTACTCGAGTCTGTTCGGTCTTGAACCAGCCTGGAGCAAGTACATTTACCGTAATTCCATATGGCCCCCACTCGGCTGCAAGGCTCTTTGTCAACTGCAGAACACCACCTCGACTTGCACAGTATGGGTTAATATTCGGATACGCAAAAGTACATGCAGCTGAACCTATATTAATTATTCTTCCCCAACTTTGTTTTATCATATACGGAACAACTGCTTGTGAGCAGAAAAAGACAGACTTAAGATTTGTATTGAGTACTTCATCCCATTCTTCCCACGTTATTTCAACTGCCGGTTTTCGAATGTTAATTCCAGCATAGTTCACCAGTATATCTATATGATGAAAGTGTTCAATTACTCTATCGACCATTAAAATAATACTTTGATGGTTTCGAACATCGAGCTCAACGCAAAGCACATCTCTACCAATTTTTTGTATCTCTTTCTCAATCTCTACAAGCGAACCTCTTTTGCGGCTTGTTATTACAACATCTGCTCCAGCGCCTGCTAATGCAATGGCCATAGCTCGCCCAAGCCCACGACTGCTTCCGGTAACTATAGCCACCTTTTCGGTTAGATCAATTTTATAACTCATTACCCCTCTCTCTTGTATCTGTCTAAGGATTTTGAAATGAGCTTGACTTTGTTTCGTGTTTTATTACAATTGATGCATTCTAAATCCACCAAAGTGTCAGCATTTTATAGTGCTGTGTAATTCATTGCTATTTTGTCACATTGGGATTTTTTTGTCAAGCTTCTCTCTTATCGTCTATTTTTGGTTATGTTACGGCTTTGGAGTCTATGAAAGCAAATGATCAGAAACTTGATACCGAATTATTGAAGGAAATAATTATGATAGAGAAACTTACGTATGAACAATGCATTAATTTGATGCCTGAATTGAAAGGATACGAAATTAAAATTAGTGATTTGAAGGGTGGAATTACAAACAGGTTGTATAGAGTTAGGGCTTCAAATGGTGGAGATTATGTTTTCAGGATTTACGGACAGAGGACAGAGATGTTTATTGATCGTGAGGCTGAATACAGGACCATGCAATTATTGGAATCCTTTAGAATTTTACCAAGGTTAATAAAATATATTCCTGAACAAAATGTTACTATCATAGAGTTTATTTATGGTTATACTATGAAAAATCAGGATTTTTTAAAAGAGGAATTTTGGGAAAAGATAATACGCCCCATTAAGATACTGCACAAAAGTGGGGTAAGCATTTCTAGGGTATTTGATCCACTTAACAATGTTAAGCATCTATACAATATACTGGAGGATGTTAATCCAAATTACCCTGAGTTTGATATATCGGGGACTATAGGGATTTTAGAGAATATCGATGAAGTGGCTTCTATATCTCAAGATGAATATATTATCTGTCACAATGATCTTCTGGCAGATAATTTTCTTTTAACAAAAGATAGAGAGAGATTTTCAGAACCGATGTACTTACTCGATTGGGAATATGCTGGGATGGGTACATACTACTATGAGTTTGCTGATATGTTTCAGGAGATTTTAGTGCCCAGGGGGATCGAAAAAAGTCTATTAGAGATTTATTTTGAAGGGAAAGATATGGAACATAATATTTATATGACTGATCTTTTTAAACCATTTCCAGATATATTTTGGTTTCTATGGAGTCTGATCCAGCTCAATATCTCTACTATTGAGTTTGATTATTACAATTATGGGAAAGTAAAATATGAGAATGCAAAAGAGAATATTGTTTACATCAAAAAAACCTACGGTATAAAAATCTGAGACCATTATTTAATCCCATTACTCTAACTCTGTCAACCGGGTATATGATGGGTATTTTTACTTGAATAAATGGTTAAAGAGTGTTTATTAGGTACCCTTCCTGGTACTGATTTATATATCCAGGCTTTTAAAACAGATTAAAGTTATAAATTGTATACAAATAAATAAATTTGTCTTGACAAATATCAGTATTTTGATAAGATTGTACACATCAAAAAATGAAACCCGGTTTTAAAAATAAAAATATTTATTTTCCCTTTTACACAGTCAGCAAGGCAAGATATCTAAATGAGGGATATCCATCTTCACAAAATGTATAATTGTATGATAATAAACATGTTTTTCTTGACTTTATATGGAAAATTTATATAGTAAGATTTCCATTATATGAAAATAAGGCATGGAATGTGAGTGATAATCGGAGAGATAGTGACTTCAGTGAAAAGAAGTTGGAAGTAGAGGAGATAGTTTCATCATCAATAAATCGTGAGTATAAGATAAACCTTGGGCTAAAAATTCTCAATTTTTTAAGTAGGTTTGAAGAATCTGCTGTTTTCGTGGGATTGTTAGCGGTTTTTTTAACCTTTTCAGTGGCCACTCCATACTTTTTAACTGTTACAAATTTACTGACTGTGAGTCGTCAGATCGCCCTGTTAGGCATTATGACTATCGGTATGACACTTGTTTTAGTGTGCGGAGAGGTTGACCTATCTGTTGGTTCAATTTTTGGGCTTACTATGGTAACGATGGGACTTCTTCTTGGTGAAGGAGTTAATCCATGGGTGGCAATGGTTATTTCCTGGATAGTTGGAATGGGATGTGGAGCTGTAAATGGAATGCTGAGTATAGCCCTTCGTGTGCCAACAATAATTGTGACTCTTGGTACAATGAACGTTTTTCGCGGTATTACATGGTGGTCCACCGGTGGCTTTCCAGTGGAAAGGTTTCCTAGAACCTTATTCTTTTTCCAGCTTGGTTTGGGTAAGATAGGAGGGGTTGTACCGGTTCCGGTCGTGGTTATGCTCGTTCTGGTTGGACTTGGCATTGTATTACTCTCCAAGACAGTTTTCGGTAGTCATGTTTATGCCACAGGGTCCAACATCACAGCAGCAGGTTTTATGGGCATTCGTGTAAACCATATAAAATTGTTATGTCTTGTGATCATGGGATTGATGTCTGGAATTTCTGGTACAATAGGATTGGCTCATATGCAATCGGGTGATCCCAATGGGGGAATTGGTTATGAATTGGATGTTATTGCTTCAGTGATAATTGGTGGCACACAGCTCGGTGGTGGTGCTGGCACAGTTCTTGGAAGTTTGCTTGGAGTATTTATCATTGGGATTCTGCGTAATGGACTGGTTCTTCTTGGAATACCTATCTATACACATGTGATAGTCAGCGGTGCAATCGTTATAGTAGCAGTAGCTATAGGTAGATTTACGAAAAGATAAAGAAATTGTTAGTATCTGAATTAAAATTTAGTAAAAAAAGAGTCGCTTTATATACTGGTGCCTTAATAGTGATTTTCTAGCCTAAAAGGTAAGAAAATTTTTTCATTGAGGCCGTAGGCCTCAATTTAAGCGAAAGCGACGTGAATCCGTAGGCCTCAATGTGAATGCGTATTGTACGCATTAGATAACATCGTGAAATTGATTTTAAAATAACCATAGCACCTTTGTGTGCTATGTTAAAATAAAAAAAAATAAATGGAGGTAAAAATATGATTTTTTACTCAAAAAAGATGAAAACATTAATTTCTGTATGTGTATTACTATTGGTGTTGTCGATCTGTTCGTGTATTGCACTGGCTGGCGAGAAACCTAAAGAAGAAGGGGTTTATATAGGGTTCGTCATACCACAGCTTGGTTATCCGTATTGGCAGGCGCTTGAAATTGGTGCCAAAGATGCAGCCAGGGATTTAGGAATTCAATTTGATTTTTTGGCTCCTGCAAAAGCAGATCCACAACAACAGATTGCTATGGTTGAAGGTCTGATCGAAAAGAAAGTGGATGGCTTAGTTCTTCTGGTTAATCAGGCTGCTCAGTTTATTTCTGTCATAAACAGGGCCGTAGATATGGGTATACCAGTGATATGTACAAACACCGATGTAGAAGAATCAAAACGCCCTCTCTATATTGGTAGTAATAGCTATGAGGCTGGTAAGTTGCAGGCAAAGTTATTGACTGAATATTTGAAAAAGAAGGGCTTGTCCAACCAAAAAGTTAGATTACCGATTGCTGAATGTGTATTTGGGGATTTTACTCTTAACCAAAGAGTGAAAGGTTTCAAAGAAGGAATTGCAGGGAATCCAAACATAGAAATTATCGGAGAATTCGAAACAGATATAGATATGGCTGAGGCTTTCAATGCAATGGAGAATATATATGCAGCAAACCCAGATATGGATGTCATGTATGGAACATGTGCAATCGACACGCGGAATGCAGGGACTATGAAGAAGAGAAGTGGACGTGAGGATTTAATTGTTTTCGGACATGATCTACTCCTTGAGACGCTAGAGCTTATTAAAGAGGGATATATTCAATGGACTATAGGAGACAATCCTTATCTTCAGGGTTATCGTCCAGTAGAGATTCTTTATGAACATGTAACCCTCGGGAAGCCCTTGCCGACTGGGAAAATATATGTAGAAGCTGAAGTTGTAACAATAGATAATGTTGATAAAATTTATGAACGTGAGCAGAAGTACTACAAATAATTCTGAAGTTTTGACTTTGGTACGGTTTTCTCATTTACTTTGGTAGTAATGTCTATTTATTTGTAATATGAGTAGATATGCATTATTATTGAAAGCAGCCTCCTTTTATGAAAACCGCAAACTATTAAAGGAGAGCTAATCCGTTGTTTTACAGAAGATATACTAATTCAGGGGAAAGACGGATTAGTTACTCTGAAGAGGAGTTCCTCAAGAACTCCTCTTCTTTAAA
>CAYRKG010000042.1:18852-44947 GCA_964424795.1 uncultured Spirochaetota bacterium
AAAAAATTAAAATATGAGGAGGAGTTCTTCAAGAACTACTCTTCTTTAAAAAAAAATTAAAATATGAGGAGGAGTTCTTCAAGAACTACTCTTCTTTAAAAAAAATTAAAATATGAGAGGAGTTGTTCAAGAACTACTCTTCTTTAAAAAAAATTAAAATATGAGGAGGAGTTCTTCAAGAACTACTCTTAAGCACCTTTTAAAAAGTAAAAATGAAGGTGCTGTGATGGAATAGTGTTTGAATAATAGCTCAGTATTTATAAACGAACATGGTTAACGATAGATCTTTTGTTTGCCAATAAAAGATGTAATATTAGTTTGGGGGTCTTTAATTGGAAAGAACAAAACTTGTAGAGCTAAAAGGCATTACAAAAACATTCGGGGGTGTTTTCGCACTCGATAATGTTGACTTTAAAGTATATGAAGGTGAAATAGTTGCTCTTGTAGGTGATAATGGAGCAGGAAAGTCAACTCTCATCAAGGTTATATCAGGTGTTTATATTCCGGATGCGGGAGAGATATATTTTGAGAATAATAAAGTCGATATCAAAAATCCTATCGATGCAATGAGACTTGAAATAGAAACAATTTATCAAGATTTAGCACTTTTCGACGATTTAACAGCCTCGGCTAACTTATTTATGGGAAGAGAATTATATCACCCGGTTATTGGAAAAGCTATTAGGTTTCTGAACCAGAAAGGTATGAATAGGGAGACAACGAAAACATTGGCAAAGATCGGTATTGGTATTGCTAATCCGCGTACAAAAGTAAAAAAGTTCTCAGGCGGACAAAGACAGGGAATTGCTATTGGAAGGTCTATATTGTGGGGTAAGAAACTTGTGATTATGGATGAACCAACAGCGGCCTTAGGAGTACAGGAATCTGAAAAATTTCTTAGTCTTATAAAAAGCCTTATCTCTATTGTAAAAGGGATAATCGTAATCAGCCATAATATCGAACACGTTATTGGCATTGCCAATAGAGCGGTTGTGCTTCGTAGAGGGAAGCGGGTAGGAGAATTAGAAATCAAAATTAAAAGTTCGCGGGATAGCGATAGAATCCACCATGACTTAGTTGCAATGATTACCGGAAAAACGTATAAAGGGTAGAAAAAAATAGTCGATGCTAGGGACTTCTGAGAAGAGAATAAGGAGGTAAAAGATGAATGGACTGAAAGGGAAAATTGCTGTAATTACTGGGGCTGCAGGGGGTATAGGATCTCAGGTTGCCGAATCATTTCTGGAGCGGGGTGCTTCTGTTGTGATTTTTGATCTCCGAGAGATGCCAGCACAAAAGGAAAGGAAAGAATTAATTTTTTTCAAAGGGGATGTGACTTCTGATTCAGACGTGGAAAAATGTTATCAAATCGCAAGAGAAAAGTTTGGTATACCTCATATACTAGTTACGTGTGCAGGAATAACTGGTCCAACCGCATTGGCTCAGGATATAGATACTAATGAGTGGGAACAGGTAATACGTATCAACCTAACGGGAACCTTTCAATGTGTGAAAAAGATAATTCCGCTCATGTTAGAGAACCGCTGGGGTAGGATTATCTGTTTTGCATCTGGGGCAGGAGTAACTAATCCACTTTGTTTATCTCCATATAATGTATCCAAAGCAGGAGTAATTAGCCTTGTTCGTACAATTGTCAAGGAAATTGATGTTGAAAATATATGTATTAATGCTATTTGTCCCGGCACTACTGATACACCGATGATACAAAATATCGAAAAGCGTAAAGGTACCGGTAAGGTTGAGGAACTGATTGCCTGGCACCGAGATTTGAGAGATGCAGGCTTACATCACCAACCTAGGGATGCCATAGACCTCATTACTTTTCTCGCTTCTGAAGAGTCGCGTTATATTTCAGGCCAGTTTATACAATTAATAGGGACTCGGTTATCCCCTACTAGTTGATAGTAACAGGCCAGAGTCTATGATGCCATCCAACCTCCGTCAGCATATATAATCTGTCCTGTAACATATCGTGAGGCTTCCGA
Organism: uncultured Spirochaetota bacterium; assembly: GCA_964424795.1. GTDB lineage: Bacteria > Spirochaetota > B62-G9 > B62-G9 > DRHN01 > CAYRKG01. Next base: position 20,859 of record CAYRKG010000042.1, read on the forward strand.
AGCAAGGAAAGCTGCTACATATCCTAGATCATTTTCAGGGTCTGCTAACCGTTTCTGTGGAATTCGTTTGATTACCCAATCCCTTTTCTCAGGGTCCTGAAATAACTTTTTTGTAAGCTCTGTTCTGCAAAAGCTAGGTGCGATAGCATTGACCCTGATATGATATTGAGCCCATTCAACTGCCATAGAACGTGTTAATCCAGCTATACCGCTTTTTGCAGCCGTATAAGCTATAATATTAGGGATAGCTATGGCACTATTTAGTGAAGCCATATTTATGATTTTGCCTCCACCCAGCTTAATCATCTGTGGTACAACAGCCTGAGCGATCATAAAGGAAGCAGTTAGATTGATTTTGATAACATTATTCCATTCCTCAAGAGTAAAATCCAAGGCAGGTTTGCGCACTTGGATTCCAGCATTATTGATCAAAACATCGATTTTACCACATCTGTCTAGAATTTCCCGGACATATTTCTGAATCATTTGTGTTTTATCCAAATCGGCCACATATGGGTAGGCTTTAATATGAAAAGCTGATTTCAAATATTTTACAGTTTCCCGGATATTTTCCTCAATGATATCCAAGACGACAATGTCAGCTCCTACTTTGGCTAATGCGATAGCTAACCCTTTCCCAATTCCTCTTCCAGAGCCAGTTATTAAAGCTGTTTGCCCAATTAAGGAAAATTTTTCCTTTAAAATCTCTCTTTGCATATTTTATCTCCTATATTTCTGAATAAAATGGTAATTTACGATTCAAATTACAGCTGTCTTATAAAAGATTTTTAAGTCTGTAAACAAGTTTACAATGGTGTAAAGTAATAAACTCATAGAAGAGACAATAATAGACAGAACAAATATATTTTATCCGAAGGATTATTTCAAGTACTACAGGGAAGTAAAGGATGCGATATCAAGTGACAATTGAAGAATTCTCTTATGAAATATGGAGAATGTGGTTTATGTCTCTTGCTTCCACATTTTCTATATAAAAATTGTTGACAATATTTCATGTTTTTGTATAATTTTATATTGTTTTAAATATTAAAACTGAGTTTTAATATTTAAACCACTTTATATATGCCTTATTTGCCTGGATTGATCTCCTAGAGGCGATGGAGTTTGCTTTGGCAGTATCGTCTGTGAGCCTATCGATCGTAGGAGATTTTAATCCAGCCAGCTAATCTTAGGTGCGAACTCTTACAGCAGGTGATGTTTTGGATAGATACAAAGATGAAGCTAGTCCAAAGAATAACTATAGATTATATAAAGAAGGGAAGTCTATGAGCCGCAAATCTGAAAAACCTCTCTTTGATCCGGTGCTATTGGAGATCATCAACAACTATCTATGTTTTACATGTTCTGAGATGGGCCTTACCATGGAGCGAACAGCATATTCCCCAATTTTTTATGAGGGAACTGATTTCTCCTGTGAGCTCTTTGATACTAAAATTGAGCTACTTGCACAAGCGGGTGGCTGTCCCTCACAGTTAGGAGCAGTTCATTTTATGGTCAAGAGCTCTGTTAAGGAAATTGGTATGGAAAACCTGGAGCCGGGGGATATTATCCTGGTAAATGACCCATACCGTGGTGGTACACACCTTCAGGAACTAACAATGATCAAGCCGATATACTTCGAAAATAAGTTGGTTGCTTTTGCTTCAAACGTAGCCCATCATATGGACCTCGGGGGAATGGTTGCAGGCGGATTCCCTTCGGATTCGACTGAGCTCTATCAGGAGGGGTTTATCTTGCCTCCTGTTAAGCTCTTTCAACGGGGCACGGAAGTTAGGGACATATGGAAGACAATCCTCATGAACACCAGAATACCCAATTACATAAATGGCGATTTAAGGGCCATGTACGGTTCTCTTGTTACTGCCGAAGAGCGTATATTCGAATTTATAGATAAGTATGGACTGGCTATGTTTCTTGAGTACTGCCAGCATGTTAAGGATTATAGCGAGAGACGTATGCGAGCTGAGATCCGAAAGATTCCCAATGGGTGTTATACTGCTGAGGATTATCTGGAGGGAGATGGGGTTACTCCTGACCGCGTGTATACGATAAAAGTGAAGGTGGAAATCAAGGGTGACAAAATGGAGGTTGATTTTTCTGGATCGGATGAACAGGCCTTCGGTCCAATCAATGCGCCTTATAGTGTAACCATCTCAGCTGCATATAATGCGATTTTCAACCTTGTTGATCCAAACATCTCAAGAAACGAAGGTATGTTTCGACCGGTGAAGTTCCATCTCCCTCCAAGGTCCGTCGTTAATGCTATATTTCCTGCTGCTGTTAGTGCCGGAAATACCGAGAGTCACAATGTAATCGCGAATTGTGTTCTTCAGGCCTTTGCAAAAGCTGTTGCAGCACGAGTAGCGGCAGGATCAGGCGATACCAATATGGTTCTGACCGGTGGTGGCTTTGATGATAGGAGAGGCCAGCCGTTCGCTTTCGCAATATGGGATGGCGTAGGGTGGGGCGCTCGTGCTACTAAAGACGGAAATAGCGCTGTTGTATGTTGGACTGGCGGGCAATCGAGAAACTATCTCACAGAGGTGCTAGAAACAGAGTACCCATTTATAATTCATTCTTACGCACTTCGCTCTGAATCTGGTGGAGCAGGAAAGTACCGGGGGGGTCTGGGCATTATCCGGGAGTACGAACTTCTTGCCGAAAAGGCGGTTATTTGCGGTCATGCTAACAGGAACAAGTTTCCGCCAAGAGGCTTATTTGGCGGGGGAAGTGCTGGTGGATCTGTATATCTGAAAAAGCCATATGGATCGGATACGTACAAGCAGATACTGGATGTGGTTGAAGGTGCAAAATCCCCGACCAAATTCTCAGATACTAATTTCAGAAAGGGCGACAGGATCATGATCCTCTCACCTGGAGGTGGAGGGTATGGTAATCCAAAGGATAGGAATATCGAGGCAATTCAGGATGATCTTATGAATGGATACATCTCATTGGAAGAGGCAGTAGATACCTATAATTTGCCTAGAGAAGTAGCATCTAACATAATAGACCAATACTGGTTCAACCGTGATGAAAGAGAGGGTTAGGAGTGATGGGCAGGTACACCGTTGGAATAGATACAGGGGGTACTTTTACAGATCTATGTGCGTATGAACAAAATACAGGCTCAGTAATAGCAGCCAAGGTTCCTTCACTTCCTCACGATCCTATACGCGCAGTGATGAATGCTCTTGTCCAGGCAGGAATCAGGCTGGAAGATGTGGAACGGTTTGTGTATGGAACGACTGTGGCAACCAATGCTATCTTAGAGGAAAGAGGTTCACGGACAGCTCTTATCACCACAGCAGGATTTGAGGATTGCCTTGAGATCATGCGGATCAACAGAGGTGAGGTGGCCAATTTATATGACCTTCAGTGGGGAAAACCCCATCATGTCATACCGCGCTATCTCAGGATTGGCGTACCCGAGAGGATAAACTCAAGCGGGCAAGTGATAGTTCCTCTTGATTTGTCACAAGTTAGACGTGCGCTCGATTTTTTTATTAGGCATGAAGTCAAGTCAGTCGCGGTCTGTTTCTTATTCTCCTATATCAACCCTTCCCATGAGGAGATGGTGCGTGACATTATCCGTAATGATTACCCACAAATTTACTTTTCTATCTCATCTGACATTCTAAGAGAGTGGCGGGAATATGAAAGAACCAGCACCACTGTGCTTGATGCCTACGTTAAGGAGACTGTAACCGATCATCTTAATCAGCTTGAAATAGGTACTCGTAAAGGGGGATTAACGAAGTTTCTATGTATTATGAGTTCAAATGCAGGTATTACAACATCAAAATTAGCTAAGGAAAAACCGATACTTGGCATTCTTTCAGGTCCTGCCGGCGGAGTTCTGGCAGGCTTATACGTTGGTCAACTGGTATCGTGTGATAGATTTGTGACAATCGACATGGGAGGAACTAGCACTGACGTCAGTCTAGTGAAAAGTGGTGTCCTTACCTACTCCACCGACCACGAAGTTAAGCCCGGGCTTCCCATCAAGATTCCAATGGTGGATATTAGAACAATCGGTGCAGGTGGGGGGAGTATTGGCTGGATCGACCCTGGTGGCGCACTTAAGGTGGGTCCTCAAAGTGCGGGAGCTGTACCTGGCCCTGCATGTTACGGGACTGGAGGAGAAGAGGCTACTGTCACTGACGCCAATGTTGTTTTAGGTCGAATCAACCCTGATTTTCTGCTTGGTGGTAAGATGCGTCTTGACGCCGATGCTGCACGAAATGCGGTTGAAGTACAGATAGGAAATCCACTTAACATTCCTGTTGATCAGGCTTCGGAAGGGATCATTAAAGTAGCAGTTTCAAACATGGCCCAACTCATTAGATCGGCCTGTGTTGAGAGGGGCTATGATCAACGTGAGTTTGTCCTGGTGCCGTTTGGTGGCGCTGCCGGACTGCATGCAGCCGAAATAGCCAAGGAGCTAGGGATTTCAGAAGTTGTAGTGCCAAGGTTCTTGGGTGTCCTATCTGCTTTTGGTCTTTGTCATGCAGATTTCAAATTCGACCTTATCCGCACAAGCCAATCACTTGTCGAGGACGTGAAATCTCAGGATGTTAAGAGGCTCTTTAACGAATTGGTCTCGAAGGGCATGGATACACTCAGGCGACAGGGTCATAGTGGACAGATATCGATCTATCGCTCCCTGGATATGAGATATGTTGGGCAGAACTACGAGATAAACATACCCTTCTTAACTGACGAACACTCTCGCACTGAGTGCCTCGATGATGTTTGTAAAAGGTTTGATGAGGAGCACCATAGGCTATATGGATTCAAGCTTGATGCAAAACACCAAATAATTAATCTTCGAACGACGGTTATTGGAGTCCAGATACCGGATAGTAAACCATCATTGGAGGTTCTATCAGATCGTAATATGAGTAAAGATCAACCTAAAGTGAAAGAAAGGCGACAGATTTACATTAATAGTAATGATGGCTTTGTAATGTGTCCAATATACGACAGGCAGAATCTTTTTCCGGGACATGCACTTCAGGGGCCAACGGTTATTGAGGAAGAGCATTCGACTGTTTACCTGCCGCCTCTGACAAAATCACGGGTCGATTCATATGGAAACCTCAGGCTAGTAGTTGAATGAGTTGTAAGCCATGTTCACCATTGCTCGGCTCAATTTTTATGAATAATCTATCTATATTGGCAGTAAGTTGTCCAAGGATTAACAATCATTACTGCAGTCTCAATATACACATTTGTAAAGCGATAACCGGGGTAGATGTGCTTGGTTAGATCGTTACTGTTATAACTCTCTTTGTGTGTTGGTTAATGAGATTATAATTGGGAAAACAGATCATTAGTATTGAAAGATCGAAAAGTTTATTAATGATATGGCGATATATTACTATTTGAAAACATAAGCAGTTAGGCGTGAGGAAACCTCAAACTCTCTGAAAGAGAGTCACTCTCCGAAGGAGAGTCATTCCGCCGTTTGCTTTAAATACAGATATTTGTGAGAATTGAGGATTGACGATCGTCGTTCATAGATTATTAATCTCTGTATATAGGGTGGAGTAAGGTATGTCAGTAGTATCGGTGGTTCGGACTGATTCTGGGATTGAAAACGCAGTTAGGAAAGCTCTCCGGCTAATTGGTGGCATCAAACAGTTCCTATCACCTGGTTCAAAGGTGATTCTTAAACCAAATTTATGGAAGGTAGCGAAGTCTGGTACTGGATTGATAACGGATGTACGGGTGGTTGGTGAGGTCGCACGGCTTTGCCTCAAGGCAGGAGCACGTGACGTAACTATCGCTGAAGGCTCTGCAGCAGGATATGAATCTCCTCCGTTCAACAATGATACCCTTGCTGCATTTGAAGAGTCAGGCCTTACCGAGTTGGCTCAGAGGATGGACTTAAGACTCGTGGACCTTAATCGTGACGAGCAGATTACACTGGAAGTTAAGGATTTTCATGTAATGTCGACAGTCAAGGTTGCGAGGACTATCGCAGAGGCTGATGTCATTATTAATTTACCTGTAATGAAGACACACCCCAACTCGGGAGTGTCATTGAGTCTAAAGAACATGAAAGGCGCTTTGCCAGGAAGACAAAAGAGTAGAACGCACAGACTGGGTCTTGAACCCGCAATCGCTGATCTCAATATGGTTATTCGTAGCCATCTAGTGGTTGTAGATGCAATCAGAGGGATGGAGGGTATGTGGGAATACCCTGAAGATTCGGTGACCATGAACCTGATCATTGCCGGAGCTGATCAAGTCGCTGTTGATGCAACATCTGCTAGAATTATGGGTCTTAATCCCAAAGAGCTATTACACCTATGTCTCGCTTCTCAAAAAGGTCTGGGGACTCTGGAATCGGATAGCATTGAGGTTAAGGGGGTTGCGATTGAGAACGTAATAAGAAGGTTCCGGCCGGCAGCTGAGGCTTTTTTTGCGCGATATCCCAATGTGAATGTAGTCAGGGATAGAGCGTGTACCGGTTGCGAAAACGCACTTGCGAATGCACTTTATTTTATTAAGGCTTCAGGATTCCTGGACCAGATGGCAGGATTAACATTAGCTATAGGGTATGTCAAGGATGTTAGCCCTTCAGAGAAGATTGTTGCAGTAGGGCAGTGTGCTTGTGATTTGTGCTGTTATACAAGATTCATTAAAGGCTGCCCTCCGTCGGTTGATTCAGTAATCGCTGGAATTGCAAGAGTATGCAACATAGATGAAGATAAGGTTTTCGCACACCAAGCAAAGATATTCAAAAAAGCTGGAGGTATACGATAGGGAGCTGCTATTGGGTAATTAGAGAGATAATAAAAGGTTCATGATCCTCATTATTACTTAAATTATTATTGACATGATATGGTTAACCTGTGTAATGTAGGAGAAAAGAGATAGAGGAATTTATATCAACGCTGGTACCATACTTTTATACTTAAGTCAGGTCGTTGTGCCGTTACTACCGAAAGAAAGGGTAAAAGCGATATCGTTATAGTGTTAAATAACCAAGATATAGGTAATCAATATCGTTTTTGTGATGGATTGAGATTAAGCATAACTAAAAGAGTAGAGGCAATATGGATCGGAAAGCTATTCTGCTACATGTAAACGACAATGTTGCCACAGCGCTCACTGATTTGAAAAAGGGAGAGTCAGTCAACGCTTCTCTGGATCATGTGTCAATCGATGTAGAGTTGATCGAGGATATTCAAATCCTCCACAAATACGCCCTTAAAGAAATATCTAAAGGAGAGGAAGTCCTAAAGTATGGCCTTCCAATTGGAAAGGCACTGGCTGATATACGTCCTGGCGAATGGGTACATATCCATAACTGCCGCAGCGATCGCTATGGATATCGCAGAGAAAAGTACGGTCCAAACGCTTAATCCGGAATGATATCAAGCAAACGAGGTGATTATGAATATATTGGGTTACGGGCGGCCAGACGGCCAGATCGGCATTCGTAACAAAGTTTCAATCGTTTTTTCAGTGGATTGCTCGCGTGTTGTGGCGCAAAAACTGAAGAGTCTGTTTCCCGAAGGCACGCAGATCTTCGGCTTGCCTGGAGAATGCGGGTTCAGGGAATCGCCCATGAAAAAGATCGTAGCATTGGCCACACACTCCAGCTCGGCTGCTGCTCTGGTTTTGGGACTGGGATGCGAAGGGACCGATGCATACATGATAGCCGATGAGATAGCCAGTTCGGGAAGACCTGTTGAGGCAGTCAAGATCAACGAAGAAGGAGGGGACATAAAGACCATTGAAAAGGCTTCCCGTATTCTGGTTAAGCTGATCCAGTATGCTTCTACAGTCGAGAGAGCGGAGATGTCCCCATCAGACCTGATCGTTGGCCAAAAATGCGGAGGTTCCGATGCGACATCCGGTTTGGCCTCTAATCCAATTACAGGAGTAGCGGCGGATCTGCTCTTGGAAGCTGGAGGAACCTACATACACTCAGAGCCGCAGGAGCTCATGGGTTGTGCAGATATCATGGCTAAAAGAGCTGTAAACGATAAGGTTGCGCAGGAAGTTCGTGATGTTATAGAGGAAGCAGAGCAGAGAAGCTTCGAGCGGGGCCGTTTTGCGTGGAGCTATGGAAACATTATGGGAGGGCTCACCAGCATAGAAGAGAAGTCCTATGGTTGTATGCAGAAGTCCGGCACGAAACCGCTGCAGGGGATACTGAGAACCTACGGGCCTCCTTCAAAAAAGGGTTACTACATTCATGTACCATCTCAGGATACGATTTTTTTACAGGTAGACCCTGAAGATATCAACCAGTTTGCCGCATGCGGTGCCCACCTGAGCCTGTTTACGACCGGTTGCGGTTCTACAACCGGTGGCTTGATACCGGTTATCAAAATCATAGCCAATCCCAAAAGGATGCAGCTCATTGAAGACAATGCTGATTTCGACGCAACTCCCATAATCCGGGGAGAAAAGACGATCCGAGAAATGGGGGAGGATCTCTATAAAGAGATACTTGCCGTTGCAGCGGGTAAGCTTACAAAATCAGAAATATACGGACACTATGAGGTATAGCAACTGTATAAATAATACAATGACTAAGGAACTAACAACTGTAACAACCGTAGTAAATAGGCTTTATTCGGTAGTGCAATATCCCTAATATGGACAAGCCACCTTCACGATTAGTCGCTTTCGCTCAAATTGAGGCCTTCGGCCTCAATGAAAAAATTTTTTTGCCTTTTAGATAAGAAAATCACTATTAAGAATGGCATCTACAACCTTTAATCCTCGTTAATAACAATCCCTCTTCACATATTATTGTATAATCCAGTTGAGGATTGGCATCTAGATCTTAACAAATCAAATCCATAACTTCATCATCAACAAATCCAAAATCTATCTCTCTTGTTATCTTCACTTATGTGTAATCCTCTGGTACTCCCATTTTAAAGAAATCTTTGCTAATAGAGAATCTGCGATAAATTATAGTCTATTTTTAAGAGAATTTATTAAAAAGCTGACAAAAAATTATTGACAGAATTTCATATTTTGGTATAATTACAAAGTGTTTTATTTATCAAAACTTTGTTTTAAAAATTAAAACACTTTTTATTTTATAGTGCGATTATAAAGTGAAAACATTAGAAAAATTTTTTAAAATAATAGAGTTGTTGGAAGAGCATGGTGAATTACGATTGCAAGACATAGCATATAGTTTAAATATTGATAAAAGTACTATACATAGATTTATTAAAACGCTGTTGCATTTTGATTATGTTAGAAAAGATAAAGATACATCAAAATATAGTCTTGGTTTAAGATTTTTAAACATTGCTACAAAGATAATAAATAAATTGGATTTGAGAAAAATTGCACATCCTTATTTAGTAGAATTGAAGAATTTGACTGGTGAAACTATACATCTGACTCTATTTGATGGAAAATCGGTTGTATATATAGATAAGGTTGAAAGTGAAAAACCTGTAATTATGTACTCAAAAGTAGGAAACATAGCCCCTATATACTGTACAGCAGTAGGTAAAGTAATATTAGCTTTCCAGAGTGATAAATTGAAAAATGAAATATTAAATAACATAGTATTAACTCCATTAACACATAATACCATTACAGATAAAAAGTTATTAATAATAGAACTGGAAAAAGTTAGGAAGGATGGTTTTGCCACAGACAGAGCAGAACATGAAAATGAGATTTGTTGTATTGCTGCCCCAATTTGGGACCATAATAAAAACGTAAATGCTGCAATGAGTATTACTGCCGTAAGATCAAGAATGGATATAGATGAATTAATGAGATATAAAAATAGTTTAATAGAAAAAAGTAAGCTGATTTCAAAAGAATTAGGATTTATATCAGGTATTTGAAATCATTACTATTTTTTAAAAGAGTCGCTCTATTTAGGTATAGGAAACGAGGTTATTATGAAAAATTTTGAGTTCCTTACTCAAAATGAAATTGAAAAAATTCATGGTATCTCATTACAGAATCTATGGAAGACAGGTATTTTAGTAAATGATGAGAAAATTTTAGGAACTTTAGGTGAAGCAGGTTGCATTGTAGATAAAAACACAAAGATTGTGAAGTTTCCTGAATCTCTTGTTGAAGACTGTATTAAAACAACTCCGAGCAGTTTTAATATGGGAGCCAGATCTCAGAAACATATTATCAGAGTTGGAGAAGGAGTCACTCAAACAAGACCAATGTCTGGATGTTTTATGATCCTAGATCTGGAAACTGGGGTATGCCGTGAAGGCCTTGAGTCTGATGTTGCAAAATGTTCATTGTTGGTTAATGAGTTAGATAATATAACTTACAATGGAGCGATAATTTATCCTAGTAATGAACCTCCTATGATACGAGATATTCATCTTTTAAAAGTAATGCTATCAAATTCTTTAAAACATATTCAATTGCAACCCTATGAGGCAAAAAATCTCAAGTACATGATTGATTTTTGTATCGCGGTTGCTGGAAGTAAAGAGAAGATAATGGAATACCCCCTTATAACCATAAATACAGCACCTACAAGTCCTCTCAAATATTCAAAAAATCAAGTCGAGATATTAGAACTAGCAAGTTTATATAAAATACCTGTTTTACAGGGGTCGACCCCGATTAGTGGTGCAACCGGTCCAATAACTCTAGCTGGACAGCTTGTTTTAATACATACTGAAACTTTAGCAGGGTTAGCAATCCAACAAATCATAAATCCCGGTACTCCTATTCTCTATGGCCCACGTCCCAATACTATGGATATGAAAACTGGAGTTGCTCTTTGGGGTTCAATTGAATTTGGTATAACCGGAGCAGCAGTTGTTCAGTTGTCCCATTATTTAAATATTCCAACAGATCTTTGTGGAGCAGGAACGGATTCAAAAGCTCTTGATGAACAAACAGGAATAGAAAAATCCATGAATCTCCTGTTAGCTGCTCTTTCTGGGTCAGATGTTGTTTCAGGGCTTGGATTTATTGAAACTATTAATACTGGAAGTTATGAGCAGCTAGTAATAGACGATGAAATAGCCGGCATTATGTTTAGAGTTTTAAAGGGAATTGATATAGAAGAAGAAAAGTTGGCTGTAGATGTGATTGAAGAGGTAGGTTTTAATGGCAATTTTTTATCTCATAAGCATACTCGAAAGTTTTTTTGGGAAGAGCATTATATCCCTGAGGTTTTCGATAGAAGAACAAGGTACAATTGGAGCTTAGATGGAAGCAGGGATCTTTCAAAAGTAACAAATGATAAAGCAAAGAGTATTTTAAAAAAAGTCGAAATTCCACATCTGCCGGATGATATAAGTAAAGAGTTAGAAAAAATATATAAAGAAGCAAAAAAAGATATTTTGAATCTAAATTAAGGGGAATAGATGACAAATATTTTTGAAGATATAAAAAAGAATATATTACTTGGAGAGTCTGAAAATACAGAGGAAATTGTTGCTATTGCTTTATCGCAAAATATTCCAGCAGATGAAATATTTAATGTTATGTCTGATACAATTAAAGATATAGGTGATAAGTTTGCAAATGGAGATCTTTTCATAATTGAACTTATAGCCAGTGCTGAAGCCATGAAAGCAGGTGTTGAAATATTGAGACCCGAGATAATAAAACAAAAAGTTGAGGTTAAAAATTTGGGAAAAGTTATGATTGGTACAAATCAGGGGGATATTCATGATATCGGTAAAAACTTGGTTTGTTTAATGCTTGAAGTTGCTGGATTTAAAGTGATTGATCTGGGAGTTGATGTTTCAGCAAAAAAATTTATTGAAAAAACTATAGAATACACTCCAGATATAATTGGTATGTCAGCTCTGCTAACATCTACCTTAAGAGGTCAGGTTCAAGTAATAGAGGAACTTAAAAAGATAGATTTAAGGGATAAAGTTAAAGTTATAGTTGGTGGGGCTCCCGTAACGGAAGATTGGGCAAGAAAAATAGGTGCGGATGGATATGGCAGTGATGCTGGACATGCGGTTTTGCTTACAAAGGAACTATTAGGGATATCATAAAAAAATTATTGAAATTTAGTAAGTTCTACTTTTCGAATTATTGCTTAATACCACTTTTCTTGTCTTTTAGACACAAATTATCGGTTTCAAGGAAATATTTTTCCCATTGAGGCCGAAGGCCTCAATTTGAGCGAAAGTGACGTGAGGCCGAAGGCCTCAATTTGAGCGAAAGCGGCATAATCACGAATATGAATAATAAAGAATTTATATCAGTTGAAGATTTAAGCAAATCGTTTTATCAAACAAAAGCTTTATTAAACATTAACATCTCTTTTGAAAACAGTCAGATTCATGCAATTGTAGGAGAGAATGGTGCAGGCAAAACAACTTTGGTATCCATCTTAGCCGGAGTTCATACACCTGACAGTGGTAGAATCTATCTAGAAGGAAATGAAATTGAAATAAATTCTCCTGATAAGGCAAAAATATATGGTATTTCACTCGTACCGCAGGAAATAAGTTGTTATGATAACTTAACAGTAGCTGAAAACATTTTTATTAATAGTCAACCAACCAACAAGCTTGGACTGATTGAAAGTAGACGACTATTTGCTGATTCCAAGAGACTTTTAGACTCTTTTGGCCTTGATCTAAAAGCGAATGCCAAAATAAAATTTTTAGACTTAGCCACAAAACAGATTATAGCAATCCTTTCGAAAGTATCATCAAAGTCAAGAGTCTTAATACTTGATGAGCCTACATCTGCAATGTCTGAAAAAGAGGTTAGTATTTTATTCGATCTCTTAAACAAATTAAAAAGCGGCAGAGTCTGTATTATATATGTATCCCATAGGCTTCCCGAGGTTTTTGAAATAGCTGATAAGATCAGTGTCTTAAGGAACGGAAGCTTAGTTGGCACAAAGATTAAGAAAGAAACAAATCCTGGAGAAATAATAAGCATGATGGTTGGTAGGGAAATTGGGAATATTTATCTTAAAAGGGAGAAAATAACTGGCAAGAATAGAGGGGTGCCATTATTAGAAGTAAAGAAATTCGAAGGGGAAGAATTTCGCGATGTTAATCTAAAGCTTTATAGTGGAGAAATACTAAGTTTGGCAGGACTTGCTGGTGATGGAAGAAAAGAGTTTATAAAAGCTCTATTTGGGATATTAAAAAATAAAGGGGGTGAAATTTATATTAGAGGTATTAAAAAAAGGATAAATAGCCCCTTAGACTCTATTAAGGAAGGCATGGGTTACATGCCAGATGATAGAAAAGAAAAAGGTCTTTTTTTAAGAATGACTGTGGCAAGAAATATCATTGCTGTAAATAACGAAGACTTTTCAGGTTTTAATTTTGTTTCAGAAAAAAGAGAAAAGTATAAGGCCAAAGATTATGTAGAAAAACTTGATGTAAAAACTCCCAGTATTGAGACTTTGGCTGAAAATTTGAGTGGTGGTAATCAACAAAAATTGTTACTGGCAAAATGGCTTGCGGCAAGACCAGATATATTACTTGTTGATGAGCCGACAAGGGGTGTGGATGTGGGAGCAAAGGCAGAAATATATGAAATTCTTAATAATATTATAAATGAAGGTGTTGGTATTTTGTTAGTTTCGTCGGATCTTCCTGAAATTATTGGTATTAGTAATAGAATAATTATTTTTCATAGAGAGAAGATAGCTAAAGAAATTGATAACATAAATGTTGCTGAACAGGACATAATGAGTATAGCTTCATACGGTGGAGATTTTAATGAGTGAAAAGACCGCGAGTGAGTTCGCGATTTATCTAAACAGAGGTTTCTCAAAGGTAAGAAAAATATTTCAGATCAGGGAGTCAGTGGTAATATTTCTAACTCTATTCTTTATTGTAGCTATGCGTTTTTCTACCCCTAACTTTTTTACTTTCAACAATTTTAAAGCGGTTGGAATCGCAATAGCAATGGATGCACCGGTCGTAATCGGGATGGGTATACTATTGATAACTGGTTGCTTTGATCTATCTGTTGGTTCTGTTTCAGCACTAGCGTCGATGGTAGCGGGTATCTTTCTAGTGAGAGGAAACAGTATTATACTTTCGGTTATTTTTGGACTTATAGCAGCATTATTGATAGGAATTTTAAATGGTGTGATGGTTACAAAATTAGGAATTAATGCCCTAATTGCTACACTTGCAACAATGACAATAGCCAGAGGTATAACATTACTCATAAGTCAGGGGAAAATTCTATACGGTTTTCCAGAGTCTTATGCCTTTTTAGGACGTGGTGAAATTCTAAACATCTATTTTTCTTTTTGGTTAGCAATAATAATGGTCATTATCGGTGATTTTTGTCTCAGAAAAATTCGAGCTTTCAGACAAATCTATTATGTTGGAGGAAATGAGAGTGCAGCTATATATGCAGGGATAAAAGTAGGTAGGATAAGGATGGTGGCATTTAGCCTGAACGGCTTGCTTGCAGGATGGGCTGGAATTCTGGTTTCATCAAGAGTCTTGGCAGCCACATCGATCATAAATATAGATCTGCCGCTTAGAGTTATTGCTGCAGCAATTATAGGAGGGTGCACAATAAAGGGTGGAGAGGGTTCAGTTGTAGGTTCGTTTCTAGGCATAGTATTTATGTATTTGATTTATAATGCGATGGTTCTCTTGAAAATAACTGTTTATTGGCAAGGTATCGTGATTGGATTAATTTTAGCTACTGCTGTAGCCATAGATTCTTTTAGTAAAGCCAGAAGGTAATAACGAGATTTGTTGAGGATTCGAAATCCAAGAAAGGAGGTGAATTTTATAAAAGTTCCAATAAACAAATCTCAAAGAAAGTGTTAATGACAAACAATTGAACTTTAAAACAAAAATCTATTTTAGTTAAAAGGAGGATCTAAAATGAAAAAGATAATTTTTTCATTCCTGGTAGGAGTGGTTGTAGTTTCTATGCTCTTTCTAGCAATAGGTAGTGCAGAAAAAGCTATGGCTGCTGAAAAAAGAGCTGCTGAAGAGGAAGTATATGTTATGGTGGTTCATGTTTATGGCGTTCCTTACTGGATTGATGTAAGGTGGGGCTGGGAGGATGCAGGTAAATTTCTTGGTGTTACTGCTGAATATACGGGTCATGATACTATAGACCCTACGGTTGAATCGAGGGTAGTTGATGAACAAATTGCACGGGGAGTTGATGGAATTGCACTATGTCCATGCGATCAGAAAGCAATGAATCCCGCCATAGAAAGAGTAATTGATGCAGGAATACCTATAGTTACATTCATTTCAGAGGCTATAGGCAGTAAATCACTTTGTTATATTGGGCAGAACAACTATGAGATGGGTGTAGCTTTGGCAGAAGCACTTGCAAAGGCAGTAAATTATAGGGGAGAAGTAGGTATTACTTATGGCGGTGGCAACCCATCGCAAGAGGAGAGACTTAAAGGCTATCAAGATGTAATTGCAAAGTATCCTCGGATGAAAATAGTTCAGGTTGTATCAGATGATTTTGATCTCACAAAAGGTGTGACAGTAATTTCAGCTATGATGCAGGCTTATCCTAACATTGTTGGAATTGGTGGTTGTAATGCTACGAGCGGTGCGGCCGCGGCGCAGGCCGTTATGGAGGGAGGTAAAAGAAAAGGGGAAATAAAAATAATTGCCGTAGATCATAATAATGATGTACTGCAGTACATCGAAGATGGATGGATTACGGAATCACAAGCAATAAAGGATTACCTCGCTGGCTATTATGCTCTAATGCAGTTATACTTGTATAACCACGCAGATGAAATGATGCCCAGAATCAAAGCTTGGAAAGAAAAGGGTTTAGTCCCACTTGCTGACCCAATTGTAACCAGACCTTTTGCAGTTACCCCCAAGAATGCAGATTTATTCTTCAAGAAACTGGATTAAAAGTAATGGTAATTATTGGGAGGCAAAAGCCTCCCAATAATTAAAATATTTTTCTGTAAAGATATAAAGTTAAAAAAAGGAAAACCATTTGAAAGCAACAATGAAGTATGGGTTGGGAAATATAGTCTTTAATTTGCCTGATAGTGTAAATATAATTAACAATTTACCTAATAAATTATTAGAAAGAATAGATGATAAAAGCATTGAAAATATAATTCATTCAGGTTTAGTCGAACAATTTAAAGAGATAACTTTTGCAAAAAAGAAAATTATAATCATTATAGAAGATATAACCAGACCAACCTATTTAGGTAAAATTGTTAAAATAATAATAGAAGGACTTATTGGGCGAGGTGCAAGAAAATCAACTATCACTATTATTTCAGCGTCTGGAGCGCATAGACCGATGAACGAGAGTGACTTTGAAAAGAAAATTGGCTCTAGATTAGCTTCTGAAATAAAGTGTATTAGTAATGATTGTGAATCTAAAGATTTTGTTTATATGGGAAAGATTTCGAAAGAGATTCCATTATACATTAATAAGTTTGTAGCCGAGGCAGACTTAAAAATTACAGTAGGTACAATCTTTCCTCATGATATGACGGGATTCAGCGGTGGAGCAAAAATAATTCTACCAGGAGTAGCAAATCTAGAATCTGTAGTCGAACTTCACAGAGTAAATAAAGATATCTTTGCTTACGGTAGTCCAGAAATCCCTGAAGCACGTTACAGTATTGAGGAGGCAGGTAAAATTGTTGGGATTGATTTTTCTATAAACTTAATTGTAAATGAGAACTTGGAAGTAATTCGTGTTTACACTGGAGATTTTATAAACTCACAAAGGGAGGCTTCAACAGAATTTTTTAAAATCTATGGAATAGCTGAATATCAAAAATCCGATGTGGTTATCTCAAATTGTTACCCACTAGGCTCGGATTTGTACCAAGTTGAAAAAGGGCTGCTCCCCGCATTATTTTTTGCAAAGGAAAATTCAAAGATACTATTTTTTTCTCCATGTGAAGAAGGAGTTGGCTTTCATCGTGTTGTAGGTCATGGTGGTCCATTGAGAGATTTTGCAAAATTATCTTTGAGTAAATTGGCTGAAATCCATGACATTTATTTTTTTTCAACAGGGATAAAAAAATCGCAGTTTCATGAATATTTTTCTTGTTTTAATTTTGTTAGCAATATAGACGATTGTTGTTCATATTTATTTGATGAACAAAGAATTGGCGAAACGAGCCTCTCATTATTGAGAGCTTCACCACTCATTGTAGCCAGATGATATTTTAAAGGAGATTTCAATGCAAGATAAGGAGATTTTTGAAAGGTTTTCAAAGCTTTATACCGCACTTATAGCTGATACCTTAGATGGGATTGGATTCAGAGACCAAACTATGGATTTTAGAATTAGACCATTGTATCCTGAAGCAATTGCTGTGGGAAGAGCATTAACAGTTTTAAGTGCACAGTATTATAAAATACCGGAAGATCCCTACCAAAAGGAGCTTGCAGCACTTGATAACGTCAAAGAGGGAGAAGTATTTGTTGCAACAACAAATGGAGAGCTGACATCTGGTTTTTGGGGAGAGCTCATGAGTACTGCAGCTAAGGCTGGGGGTGCTAACGGGACAATTACAGACGGTCTGACACGTGATGCAAGGCAAATAATAAGAATGAAATACCCGGTCTTTGCACGTGGACACTCTGCCTGTGATTCAAATGGTCGCAGCATAGTTGTTGATTATAATGTCCCAATAGTGTGTGGAGGAGTTAAAGTTAATCCTGGTGATATGGTCTTTGCTGATTATGAGGGAATAGTGGTAATACCAAAAGGATATGAAGAAGAGATACTCCTTGCTTCTGAGGAAAAGTTCTATGGTGAGAATAAGGTAAGAAGTGAACTTGCAGCAGGCGAAAAAGCATCAGTAGTATTTAAGAAGTATGGCATATTATGAAAGTCCTTATACTTTTGAATAATTCGTACAATCGCTAAAGAATTACAGCCGGAGATGAATGCATATTTAATAGCTAATTATTAGTTGGTGACTGTATCGCCAGCTACAGATTATTTATAAAGATCCGATTCGGGGAGCTGGTGGCGAAAGAGGTATAGCTAAAAATGGAGATATTCAGCGGTGGCTAATCAAACAAGTTTATGATTATAAAAGGGGTGAATATGTTTAAAGTGGTAATTACTGGAGCAAACCTTCCCCATGTGGAAGAGGAAAGAGAGGTTTTTTCTGGAATTGCAAATGTATTCAAGGATAAAACATCCAACCGTGAAGATCTAAGAGCACTTTTAAGTGACGCTGATGCAATTATGATTGATGTTGGCACAACTTTAGATCGAGACCTGCTTTCAAGTTGTGGGAGGCTAAAAGTCATTGTTGCGTATGGAGTAGGAGTTGATATCGTTGACTTACAAGCATGTACTGAATTAGGTATATACGTTTGCAACTTGCCCGGTATTTTTACAAGGGAAGTAGCTGAACTTGCAATAGGTCTTATTTTTTCAGTAACAAAGGAGATAGCAAGAGCAAGCATTGATGTAAAACAAAAAGGAAAATGGGATGCCAACTTGTATAATCCAAACCAATTGGCTGAGAAGATACTTGGATTAATTGGCTTTGGAAGGATAGGTCAGGAAGCAGCCAGAATTGCTGGTTTAATTTTTAAAACCATTTTGGCATATGATCCATATACCTCTGCAAAAGAGTCTGATTTTAATAATTTGAAACTGGTAAATTTAGATGAGCTACTGCTAAACTCTGATGTGATCAGTATTCATGTACCACTGAATGATTCTACAAAGGGGCTGATTGGAATAGAAGAGTTTAAAAAGATGAAGTCTGGAGCCTTTATAGTAAATGTAGCAAGAGGTCCGGTTATTGATGAAGATGCGATGATAGAAAATCTGAGATCGGGTAAAATTGCAGGAGTTGGTTTGGATGTAACAGCTATAGAACCTATTAATCGTGATAATAAGTTGCTATCAATGGAAAAGGTAATTATTACTCCTCATCTTGCATGGAAGTCGGAAAGTTCACCACTTCGTCTTGAACTTGCAGCTGCAAACCTCGCTAAGGATGTACTTTTGGGTAAAGAGCCAAAAAATTTGGTAAACAAAGATGTTCTAAAAAAGAATATTTAATATTTCCTTAGATTCTCTTACAGTACCACATCATACTGGGAGATCTATCCAAACATACCTAATAAAAAATATTACAGAGGAGCCTTATGAAGTATCAACCTGTCTATAATCGTTGTAATTTTTGCGGGAAGATGATCTTCTTTGAGGAGAATCATAATTTTGTGCGAGATAGCAAGGAAAATTTATTGTTTTGCAACTCAAGATGCTCAACAAATTTTAAAAAAGATACACCTCTTGATAAAATTGAACCTGAAGATCTGATCGCAGGATTACCACTTAAAGAAAAAGATGATAATGGAAGAATTGATCCAATTACGTTGAGTGTTATGAATGGAGCCTTGTCGTCCATAAGTAAAGAGATGGGGAAAACAATGACACGAACTGCTTTTTCCCCCATTTTTTTTGAAGGGAATGATTTTACATGTGCACTCTTTGATGACAGCTTGGAATTAATAGCACAATTTGAAGGAAATCCAGCTCAGCTCGGCTCTGTTAAATATGCTGTAGGCAATGCTATTAAAAAAATAGGCATAAAAAACTTATTTCCAGGTGATGTTATAATTCACAATGACCCTTTTTTAGGTTCTCCACATCTACCAGAGTTTTGTATGATTAAACCAATCTTTTATAAAGGGAAAGTGGTGAGCTTTTCAGCAATAATAGCACACCACCCTGATGTGGGGGGAAAGGATCCGGGTAGTTTCCCAGGAGATGCAACAGAGATATATCATGAAGGAATTTTCGTTACTCCAATTAAAATTTTTGAAAAGGGAGTCCAGAATGATCCAGTTTGGGAATTGATACTCTCCAATGTTCGAATTCCTCATGAAACTTATGGAGATTTTATGGCTATGTATGGTTCTGTAGTTACGGCAGAATCGAGAATAAATGATCTAATAAAAAAGTATGGGTTAAAAAAATATATAAAATACGCACATGAAGTTAAGAATTACGCAGAACGTATAATGCGTTCTGAAATTTCAAAAATACCAAACGGTATTTATGAATCCATAAAAATGGTGGATGATGATGGATCAAGTGACAAATCCTATGCAATAAGATTAAAAATCAAGGTCTGTGATGAAGACATTATATTTGATTTTCGAGAGACAGAGAATCAAGCACGAGGTCCAATAAATGCTCCATATGGAGTTGGAGTATCCGGTCCAAAGAATGCAATCTTCAATATAGTTGATCCGAATCTGCCCCATAATGAGGGAGCCTTTAGGCCCTTGCATTTTATTCTTCCTCCGGGAAAGCTCCTTAATGCCAATTACCCATTCCCGGTAAGCGGAGGTAATACTGAAACTTACAACCTGGTTGCATCTTGCGTTATAACAGCCCTAGCCAGTACAATTCCAGAACGTGCTGCTGCTAGTGCAGGTGATACAACCGCACTGATAACTGGTGGTGGATTAGATAATAGGAAGACCAAAAGACATTTTGGAATCGTTATATGGGAACCAATAGGTTGGGGAGGTAGATATTCCAGTGATGGGAATAGCGCAACTATTACTTTTTGTGGATTGACAGCAAGAAATTATTCAACTGAAGTGATTGAAACTGTATATCCTATGATAATAAAAGAGTATAAGCTAAGAGATGGTTCCGGTGGAGCTGGGAAGTTCAGAGGTGGCCTTGGTGTTGTAAGAGAGTATGAAATTCAATGTGATGAGTTTTCTGTTGGAGCACATTCAAATAGACATAAATATCCTGCTGAGGGGTTATTTGGTGGGGCAAAAGGCGCGAAAACGAAGTTTCTAATTTCGAAAGATGGCAGATACATTGGCCCAATGGAGTATTCTGCAAAGGCTAAATCACCAACAAAGTTTTCGGGTTTGACAATGAAAAGGTACCAAAGGGTAATGGTAAAAAGTCCAGGAGGTGGTGGATATGGAGATGTAAGAGAAAGAAATAGAGATATGATAATCGATGATTTGAAAAACGGATATATTACCAAGGAGCAGGCAATAAAGATTTATAAGATTCCCAGTAATGAAGTTGATGAAATTATAAGTAAGTATTGGTTTATTTCAAACTAATTAGATAAAGAGGAATTCTTAATAATGGCAGATGCAGAGAAGACAAGAATAGCAGGAGTAGACATTGGAGGGACATTTACTGATATGATTACAATAGATTTGAATAGCAAGAAGAAATTCATTAAAAAGGTTCCTTCAACACCAAGCGATCCTTCAATAGCCTTCATGAATAGCCTGGAAATCCAGGATCTATCCACTATTAAAAGAATTATTCATGGTACTACTCATGCAACTAATACGATTATTACAAGAATGGGGGCAACTGTAGGCGTTATTACAACCAGAGGTTTTAGAGATGTAATAGAAATAATGAGATGTAATAGGCCCTATGATAATGTTTATAATTTACAATGGGTGAAAAATAAACATCTTGTACCAAGATATTTAAGGGTTGAAGTTGAGGAGCGGATTGATTACAAGGGCGATGAAATTGAACCATTGGATGAAGATGGTGTAATTAATGCTACCGAATTTATTGTAAATCATGGAGTAACGTCTATTGCAATCTGTTTCCTTTTTTCCTACATGAATCCCTCACATGAAGAGAGAGCACAGGAATTGATAAAACGAAAATTCCCCAATATCTTTATATCAACTTCAGCAAATATTGTACCTGAATGGAGAGAGTATGAGAGGTTCAGTACAACCGTTTGTGATGCTTATGTAAAACCAAGAATTAGTCAGTATACTTCAAACATTGAAAGAAAGTTAAAGGAGAAGTCATATTTTAGTGACCTTCTTATCATGAAGAGCAACGGCGGAGTAATGAGCTCTAAAATAGCCTGCAAGTATCCGATTTCTACTTGTTTAAGCGGGCCAGCTGCGGGGGTTGTTGGTGGTAAATATTTTGCAATTAAAGCAGGTTTTAAGAATTTGATAACCACTGATATGGGCGGCACCTCGTTTGATGTCGGCTTGATTCATGGTGGTGATTATGGTTATACAACCGAAACCGAAATCACTGAAGGAATTCCAATAAAGGTTCCAATGATAGATATCAGAACCATTGGAGCAGGTGGTGGCAGTATAGCATGGATAGATTCTGGAGGTGCATTAAGAGTTGGGCCGAAAAGCGCAGGCGCTGAACCAGGACCAGCATGTTACGATACTGGAGGTACGCAACCAACAGTGACTGATGCAAATCTTGTCCTTGGAAGATTGAATCCAAAATACTTTCTGGGTGGAGAGAGAATATTAAATAAAAAACTTGCAGAAAATGTAATTTCAAATCTGAGTAAAAAATTAGGTATTAATTATATTGAAACCGCCAATGGGATAATAACCAAGACTGTTGCAAATATGGTACAGGAGATCAGATCAATAACAACCGAGAATGGCTATGACCCAAGAGATTTTGCTTTAATGGCTGCTGGTGGAGCAGGCCCTTTGCATGGTGCGCTTATTTCTCGAGAGTTAAAGATTAAAAACGTATTAATTCCACCTTTTCCTGGACTAATGTCCGCAATTGGACTTCTACTCTCTGACCTTAAGTTTGATAGCGTAAAGACATACCATGTTTTGTTTGATCCTCATGAAATTGGAGAGATTTCTATTATATTGAACGAAATGTTAGATGAAAATATAGGTTTATTAAGATCTGAGGGATTCAAGGATAAACCAATATGCATTACTTCACTTGATATGAGATATTTAGGACAGAATTATGAGATTAATCTTGTTATTAATAAAGACAGATTTGAGTTTAATGATGTTTGCCAAAGTTTTGATAAAGAACATAAGAGGCTTTATGGAATAACTCTCCCAGGGATTCCAAGAGAAGTTCTGAGGCTCAGGACCTCTGTTATAGGCATTATTGGAGATAAATTTGAAGTATTAGACTCTTTGGCTGTGAGAGATGGTATGACTGATAGAGGAAAGAAACCTTCTGAAATTTGTAAAGAAAAACGGTTGATTTATGAAGACAGTACACAAGAACCTGTAGAGTGCCTAATATTCGAACGGAATACTCTTTTCTCCGGGTTTAAACTAGAAGGGCCTGCTATTATTGAGGAACTCGATTCAACAATTTATGTTCCTTCAAAATCAGAGATGAGAGTAGATGATTTCGGCAACATTATATTAATTAATTAGCATGGATATTTGTAAGAAATGCGGGTTAATGGTCCGGTGTAGAGGGTCGACTCGCTTTTTCCTTAACATAGCTAATTTTATAAAAATATAAAGGGGGATTATCAATGAAACTTAAGGATAAGATTGCAATTGTTACAGGGGGTTCTTCAGGAATTGGAAAAGCTATCGCTCAGAAATATGCTTCGGAAGGAGCTAAAGTTGTAATAGCAAGCAGGAATGAGAAAAAAGGACAAAAGGCTGCTGATGAGATTAATGATTTTCACAAAGAAAATAATAGAGCTCTTTACATTAAAACAGATGTTAGTATCAAGGATGAAGTTATTTCCATGGTCGAAAGAACTGTTGAAGTATATAATAAAATAGACATCCTTGTAAATAATGCAGCTATGACTTTTGTCGCCTCTGTGCATGAATCCACTGTTGATGATTGGAATAGAGTAATCAGTGTTACACTATCCAGTGTATTTCTTTGCTCAAAATTCGTACTGCCAATAATGCTAAAGAATAAGGAAGGTGCTATTGTAAATATTGCCTCAAATGTATATTTCCTTGCGACTAGGAGATGCGCTGCTTACATGGCAGCAAAAAGTGGTGTAGTCGGATTGACCAAGCAAATGGCTCTTGATTATTGTAACGATAATATCCGTGTGAATGCAATCTGTCCTGGATGGACAAGAACTGAAATGTTGGAAGAATATATAAGTGCACGAGAAAATCCAGCAGAAGTTAGAAAAGGCATCTTAAATGTTATTCCAAACAAAAAGATGGCAGAGCCTCAACAAATAGCTTCAGTTGCGTTATTTTTAGCTTCAGAAGATTCATCTCATATGGTTGGTACAACAATTACAATAGATGGTGGGGAAACTATTTTTCATCCTTAAGAGAAAGTATATAATTCAAGTTGACTGAGTTTTATGCGGCAATAAGAAGCCGCAATAGTTCTTTGAA
>CAYRKG010000043.1:0-43508 GCA_964424795.1 uncultured Spirochaetota bacterium
AGCAGCGGACTGAAAATCCGCGTGTCGACGGTTCGATTCCGCCTCTCGGCAATTTTTTGCCACCCTAGCTCAGTCGGTAGAGCAACGCACTCGTAATGCGTAGGTCGTCGGTTCGATTCCGATGGGTGGCTTTTATTATCAAACTTACCTTTGATATTAATCTATCCTCAGTACTAACTGTAAGTTTTATTTTAACCTATAGAGAAATTTTATTCTTTTCTTACTTATATTAAAAAACTTGATTTTGGAAAAACATTTTATTATCTTTCACAGAAAATAAAACATCTATGAAAGGAAGGGATATAAAATGGCAAAACAACTATTATATGATGAGGAATCCCGAAGGACCCTTTTAAGAGGAGTGGATCAATTAGCAAATGCTGTTAAGGTAACATTAGGTCCAAAAGGAAGAAACGTTGTTTTAGACAAGAAGTTCGGTGCTCCTACCATAACAAATGATGGTGTAACGATTGCGAAAGAGATTGAACTCGAAGATCCTTTCGAAAATATGGGGGCACAGCTTGTGAAAGAGGTAGCCACAAAAACAAACGATGTAGCAGGGGATGGCACAACATCAGCTACATTACTTGCCCAGAACATTATCAAAGCAGGCTTGAAAAATGTTACAGCTGGAGCCAGCCCGATGGGCATAAAAAGGGGTATTGAAAAATCTGTGAAGTTATGTGTTGAAGAAATTGCTAAAATTTCGAAGAAGATCGAAACAGCCGAGGAGATATCCAATATCGCTGCAATTTCTGCGAATAATGACCTGGAGATTGGAAAACTTATAGCAGATGCAATGGATAAAGTTGGAAAAGATGGTGTAATTACTGTAGAAGAAGCAAAATCTATGGAAACTAATCTCGAAGTTGTCGAGGGTATGCAGTTTGATCGAGGCTATTTATCTCCATACTTTGTCACAAATGCTGAAACTATGACAGCTGTACTTGAGGATACAATGGTTCTTATTCACGATAAAAAGATCAGTGCAATGAAAGACCTCCTATCTATACTAGAAAAAGTTGCTCAGATGGGCAAACCGATGTTGATCATTGCTGAGGATATTGAAGGTGAAGCCCTCGCTACACTTGTTGTAAATAAAATAAGAGGGACGCTGAATGTTGTTGCAGTAAAAGCTCCAGGTTTTGGAGACAGAAGAAAGGCTATGCTAGAGGATATTGCCATCCTTACAGGCGGTAAAGTTATATCAGAAGAGATGGGCATGAAGCTTGAGAATGCAAATGTAAAAGATCTCGGGCATGCAAAGAGAATTACTGTGGATAAGGAAAATACTACAATAGTAGAGGGGGCTGGTGAGTCATCTCAGATACAGGGTAGGATCAGCCAGATAAAGACTCAGATAGATGAGACAACCTCTGACTATGATCGTGAAAAACTCCAGGAGAGGCTTGCAAAACTCGCAGGTGGTGTTGCTGTGATTAATGTAGGTGCAGCAACAGAGGTTGAGCTAAAGGAGAAAAAGCACAGAGTAGAAGATGCTTTATCTGCAACGCGAGCAGCTGTTGAAGAGGGTATTGTTCCAGGAGGCGGTATTACTCTTTTAAGAACAATCCCTGTACTGGAAAAGCTCAAGCTTGAGGGAGACGAAGAGATCGGGAAAAATATTATTCTCCGGGCTTTAGAGGAACCTATTAGACAGATTGCAGCTAATGCGGGTCGTGATGGTTCAGTTATTGCAGAACAGGCAAAAAAGGAACAGAAGAGTACAGGCTTTGACGCAGCCAGGATGGAATGGACTGATATGTTTAAAGCAGGAATAATTGATCCTGCAAAGGTCGTGAGATCTGAGCTACAGAATGCAGCAAGTATTGCTGCAATGCTCCTCACTACTGAAACAATTGTAACGGATATCCCTGAAAAGAAAGAGTCAGCACCATCAATGCCACCTGGAGGTGGTGGAATGGGTGGAATGTATTAAAATTAAAAGAACTGTGTTATAAACAAAGAGGGGAGACATTGTGTCTTTCCTCTTTTTTTAGTGTATTGTACAGAGATATAATATAGAATAACATATTAAGAAAGTATCCTTTAATTTGCTTGGCTATAGTTCTAAAGTTAATCTTATTTGAGGTAGAAAAAATTGAGTGAAAACCATGCAAACTCAGATAAACAGAAGAAAAAGAAAGATATTGACATAAAGAGTATTGAAGACCACATTAAGGATATACCTGATATCGATAATATAGAGATACCAGAGAATGTCAGGGAGAGACTGGAGGATGCAACACCGACTGAGCTGGATGATATCGAGAGGGAGTTTGGTATGAGTAGTGATGAACCTCTTCTCATTGATGAATCAGGATTTGAAGAAAAAGAGACATCTTCAATGGAAGAAGAGTTTGAAGACGGAGAAGAAGAGGAAGAGAGTGTTGATGGAAAGATTGATGTCTCAATAGCAGAGGATCGGATGAGTGCATCTATTAATCTATATCCTTCCAGGGGAGGTGGGAAGCCATTAACCTTTGAAGCGGTGAAACAAAAGCTCAATTCTATGAATATCGTTTACGGTGTACAATATGATTTGTTAAAGAGGCTTATAGAGGGTGTCGAAGAATCGAAGAGAGAGAAGAGTGAAATAATAATCGCTCGAGGGAAGCCTCCAGAAGAGGGAGAGGATGGAGGTCTTGAGTTTCACTTCAGTGATAGTGAAGATGTCTTGAGGGCTCAGGATGAAGATGCTGAAGGCGAAGCGTGGTGATAGACTGAAAACTTTTTATTAATAGGGAAATTGGTAATATGAAGTTGAAATCTCGGTTAAAGAAAAGAGAAAAGAAATCAAAAAAGGTTCAACCAGTAAAACCGAGGGTAGAAAAGAAACGAGTTAAGGAAAAGGTTAAGGTTGAAAGGGTTTTGGTTAAAAAGGGGTTTGCAAGAAAGGGTGATTTGATAGCTACTCTAAAACCGGGTGTCAATGGAAAGGATGGAAAAAATATATTTGGTGAAACTATATCGGCAAAAGAGGTAAAAGGGCCACGGTTGATTGCTGGGAAGTATGTAAAAGTTGAGAACGGGGTCTCTTACTATATGAATGTGGATGGAATAGTTGAAGTACTAAAAGACGAGAAAGAAAATTACTTTATTAAGGGCAGACTCTACAAGCATGGCAGATTCAATATCGAGGTTTCTGATGATGAAATGGAGGCTTTTTTAACTGTAATTCCTTCCTTTGGTGGAGCAAAAACAGTAAATCCAGATGAAGTTTTTGAGACATGCAAGAAAGAGGGGATAGCATTTGGATTGAATGAAGATAAAATACGTGAAACAATTCAAAAAGCAGAAACTGAAAGGGTGAGTGTTGACAATGTGCTCATTGCAGAAGGGGAGGAGCCTGTTAATGGTGATGACGGGAAATTTGAGTTTAAGGTAAAGCTTGCTTCAGGGAGCAAAATTGAGATAATGGAGGATGGAAGAACTGATTATAAAGCATACGATTTAATAACCAGAGTTAAAGAAGGAGATCTTGTAGCTGTTGTTACCAAGCCTAAAAGTGGTGTAAAGGATGGTCACACAGTAAAAGGTGAAACTATTGGAGCGGAAAAGGGTCATGATGTAGAGGTCATTATCGGAAATAATGTAAAAGTAGAGGATAAAGGAGATACTATAAGCTATTATTCCAGAATAAATGGGCAGCTTTTAACCGAAGGGAAGAATCTGTCCATTGAACCTCTCATGATCATTGAAGGAGATGTTGGTCCAAAAACTGGGAATATTTCTTTTGATGGAGTTGTCTTTATAAAAGGGAATGTAAATGATGGTTATCGTGTGTATGCAAAGAAGGATTTGAATGTTCAGGGAAATGTTAGCAGTGCCTTTCTGAATTCGGATGGAAATATTAATATTAAAAATGGAGTTATAGGAAGATACAAGGGACTCGTATCTGCAAAAGGTGATATTACCCTGAAGTTTGCAGAAAACTCCAATATCCAGGCAGTCGGAAATATTTATATACAGAGAGCTGCTTTAAATTGCAAACTTACCTCGGGTAATAAGATTGTATCGAAACAGGAAAAGGGGCAGCTTATTGGTGGAGAGATAAGAGCAAAAAAAGGCATAGAGGTAAAATTCCTTGGGAATGACTCAGAAAGTAAGATGGATGTTTATGTCGGCCTCGATTTTTTTCTTGAGCGCCAACTCCAGGAGTTGAAAGAAAAGCTTCATAAATATGAAGAGTCACTAAAAAAGATAATACTCCTTCTGGAGAAGTTAGAAAAGGTAGCTGAAGTCGAGGGAGGTCTAACAGATAAGTTGGAGAAGGTGCACTCTGAAGCATGTAAAAAGAAAACCCTTGTCAAAATCGCTATTGATAATCTAAGGAAAAAAGAGCGTGAGCATTTAATGAAACTCAGTGAAGTGGAAGAATCAAAAATAGTAGTTTATGAGACCCTTTATAGAGGTGTAAAAATCCATTTCGGAATGGCCACCTATGAACCGAATAATGCAATAATGGGGGTTAAGATATACTATAATAATAAATTTAGAAAGATTGATGTTGTTAGTATTTAGTAGCTATTCGTCCTTACGGGCAGATTTCTGTCTCTTTCTTTCAAGTAGATCCATCTTTTTATAAAACTCTACCTGTTTGGCAAGCTCTTCTAGGTCAGTGACAATTATTTTATTATCCTGAAGCTTAAACTTTTTATTTTCAAACAATTTTTGTATCAAAAGGTTCCCTTTATCAGCAGGAAAGCCAACCATCTTTATTAATTCGTCAGGCCCAAAATCAAATGTATAACCTTCATTGTGTGCGATGGGCAGCCTGTTTTCATCAACAACCGTTAGAAGAGTATCGTACAATCGCCCTAGAGGATCAGAGATAAGAATATTTGCAAGCTGTCGGTAAGCTTTCCAGATTCTCTCCGATAGAAGGGTAATCAATTTATTTCCAAGCTGGGGATTTGTTTTTACCATGACTTCGAAATTATCCTTACCAACTGCAAGGAGTTCACTGTTTCCAAAAGATATGGCAGTTGCACTTCTCGGTTTGTTCTCCAACAACGCCATCTCTCCAAAGATGTCTCCAGGCTTTAATAATGCTAGCAGTACTTCATTATTATTGACAACCTTTGTTATTTTTATTTTCCCTTTTTGTATAATATAAAGTACTTCACCAGGTTCATGCTCACAGAAAATCAGCTCATTATCATTGAATGTCCTGTTAAAGCCCTTCTGCGTTTTCGAAAATTGTTCTTCTTTTATATGGGGCTGGATTTTTAACATAATAATTTTAGCCTGTGCAACGTTTACGTCATTGGGACAGTACTGCATATATTTTTTAAAGGCATAAAATGCATGGCTGAGCTGTTTTTTCTTTAAATAATAATCGCCAATGTTGTACAGGTATTTAGGGTTTTCCTCGACATTCCCCTTAAAAGAAAGTCTTGTAATAGCGGAATCAAAATACCGCAGCTTTTGACTGAAGGATTTTATGATCTTTATTGCAATCGGTGAATACTTCTGTATTAATATCCCAAACTGGTCCCTGTATACGCAGATTACTACTACATCTTTCAAAGCCCTTGCTGATTCAATACTTCTATGATTACTCATGCAAGAAACAACACCGAAAAAATCTCCGGGATAGAGTATATTTCCAGTGTCCTCTTCGATAACTTCCGATTCTTTTGAGATCTGAACCTGCCCTTCCTTGAGAATATAGAATCTATCTGCATCCTGTTTTCCCTCAATATTTATGTACGATGACTTCTTAAACTGCATTATTGATAATTGTACCTGGCTGGCCGTTGCCATTAATTAATCCCCTAGTGTTAAGAGCATAGTACATATGGAAAGCTTTGTCAACTTAAAAAGTTCTATAAAAATTCTCCCCAGTTCTTCAAAGTCTTTTCTATTGAATCTGCAAATATCTATACCTTCTCCCCTTCATCATTATTATATATTGATATAAATAAATATATAACTTTCTCTGTTTATTTTCAATGAATTGATTGTTTGCAAACCTCTTTTTCCAAATAATTCCAATTAACTTGACAAGGCACTTTTAATTCATTAGATTTATGGCGAGTTATTGAGGATTTTCCTGTTACAGGTTTTTAGCCTTCTGTAAAACAATGGATAGTCTTATACTTGCATCAAAATCTCCGAGGAGGAGGGATATATTAAATAAACTCAATATCCCTTATATCGTTTATGAAGTAGAAATAGACGAAAGTATAGGGCTAGGTGCATCTGCAAGATCCGTCGTATCTTTAAGATACGCAAGATCTTTAGTAATAGAAATATCAAAAAGAAAAGTAGCTGATGCTTCTCATCATTTTTCTAATGGGATTGTTGTAGGGATCGATACTGTTGTTTGTTTTAAAAAAAGAGTTTTGAGAAAACCGGAAAATAGTGGACAGGCTTATGAATACATGAAACTACTAAACGGTAGAAGACATGAGGTATTGTCTGGAATAACTGTAAAGGATATCCAAGAAGGTTTAAGTTACTCATCCTCTTCCTTAACAGAAGTTTTTTTTTCTAGGATGACGGAAGATGAGATAAACAGGTATATTGAACTTAACGAGTGGGTAGATAAAGCTGGTGGCTATGCTATTCAGGGTAGTGCATCACTCTACATAAAGAAGATTGTTGGATCTTACTACAATGTTATGGGGTTGCCAGTCGAAGAGCTCTATAAGTTGTTAAAGCGGTTTTATTATTTCGAATATAGTGGAAAGTACAGGCCAGTAAGAAGACTGTAAAAACCTATATTTCGGTTTTGTAGATCCTCCAGCAGCGGTAGGCTGTATGAGAAATAACACTATACATGTGGTTTGACATCTAAAGATGCTTGACATCTAAAGATGTTGGTACCTAAAGGTACTTGACATCTAAAGATGTTGGTACCTAAAGGTACTTGACATCTAAAGATGTTGACATCTAAAGATGCTTGGCCCCTCAGGGTGTTTGTACTCTTTTCTCAATTACCCCATGTAGCCTTCCGATTGTTGGTAGTAATCATAACGTATCAGACCTTTTGTTTTTCTAAAATTTGTATTGGTACTCTTTTACAAAATTTCAAAATCGTATAATGATACATATTTTAAAGTGAGGAGGTATAAATTGGGACTTGTTACGATGAAAGAGCTACTTGAAGCAGGTGTCCATTTTGGCCATCAAACTAGAAGGTGGGATCCTAAAATGAAGCCCTATATCTTTACTGAAAGAAACGGGATTCATATTATAGACCTTCAAAAAACGATTGCACTGCTTAAAATTACCTACAATTCCATTAGAGAGCTTGCAAAAAATAATGGAATTATCCTTTTTGTTGGAACAAAAAGACAGGCCCAATCAGCTATCGTAGAGGAAGCAACGAGATGTGGCATGCCGTATGTAGCGAACAGGTGGCTTGGAGGGATGATCACCAACTTCCTGACAATTAAAAGGAGCATTATGAAGCTCAAAAGAATAGAGAGAATGGAAGTTGACGGTACCTTTGACTTTATGACAAAGAAGGAGATAATTAAACTTAGGAGAGAGAAGGAAAAACTTTTAAAAAATATTGGTGGTGTAAAAGAAATGGAGAATCTGCCGGACATGGTTTTTATCATAGACCCGAAAAAGGAGGCAATTGCAGTTGCTGAGGCTATGAAGGCGGACATTCCAATTGTTGCAATTGTCGATACAAACTGTAACCCGGAGGGAATAGATTTTCCAATACCCGGAAATGATGATGCAATAAGAGCGATTAATCTTTTTGCTTCTGTTATTTCATCGGCTGTAATTGAGGGGCAGAATGAAGCAGGAAAGATTGAGATTACTGAGGATACAAAGATAATGTCTCTTGCTGAGGGGGAAAAACCTGAAGAAATAGAAGAAGTTGGATATATATCTGATGAGGTAGAAGAAGGTGTAAAGGGTCATGAGGATGAAGAAGTTATAGAAATGGCAGACAGCTTACATCAGGATGAGAAGCAGGAATCATTAGAAGATGAGGATGAAAGTTCTTCTTCTCAGGAGAGTAATGAAAATGAAGAAGGTGATAAAAATAGATCTTAACAGGAGGTGAAGGGTGGCAGTAAATGCAAAGGATGTAAAAGTATTGAGAGAAAAAACCGGGGCTGGAATAATGGATTGCAAAAAGGCCCTTATTGAGACAGGTGGGGATTTTGAAAAGGCTATTAAGTACCTCAGGGAAAAGGGGCTTGCAGAAGCAACAAAGAGAAGCGGAAGAGAAGCTAAGGAAGGCGTTATTACTACTGTTTATAGTAAGGATAAGGGAGCAGTTCTGATGGTTGAAGTAAATTGTGAAACTGATTTTGTTTCCAGGACAGATAAATATGAAAATTTCGTTCAGGGGATTGCAAATACACTTTTAAAAAACAGTGTGGAGAGCGTTGATGATCTCCCCGAAGATGTTAAAGGGAAGGTAAAGGAGGCTATTTCCACATTTGGAGAAAATATCTTTATTCGAAAAATAGCACATTTTAAAAAGAGTGATGAAACAAGGAGTGTATTTCATTCCTATATTCATTTGGGTGGTAGAGCAGGTGTTATTGTAGAGTTTCTAGTGGAAGATAAAGAAACAAAGGCCAACATTGATTTTCAGGATTTTTTCAAAAATATTGCTCTTCAGATTGCATCTATGAGTCCTATAAGTATATCGAGAGACAGTTTTCCGAAGGATCTTCTTGAAGAACAGAAGGAAATATTCATGAAACAGGCTGAAGAGACTGGAAAGCCCGATCCAATCCTTGAAAAGATTGTCATCGGGAGGATTGGAAAGCTTTTTTCAGAATCGTGCCTCTTAGAACAAAAGTATGTGAAAGATAGTAATGTAAGTGTTGGTAAGTATTTATCAACTATAGAAGAAAAAGTAGGAGGTAAGGTAGAGATAAAGAGATTTGCGAGGTTTAAACTTGGGGAGGAGTAAAACACCAAAATACAAAAGGATTCTTTTAAAGATCAGCGGGGAAGCTATTCAGGGTAAAGATAGTATATTCAATCTTGATACTATAAGGGGAATGGCATGTGAAATAGGTGAAGTTCATAATCTGGGAATTGAAATTGGAATTGTTATCGGTGGCGGGAATATTATACGGGGTGAGGAATTGGAAAAAAATGGGTTAAATAGAATCCAGTCAGATTACTTGGGAATGCTAGCCACAATTATTAATGGGATCATGTTTGAGAATATCCTGTTGTCAAAAGGCATACCGGCTGTTATTCAGTCAGCACTCATGGTTGGTACAGTTACAGAGGGTATTGTATTAAAGGAAACGTTACGTTTTTTCGAGCAAAAACGTGTTATCCTGTTTACCGGAGGAACGGGAAATCCATATTTTACAACAGATACTGCCGCAGCCCTCAGAGCCAGTGAAATTGGTGCAGATGTTTTAATGAAAGCGACCAAAGTTGATGGTGTGTTTGATAAGGATCCAGCAATATACAGGGGGGCAACCTTTTATAAGAACCTTACATATCATGAAGTAATCTACAGAAAGTTAGAAGTGATGGATATAACCGCTGTCTCTATGTGTAGGGATCAAAATATACCAATCATCGTATTCAATATATTTCAGCGTGGTAATATCAAAAAGATCGCTTTAGGATATGATATTGGTACAATAATAGAGGAGTAAGCCATGCATGAGGAAATTAAGAAAAAGATCAAAAAGAGAATGGAAAAATCTATAGAGAATCTTGAGGAAGATTTTAAGAAGATACGTTCAGGAAGGGCGAATGCGTCCCTTGTTGAGGGTTTGATTGTTGAATATTATGACAACAGGTTACCCTTAAAACAACTTGCAAGTATTTCTGTTCCTGAGCCTCGTCTTATTGTTGTACAACCCTGGGATAAGGGTTCATTACAGGACATTGAAAAGGCATTCCACAAATCTGATCTCATGCTGCATCCAAACAATGACGGGAAAGTTATCAGAATATCAATTCCGCCTCTCACGGAGGAAAGGAGAAAGGAGCTTGTTAAGATAGCAAAGGGGAAGGCAGAGGATGTACGGGTAGCTATCAGGAATATTAGAAGGGATGGAAATGAAGAGGTAAAGGAGGCTGAGAAGAATGGTCATGTAAGTGAGGATGATTCGAAAAGGGCATTGGAGGATATTCAAAAGATAACGGATGAATATATTGATAAGATAAATAATATCCTGGTCGTAAAAGAGTCGGAGATAATGGAAGTTTAGTCAAAAATGAAAGCTCAGAGATCTATAATTTATAAGTATTTGGTTTGAAGATGGTAAATAACACCAGGGAAGATAGAGAAAAGAGTGTTCCTTGCCATGTTGCGATAATAATGGATGGAAATGGGAGATGGGCTCGAAAGAGAGGGCTTCCCAGAACAGAGGGTCACAGGGTTGGTGCTGAAAGAGTCAGAGAGATAGTAAATTTGTGCCTTGAAATAGGTATAAAATACCTTACCATTTATGCCTTTTCAAAGGAAAACTGGATACGACCAAAGACTGAAGTAAGCGCTATTATGAAGCTTGCTGAAATATTCTTTAACAGAGAATTTAATGAGCTCAAGAAAAAAGGTGTATATTTTGTGCATCTTGGGGATAGAGATGGCCTCCCCCCTGCTATTATTAGGATAATTGATAGTATGCAGAAGAATAATGCTGAAAAGCAAAAGCTTTTTCTTAACATAGCCTTTAATTATAGTGGAAGGAGTGAGATAATAGCGGCCATCAAGCGGTTAAGTAATCTTGTATTAGATGGAGAAATAGATGGCTCTGATATAAATGAGGATGTGGTTAGTAAGTATCTATACACACAAGGGATGCCAGATCCTGATCTTCTTATTAGAACAGGTGGCGAACGCAGGGTGAGCAACTTTCTTTTATGGCAAATAGCATACACTGAGATATGGGTAACGGATGTTCTCTGGCCGGATTTTAAACAGGATTTATTATTACAAGCTATTGGAGAGTATAAAAAGAGGGAAAGACGTTTTGGAGGCTTGTAAAAAGGTAAGTCCCTGAAATCTGTGAACTTGGAGAAATTTTAATATAATTTTATTATGCTTTTAAGAGTTTTTCTATCCCTTATATTCATACCGATCATTACCCTTATCATTTATGTAGATTTTCTTTATGGACTTTTTCTCTTTCTTTTTGTGCTCTTACTATCAATTTTAAGCTCAAAAGAGCTATATGAGCTTTTATGCAAAATATTACTTATCAACGGCAGAAGAAAAAAAGCTTATTGGTTTTGTTTGCCAGGGGCATTATTGATAATTGTTTACTATATAAATTCCTTTATTCAAACTCGCTATCTTGGTATTTTATATATAATCGGGTATACTATTTTATTAATTTTTCCTATTGCCTTTTTCTGTTTTAGATTAAAACGTTTTTGGGTCTTTTTTTTGAGTTATATTTTTACAGGGATTTCCCCACTTACGATTCTAATGCTAAAGCAGGAAAATCATGGAGAGTTTTTTATATACTTTCTGTTTTTGCTTGCCTGGCTAAATGATGCAGGAGCTTACTTTATTGGAACCTTTTTTGGAAAGACAAGAAATATAATTAAATATAGTCCCACTAAAAGCCTTGAGGGTTATGTGGGTGCTTTTATTATTTCTTTAGCCGTTGCAGTTGGATTTAAGTTGATATTTAAGGGGAGTTTTCCTCCAGACTTTATAAAGACTCTTTTGCTCGCACTGCTTATCTTGGTTTTTGCCCCTTTAGGAGATATTGGGGAATCGGTTATTAAGAGAAAGGCTTCTGTTAAGGATTCCTCTCATTTTCTGCCCGTTTTTGGAGGAGTGCTTGATATCTTTGATAGCATATTAATGAGTGCCCCCTTTTATTATTGTTTGTTGCTATTATTGTGAGGGATATAAGTGAACATCACTACAACAATCTTGCTTGGGATAATCTCAATTGGTATTCTCATCTTTATTCATGAACTTGGTCACTTCCTTGTAGCACACTCAAGCGGTATCCGGGTTGAGGTATTTTCTATCGGATGGGGAAGAGGAATAGTATCCTTTTTTTGGAAGGGTACAAAGATCCAGATAGGATGGATACCTTTTGGTGGATATTGTAAGATGGCTGGAGATTCTCCACGAGATAAACTCAAAGGCAGTAAGGATGAATATTACTCGAGTTCTCCTTTTAAAAGAATATTAGTTGCTTTAGGAGGACCTCTTTTTAATTATCTTTTTGCTTTTGTTCTTTTTTCGATGATCGTAATAATCGGCTATGAAATAAAAACTTACTCTAATAAAATCATCCTTGCAAGGGATGAAGATATATTAAATTACAGTGGAATGACTCCTGCTCAGAAGGCAGACCTGAGAGATGGTGATGTAATAGTGGATATAAATGGTAATAAGATCAGCAATTGGGACCAGATAACAGAGAATATCGTGAGAAATGCACTGAAACCTGTAAATATGAAAGTTTTACGTGATGGTACCATGCATGAAATAACAGTAGTTCCAGAACTAGATAAGGAAACTGGAAGAGGCTTGATTGGAATATACCCATGGGTTGAACCAGTTATAGGGAAGGTTATTCCTGGTGAACCTGCAGATCTTGCAGGGCTCCACAAGGGGGATAAAATTATATCTGTGGACGGTGTAAGCATATTACACCATATTGATTTTTACCAGTCCATAAAGGGAAGGGCCCGGGAGAAAATACCGGTAATTGTAGAGAGGGACGGTAAGGAAACAGAGTTTGTTTTAACCCCGCTAAAGGTTGATGATTACGATTCTGTGGGTTTACTCTTCGAGCAGCTTACCTACAGATCATCAAAATATCCACTCCCCGTTGCAATTGGAAAGGGTTTTATAAAATCGATTGAAGGAGTTAGAGATACAGTACGAGGTATTGTTTTTGTTGTAAGCGGAAAGATACGAGTAAAAACAGCAGTAGCTGGTCCTGCAAAATTGATCTATATTTCTGGAATTATAGCCAAAGAGGGTTTTGTCTATTTTCTGCAGGTAATGAGCTATATCAGTATTGCCTTTTTTATTATGAACATAATTCCGTTCCCGGCCCTTGATGGAAGTCATATTGTGATTTCTCTATGTGAGATTGTTACAAGGAGAAAGCCAAATCTAGAGTTAATCTACAAAATCCAGGCTTTTGGATTTATCATTCTAATTGTAGCACTTGTCTTCATCACTATGAACGATATTTCCAGTTTCTTTGGCAAATAAAAACTTTTGGATGAAAAAGGATAGTAAAGAAGAAGATTTCTTATGAAAAAGGTCCTATGGTTTTCTATTGTTGGTTTATTTTTTTTACTCTATTCAGTCACTTCGGCAGAGAATACAAAGCCGCCGTTTTCAGTGGGAGAGAGACTCAGGTACTTTATATATGCTGCTAAATTATATGTAGGATACCAGACAATTGAATTAGAATCAGTTGAAAAAATAAATAATATTGATGTGTATAAGCTTTCAGGTAATTCAAAATCGGCTTTTTTGGTGAGTATCATATACAGGCTTGATGATAAATGGACTATTTTTATGGAAAAAAGTACGCTCCTTCCTATAAGAGTTGAAAAAGATATGGTTGAAGGGAGAAGCAGTGGTTATTTTATTTATGAGATAGATCAGGAGAACAATACAGTAGTAATACAGGATAGAGCAGGTGGAAAACAGGAGATTGTAAATTCTCAAAATTTGGTGTTTGATCTATTCTCTCTGCTCTACTTCTTTAGAAGTAATCCATCACTTTTTGAAGAAACCTTTACTTTCGATTTTTTGGAATCTCATAATGTTCATACAGTGCATTTTCAGGATGAAGGTGAGGTTGAAGTCATTATTCCAAGAATATCAAAAAAGAGGGAGGTTATAGCTCGTAAATTAAGACAGGTTGGAGGTCTTGGTATTGAAATATATGTCAGCAATGATGAGTTAAGACTACCATTAAAATTGGTATCTCCTGCCATACTTCCAAGAGATAAGAGACTCATGATTGAACTTTATATTGATAGGTACACTCCTGGAGTAGAGCAAACGGCAATTCCTGAAGTTTATAGAAGATTATCTTATTGATATACATATCAGAAATAAGTTTGTATTTCGAATTTTTATCATTTAGATAATTTAGATGCTTCTAAGTATCTCATTCTTTTTGTCGATAAATTGAGTAGGATAAAGATGTCGAATGTCTATTTTTAATAAGTAATTTTGGTGCATGCAATAATTATTTGGAGAGAATTATTGGAAGTAGAAGCATTTAGGATTTCAGCTCCTACCTCGGGACAGATTGCTATTCTGATTATTATTGCTTTGATAGTTGTTTTGGCTTTTTTTATAGCTGCACGGAGAATGGGTACTGGTGGAAGGGGTACTAGCAGGTCTACTGGTACAGGATGGCACAATTTTTATCAGATTGCAAAGGTGAGGAATCTTACAAAGGCTGAAATAGAGATATTAAAGAGACTGGTACTCACATACGGGCTTACAAAGCCTGCACTTATTTTTACCTCCACAAATATACTTGACTCATGCATACAGAGAGCAATTAGGAAGCTAAGTATCCAGGAGATAAAGGGTGAATCCAAAGAAGAGATGATAAGTACCTACTACAGGCTCAGAAATAAGGTTGTAAGGAGCAGAGGGGTAAAGGGTGTACAGACGACAAAAGAGTTACCTGTTGGAGCCAAATTAAGGATTGGAATTGAGAACTCAGGAACTTTTTCAGTTGATGTGAACATAAATAATGATGAATATCTTGGTATAAGTATCCCAGTTCTTCCTCCTGGCAGAATGGTTGCTTGGAATAAAAAGAAGGTAAACTGTTCGTACTGGAAAGAAGATGATGCGGCATATAACTTTATAACAAAGGTTCTGGATGTCCTGATCTCCGAAGAGGCGCAGTCAATCTGTTTGAAACACACAGATAAGATTACAAGAGTTCAGAAGAGAAGGCATCCGAGAAAGAATATAAGATTGCCTGTTTTATTTTCCAGAGTAAGGGTTATTGAGGAAGATGGCAAGAAAAAGGCAAGAGTTGACAAAAAAGATTCTCATTGGGGTACGATTATTGATATATCAGTGGGTGGGCTATCAATTGAAACTGCTGTTCCAATTGATAGAAATAACTATATTAAAACTCAGTTTGAGTTGCGAGAGGATTACAAGGTCACTGCTTTTGGTAAGGTTAAGAGAATAGAACGGGATGGAGCACGCAGGACCTGGATGATGCATGTACAGTTCACGAAAATAGATAAAAAACATAAGAATGAGATATATTCAGTACTCTATAATTATCAGACTATCTAGATGAGGGCGGAAAGGTCGAACATTCTATATATCATTTTTTCGGTTATTAAAAAATCTGCGAAGCGGTTTATAGAAGATAGGGGAAATTTAGAAGCACGATCATTGAGTTATGTTACGCTACTCTCAATTGTACCGCTCTTTACTGTAATATTGATTGAGCTCTCAAGCCTTCCTTTTTATGCTCTTGTAAAAGAGAAATTACTCGTTGGCGTTTCGAATTACTTTCTTCCAGAAAAAAGCAAGGATATTGTACACTATTTAGATACAATTATGGAAGGCTCGGGGTCAGTTGGCTTTATCGGTATTCTATTTTCTGTTGCTATGGCATTTTTACTTATCATCACATTCATCAGAGTGGTAAACTCCATATGGAAAATAAAAAGACCCGATACCCTGCTTAGGAACTTTTTAAAGTTTGTCATAATTATTCTGTTTGTTCCGTTCTTGATTGTGATCACCTTTTATTTCCAGAACTATGTATCGATTCAGGAGTTTATTCGAAATATTCTACACATCTTCTCGGTCAATTCTGTTAGATTTATTAAATTCATTAGCTTCCTTAACTTCAGGGTAACAAAACTTTTTTCATTAATATTGAACTGGATTCTCCTTACTATTGTTTATTCTTTTATTCCTCATAGTAAGGTTAAGTTTTTTTATTCCTTTCTTGCTGGAATTGTTTCAGGGTCCATCTGGTATTTTATACGCTTGGGCTTGAATGTTTATGTAAAGGTAATCCCTCAAATGAATATACTCTATGGTTCACTTGCATTTCTTCCAATCTTTTTAATATGGATCTATGTCTCCTGGGTTATTGTACTTTTTGGTGTAGAGTTAAATTATACTTTGCATTTTGAATTAAATTAAATAGCTTACATTTTGAAAGAGAATTCATGACATGGGTGTTAAACATAATTGAATAAAGAATTCAAGTCATATACATTTGAAGATACGATATCATATGGAAAACAGATAGGGAAAACTCTGCAGGGAGGGGAGGTAATTGTTTTAACAGGACTGCTTGGTAGTGGAAAAACAGCGGTTGCTAAAGGCATAGCGCAGGGGATAGGGGTTAATGATATTGTAACCAGCCCCTCATTTTCAGTGATGAATGAATACAGGGGTAGATATTATCTTTATCATTTTGATTTCTATAGAATAGTGGATAAAGCAGAGATGGAAACCCTGCTTGAAGACTATATCTATCAAAAGAATGGGATTTCAGTTATTGAGTGGGGTGAAAAAATCATTGATGTTCTTGATTCCCATCTATGTGTGCAGATCAAACTATTCAGTGCATATAGACTAATTACAGTTGAGAGGAGAGGGCTTTGGTTCTCTCGGTAGAGACTTCAACAAAAGAACTATCAGTTTCCCTTTCCATGGATAGAGAGATTGTAAATATCGATATTATGCATGAGGCAGTGCGATCCCAGAATATTGTATCTACTGTAAAGTTTCTATTGAAAAGCATAGGTAAATCGATTAACGATATTCGAGAAGTCTATGCTGGTATTGGACCAGGGTCGTTTACCGGTATTCGAATAGGTTTATCTTTTGTTAATACCCTCAGTCAGATCCAGGATATTCCCACTCTGGGTATTTCTTCCCTCGATCTGCTTGCTTTTGAGGATAATAGATGGTATAATTCTGTAGTTCCTTTTATAAGATCAAGGAAAAATGAGGTATATACTGCCTATTATGAAAAGGAAAAGAGAATAACCAAGTACCTTGCTCTGGCTAGGAATGATTTAGTCAGCTTTATAGAAGAAAATAGACCTGCTTTTTTAGTTACCTCAGAAGAAGATTACAACAATATTGGATTAGAGGGAGAATTAGATAATAAATTAAAAACTATATTCTCTTTTCCAAAAGCGCGTATTCTTCCTCTTTTTGCTCGTAAATGTGATTTGAAGCCTGAACGAAAATACTTAAAGCCTCTGTATGTTCGCGGGCTTTAGTTTACACACTGTTTAGGCATTCGTTTCACATAAAACCAGAAACTATAAACAATTACGCCATTTTTAATGGAAGTAGAGTAAAATGGCTTACCTTATCTATACAGACAGAAAAAATCTTTTAAAGACTGTAAAATCAGGTTTAATAAGAATACCCCGTAATCTTGAAAAACAGATCAACCTTCATAGAATCAATAAGGGAGATACTATATTCCTCTTTAATTATGAAAATAGTAAACTATATGGACCGCTTACAGCAAAGAGCAAAAAGGTAGTAGAGGAGAAAAATCCTAAGGAAGGTCCCTTTAATGGATTTGGAAGGGTAGATAAGCATTATATTTACGATAGTATTCATGTAGATTGTACAAAGATATATAAAAGGGGAGTTTTGATCCATGAGTATACTCATAGTTTTGAAAATGTAAAATTCTTTTTATCGGAGAATGAAGAGCTTGATGTCATAGAAAAACTAAAGCTCATAAATTTTGAAAAGTTGCCCGTAATTATGAACTTCGCTATTTCAGATGATGTTCTAAAGGCAACTGTTGTTAAAGTTTCTAAAGGGACTAATATTAATAATTATACATTCAAAATAAGTAAGAATCTTTTTGCTCTGATTGATAGGAAAAAGAGAATTGGAGAAAGCTTTCTAAAAATTGGTAAGGAGAAAGATTTTGTAGCTACTCTGAA
The DNA here is from genome assembly GCA_964424795.1 of uncultured Spirochaetota bacterium. Lineage (GTDB taxonomy): Bacteria > Spirochaetota > B62-G9 > B62-G9 > DRHN01 > CAYRKG01. Next base: position 17,875 of record CAYRKG010000043.1, read on the forward strand.
GGAAATAGGGACAATCATATATGATAATATTCTTAAAAAACTTAATATTGAAAAAGTTTTTGGGGGTGAGGGGTATTCTATATATATAGCGGCTGATGAGAGAACGAAAAATATACCATTTGAAATAACCTATAGGGATTCATTTATTTTTGAAAATAATACAGTTGTATATCGTGGTGAAGAAGAACATGATTTGAAAACTGTTCATGTAGATAAAGTTTTAATACTGGCTGACCCTTCCAGAAGATACAGGTTTGCAAATCATGAAGGCCACCTCCTGTACGATTTCTTATACAAAAAGGGAGTTTCTGTTGATTTTGTTTCAAGACCCCTTGATATTGAGATTATGAGTGATCTGTTCTCTTATTATGATATAATACATTTTGCTGGCCACAGTGGTATACATGATTCTAAGACCGGGTGGGATATAGGGAAATCAATATTTACCGTTCATGATATTATGAATCAAAGAAGTTTCCCTCATCTCATTTTTTCTTCCTCCTGTGGAAATACATTAAGCCTCGGTTTAGAATTCCTTAATCGAGGAGCAAGGAATGTTATTTCATCTAGGTGGCAGATACCGGATAGTGATATTTCCGATTTTGTGCTCTCCTTTTATAACCTTTTATTCAGTGGCTTAGAGATTGGGGATGCTTTTAGCAGAGCACTTAATATATCCTATAAGAATTTTGAAGTTGCCCCACTTCTTTTTCTACTCCATGGTGAAAGCAGAATGATTTATGAAAGACAGAATTCCTGATGCAAAGATTAAAGAGCTTATAAGAAACTACAAAGGTGGAAATGAAGAAAGCTATATATCAATTGTTAAGATGCTTTCTCTTTACACATATAATTACCCCAGGATTGTATTCAGCTCAGATCTCGATGTATGCGGGGATTTCTATGAATATATCCTGGTACGTTTAAAGGATATTCTTGTAGCTTATAAAGAATCGGAAGTGAGATTTGTTACCTGGTTTACTGTTGTTCTGCGCAATAGCTATCTCAATTTTGTCAGGGAAAAAAAGTCGAAATATCTCATGAAAGAGCCTCTGGATTTCTTGTCCTTTGATTTCCAGACTGAAAAATCTCAGAGTTTATATAATGTTGTTAGTGATAAAAAGGATTATATGAGTTCAAATAAAAAGCTCTACGATGCTCTTATCGATGACATAATTAAAAATCTAAAGGACAGGCAGAGGATATTTTTCCATCTCTACTATATTGATACCCTGAGACCTGAGGATATCGGATTTCTTTCGATCTTTCTGGAGCAGAGTGTACGTGATATACTTGTAGGAATTGATAGGATAAAGAACTCAATGATCGAACGTTACGAAATTAAAAACATCCTCTTACAGAGGTTGAACATCCTATTTTATAATATTGTAAGGTTTCAAAAGGCAGGCAATGAGCTTGAGGCCCTAAAATTGAAGAAAAAGCGGGACAAGGTGTTAGAAGAATACAGGAGAGTAAAACTCAATCCATCCTATAAGAGTCTTTCGCAGTTCTTGAAGCTTCCCCTGGGAACAGTATCAACCGGAATATTGAGAATGAAGAATAGTGTAAAACAGTATTTAAAGGAGTACCACTATGAAGAAATGCCGGTTTCATAATCCAAATTTCATCTCTCTATACTATGACGGTCTTCTAAAAGAGGATGAAAAAAAGGCCTTTTCTGAACATCTATTAACCTGCAAACAGTGCATGTATTCACTTCTGAATCTTGAAAAAGATCTTTTCCTTATGCGATCTCTGAAATATAAAAAGCTTCCAAAGAGAGCAGTATTTATGCTCTTTTCTGAAGGAGTAAAGCTCATAAAGAATATTGCTGGCCCCGTTAAATTTAAGCCACTAGTTCCGGTACCAGTGAGGGGTAAAGAAGAGAGTAATGTATACAGAATTGAGAAGAGTAATATCAGTGTAGATATCGGAAGTGATCGGGAAAATCTTTTCAATTTGGAGATCTCGGGAGTAATGGATAAGAGCATCTCTCTATATTGTAATGGTAGATTAATCGAGGCAAGGGCACATGTGAAAGAGGAAAGGGTAGTTATCTATAGTCTTGAAAGGGGCCTTTATAGGCTTGTGGTTGAGGAGGAGGATTTTGGAGAGTTTATTGTTGAGTGAAGAACTTGGATATTGTAAAATAACGAATTAAAAAAATACCATTTCTTTGAGAGGTGAACCATGGCTGGGCCCGGTTCATATTTGATAGGAGAGGAAGAAAAGAAAGCCCTGCTGGAGGTGATAGAGGCAGGGTATCTTTTTCGATATGGGGATAAATCAGACCCTGGTTTCCTGGCAAGAGTTTGGCAATTTGAAAAGGAGGTTTCTAAATATTTGGGGATACGATACACTGTAGCGGTAAACTCCGGGACATCAGCACTGTGGATTGCACTTTGTGCACTTGGTATTGGGCCCGGAGATGAGGTCGTTGTCCCTGGTTACACATTTATTTCATCTATCACATCAATAATTTATGCAAGGGCGGTTCCTGTTCTTGTAGAGATTGATGAGACTCTTGACCTTGATCCTGAGGATGTAAAGAAAAAAATAACTCCAAGAACAAAAGCAATTATGCTCGTACACATGCTTGGTAATCCCGGGCATATTGATGAGATTAGAAAGATTGCACAGGAGAATAATCTCTATCTTATAGAGGACTGTGCGCAGGCCTTTGGTGCCAAGTATAAGGGAAGTTTTGTAGGAAATTATGGAGACATTGCTACGTACAGTTTTAATATTTTCAAAACTATCACAGCTGGAGATGGCGGAATGCTAGCGATGAACAATGAAGATTTTTATAAGCGTTCATTCGCGATACACGACCAGGGGCATCTTCCGTTGAGGAAGGGTGTTGAACAGGGATCGAGGACAGTTATAGGACTTGATTTCAGGATGGCTGAGCTGGCTGCAGCAGTACTTCTTGCACAGTTGAAGAAAGTAGAAGGAATTAAAGAGAGGTTGAAAGAGAAGAAGAGGAGGTTTAAGGAGCGTATAAAGGATATTAAGGGATTGAGTTTTCGAACCCTACCGGACCCTGACGGTGAACTCGGTACTATACTTACAGTATTTCTACCTGATGAAGAGGTGGCACGGAAGGTAGGGGATGAGCTTGGATGTGGCGTGGTTGCAGATTCGGGGTGGCATGTCTATAATAACATGGAGCACATTTTGGGTAAGAAGGTTGTTGATAGTGTTGGATGTCCATTTACATGTCCGTACTATACAGATAAGGGAGGAAGTATAGACTACTTCAAGGGAATGCTACCGAAAACGGATGAACTCATTAAAAGAGCTATAAACATCAGTATTGGTGTTTTTGATAGAGGATTAGGGTCAGCATTTGGTATTACAATTATGAGTGATGATAATGAGATTAAGGAAAAGGCGAAGGAATTTAGGAAAGCCGTTGAAAAATATATGTAATAATCATAACATTAATCCAATCTCATATATTCCTCCTTGAAAAAAGTATTGAGCCGAGAGTCCGTGATGACCTTCCTAACTTTAATTTGAATATTAGTCCGATTAAATAAATTATAGAGACATTTTTCTACGATCTTATACCAGGGATTTTAACCAGCTTATTTTATTAAACTGAATAAGAGGCTCTTGAACTTCGAAGCGTCGACAGCAAAACAGACCTCGAGGTTGGGCTTTTTGTTCAAAACCCCAAATCGATCAACAACTGTCTCACCTCTGGTTAGCTCGCTTGAGGTTTCCACCTGTACATACTTCCACTCGGAATGGGTACAGATTTCCCGGTCTATAGCAATAGCCATGGCTACAGGATCCGGCAGGGACAGTCCTGAGAAGCCAAGCCATTCTTGGTTTGCCTTCAGGGCATTTCTGTTACAGTCGAGGGTAAAGTCAGCATAGGGGGTTTTTAAGGACCTGATATGCGCCATATCCTCTTCGTCCAACAGTGAATCCCCGATGCAGTGCTCCCAACCGACCATTAAGATGGGTATACCGGACTGGAAGACGAGCCTGGCAGCCTCAGGATCGCACCAGATGTTATACTCAGCTGAAGGGGTGATATTGCCGACAACGTTCGCAGCTCCACCCATGACATAGGCATCCTTCACCTCTGAGGCGATTTTAGGCTCTTTCAATAGGGCCGTAGCAATGTTGGAGAGAGGACCTAGGGTGACCAAAGTGATCTCTCCCGACGCCGAGTGTATATTATCGATAATAGCATCTACAGCGTGCTTGGGCTGGGGTTCTAGTTGCGGTGGTGGCAAATTCAATCCACCCATCCCATCTTCTCCGTGAAAGAACTTTGCATCTACGTGCTCCCGTAGGAGTGGTTTGGCCAGCCCTTTGTACACAGGGGTTTTAGCATCACACAACTCCACGGTGTTGAGGGCATTTTTAGCTCCCTGGTTCACGTCTACATTGCCTGCTACGATAGTAATGGCCACTACCTCTACTTTCGGTGCTCTTAAGGCCATTAGTATAGCCACTGCATCATCGGATGCGGTATCGGTGTCGATTAAAAACTTTCTCATTATATATATCATCCTTCTAAAAAAAAAAGGATTTCTCAAAGTATACTAATTGAGAGTAATCCTTCTTCTTTCAAGAGTTGAGCTATCCCAAAATCAATTTACCATTCTTCAAAGCACTTCTAACGACTGAGGAGTTTTCTTTTTTATCTTCAAACTCATGGGGAGTATATGGAAGAATGTCTATGTCTTCTTGAGGATCCCACAATGATATTATCTTTGAAATTCTTGTAAGCCAATGCATGCCTTTAAATTTTGAAGACACTATGATAAAATCATAATCACTTCTTACCCAATCATCTCCTTTCGCCTTACTTCCAAAAAGGATAATTTTTTCTGGATCTAATTCACGCTTCAATTTACATACAAATCTCTTTACTTCTTTATATGTTTTTTTATCCATTCTAAAACTTCCCTGCTTTTGTCAATAATCACTTTGGTGTTCTCTTTATCGTAAATCCTTGATGGAAGATCAACAGATGCATCCGGGTACCGGGTATCCACAAACTTAGGGGTTAACTCTCTGAGAAATGAATAGAAATTATTTGGAATAGAGGTGTTAGTTGCAAAATAGATTAATGAATGGGACTGAGGAACCTCCCCCTTTTTTTCGGATAAAAAAAGGGCTTTTAAGGCCTTTTCAATTGCCTGATGACATAGGAAGGCTGCGATATAAAATTTTCCGCCATTAAAATTAAAGGTTACAGCATCAAAATCATCTTCCGCCTGTTCAAGCCAATTCTGGATTTCCTTTTTCATAGGATCTACCGTTAAAAATTAATTGATTGGTTACTTTGAGATAAAGCTGTTTATAGAGACAATTACACCTCTCTAAAGTTTTCATCGCCCATTTTATTTTGCTTAGGTTAGCCGATTTATTTATTTTTGTCAATTAAAATAAAGAAAAGCAATAATCATTTTTTCTCAAGGTTTTATATAAATGAAAAACATCACTCTATAGATAGCTTAATCAGATATAACTATTGCTCAATAGTAACAGAGCGTCTAAAATATCATAGAAAGTGTAAAAAATGCTTCGTATTAATATAGATAGTAGTGTTATCAACCCAAGACTGAACTATAAAGAATATTTATTACGAAGACGGAAAATAATTTTTATTATCCTTTTCTTTTTTTACCAGATAGCACTCTCGTTAGATTGTGCCTTCTGTTTGGATAAAAACGATTATTATAAGCTTTACGATGAAATAACAAAAGCCGATGACTGGGTAAAAGGTGAGATAAAATTCAAAGAAGCTGTAAAAGAATACCCAGATGAAATTATATTTCATATTTATTTAAACATCTTTTTGAGAAATCAGAAAAAAAAGGAGGAGGCATTATTGCAGATAGAAAAAATCTATCAGAAATATCCAGATAATGCATCGATTCAATTAAATTATGTGGTAAGTCTCCTGGATGCAGGATGGGAGAGGGTTGAGAAAGGAAAAGAGACAGAAGTGCTATCGATTTTTAGAAAAGCCTATGAATTAGATCCAAAAAATGAATGGAGTATAAATGCGTATGGCTATATTTTACTAGAGCTGGGTCAGTTAGAGCAATCCATAGCAATTCTGGAACAGGGATATGCACACTATAGGGAGAATGAATATATTAAAGGTAATCTAACTGTAGCTTACTATTTTCTTGCAAATGAGCTTAGAGATGAGAATGACTTCACTAGGGCTGAAAAGTATTATGTAAAAGCCAATAAAATAAATCCTGACGATGAATGGCTGTTGTTCAATTATGGATACTTTTATCAATTAAAGGGAGATATTGCAGATGCGTTAAGGAAGTATGAGAGAGGACTTAAACTGTATCCTGAGAATAAGTATTTTAAACCCAATATTATTGGATGCTATTATGAATATGGGAAAAGTGAAGCAGAAAAAAAGAATCTTGATAGCGCAATATTGATTTTAAAAGAGGCAGGAGAGAAATTTCCAGATGAGATATGGTTTCCTGCTTATATATCGGAATACTATGTAGAGAAAAGAGATTATCTTGCCGCAGCGGAGTATATCATAAAAATGGCGATGATAAAAGATAAGAGGAAGATGATAGAAGGAGATGGTATCAAGCTTGAGACATCTATTTACAATAGAATGTCCAGTGTGTTGTATCATATTGCATCCGAAAGAAAATACAATGAAGGTTTTGAAATTATCGATCGCCTGGAGAGATATATTATAGATCAGTGCTATGTTTATCAATTAAGAGGGGTTCTGAAGTATTATTCAGGTGAAGAAGAAGATGGCCTTGATATGGTCTATAAGGCTTATGATCTGTATATAGCGAATCACCCTGAACACAAGAAACCAGTTGCCATACCCCTTCCTTTAAGGGGAATTTATCTTGTGGCAGGAAATAGCAGGAGAGATGCAATCACACATGCGGGTATGAATCAGTTTTGCTTTGATTTCTTTGGTAGTACTGAGGATGGTAAGATACGTTATACTGAAAGTAGGGATTCTGGGAAAAACGAAGATTATATCGGTTTTGGGGATCTCCTTTACTCTCCTGTTGATGGTACTGTTGAAAGTGTGATTGATGATAGGGCTGATCTTGAGCCAGCAGACCATTACAGGCTCATTGATGGTAATCATTTAACCATAAAAGATGAAAAAGGGCTTCATTATGTATTTGTTCATATTAAATACAAATCAGCCAAAGTGAAGCAAGGACAAAAGGTGAAGGTAGGCCAGGTTGTTGCAGAATTAGGGAACAGTGGGATGACAACCTTACCCCATCTCCACTTTGGCGTGTATTCTGAAGATTGGACGGTTTCACTTCCCATTCGTTTTACGGATTATTCACTTATATATGAAGATGGATCACGAAGGTTGATAGTAAAAGGTGTTCCTCAAGATAAGGAGATAATTGAAATCAAGTAGGAACTAATTCTTTTAAGAAATATGTATTTACCCATCTATACAATTCATATCCACCCAGATTGACAAAAACACCTCTATTGTGATATATTTTATAAGACATTAAAATAGAGCGGCGATTATTTAGTAGCAATCGAGATTTATAAAAGTTAAGTAAAAATAAGCTATTTTTTTCGAAAGGCTTGACAGTTCTATTTAGCAGTGGAAAATAGCCGATTCAGTGCGTTTGATATGGCAGACCAAATATTAGAAAAACTCTATATTTTTCGGGAAAGATATGAAAATCTCACTAAGAACAAAATTGATTGTGAGTTTTCTGGCAGTGATCATTATATGCGGTTTGGTAGCTACCATTGTAGGTAGTCGTTTAATCGCTACCAGGATAATCAGGCAGGCTCAGGATAAGGTGAAAATTGACCTGAACTCTGCCCGTGAAATTTACAGGGAAAAAACTGAAGATATTAAAGATGTAGTACGCTTAATTGCCGTGAGGTTTTTCATAAGAGATGCCATCTTAGAGAATGATATTGAAACACTTAAAAGGGAACTGGCTGAGATAAGAATGAGGGAATCTTTAGATATATTGACACTTACGGATAAGAATGGGCGGGTCATATTCAGATCTCGTAATCCATCTGTACATGGTGACAACCAGGCACATGACGATCTGGTGGGATGGGTATTATCAAGGAGAGAAGAATTAGCCGGAACAGTGATAGTTCCAAAGGAAGAACTCATAAAAGAAGGGGAGGATTTGGCTGAACAGGCCAATATTAAATTTATCCCTACTCCGAAGGCAAAGCCAAAGCCTGAAACTGAAGAGACTTCAGGGATGATGATTAAAGCTGCAGTCCCTATTTTATATAATGGCAGCCTGATTGGTGTATTGTACGGTGGCAATTTGCTAAACCGGAACTATGAGATCGTTGACAGGGTGAAAGACACAGTCTATAAAGGCGTAAAATATAAGGGAAAGGATATTGGAACTTCGACGATCTTTCAATGGGACCTGCGTATCTCAACCAATGTTAAGAGAGAGGATGGAAGCCGGGCAATTGGGACCCGAGTATCTCAGGAGGTATATGAGCAGGTATTGGTAAGGGGATTATCTTGGATAGATAGAGCATTTGTTGTAAATAACTGGTATATAACTGCTTATGAGCCAATTAAGAACTTAAAGGGTGAGATAATCGGTATTCTCTATGTTGGAATTCTGGAAGAGAAATTTACGGATATGAAAAAGAGGGCTATAGCACTTTTTTTAGGAATAACAGTTGCTGGGATGATTATTGCTATCATAGTTTCTGGTTTTCTGGCCAAAGGTATATTAGGACCTATTAAACGTTTAGTATTTGCCTCTCATCAGTGGGCAAAGGGTGACCTTGAATACAGAGTTAAGGTTACACCAAAGGACGAGGTAGGAGAACTTGGGGAAACATTCAACCTTATGGCCTCTTCGCTGAAGGAAAGAGATAAAAAGTTAAAGGAATATGCCGAGCAGCAGATAATGAAATCTGAAAGGCTTGCTACCTTAGGCCATCTGGCTGCCGGAGTGGCACATGAAATAAACAATCCACTTGGCGCTGTCTTGATGTATATTCATCTGGCATTGGAGGATATGGAGGTAAAGGGCCTAGTACGTAAAAACCTGAAAAAGGCAGTAAGTGAAGCCTCGCGATGTAAGGACATTGTGAAGGGGCTACTCGACTTTGCCCGTCAGACAGAGCCAAGGTTCGAGGAGTTGAATGTGAATGAAGTTTTAGAACGGACCCTCTCATTAGTTGAAAATCAGGCGTTATTCCAAAATGTTAAAATAACCAAAGTAATTTCACCTTCTCTATCGAAGGTAATGATGGATGCGAGTCAGATTCAACAGGTGTTCACAAATATCATTATAAATGCTGCAGAGGCCATGGGGGGAAAGGGAGAGCTGAGTGTTGTTACAAGAATGAAACCGGAAGAAGAATCTATTGAAATTGAATTCACAGACACAGGTTGTGGCATCCCAAGAGAGAATCTGGATAGGTTATTTGATCCTTTCTACACTACCAAAGAGATAGGCCACGGGACAGGGCTAGGCTTATCTGTTAGTCATGGAATAATTACCAGACATAGAGGCAACATAGAGGTTAAAAGTGAAGTTGGGAAAGGTACTACCTTTATCATAAGATTACCTATAAAACATAAGGGACAGTAAATGTACGGCCAGGCAACCATACTAGTCATTGATGATGAGGTAGCCATGCGAGATTCATGCAGGCAAGCGCTCTCCAGGGATGGGAACAGGGTAGAAGTGGCCGAGGATGGTTTAACAGGACTAGCCATGCTGAAGAAAGAATCGTTCGACCTCATTATTCTTGATTTGAAGATGCCCGGCTTAAGTGGTATGGATGTATTGAAAGAGATAAAGGAAGATAATTTTGAGGCTATCGTAATTGTTATTACAGGGTATGCGACCATAGAGTCCGCTGTAGAGGCCATGAAAAGGGGAGCATATGATTTTGTTCCCAAACCTTTCACCCCCGAGAGCCTACGGATGATAGTGAAAAGGGCACTTGAGAAGAGAAAACTTGCCCTCGAGAATGTCTTGCTACGAGCCGAGTTAAAAGAGAGTTTTGGACCTGAAGTAATTATTGGTCAGAGTGAATCGATGAAGAGAGTTGAGAATTTGGTAATGAAGGTAAGTCCGACGGATAGTACTGTTCTCATTTCGGGCGAGAGCGGTACTGGCAAGGAACTAGTAGCCAGGGCAATACATCGCCATAGTAGGAGGAAGGATAAGCCATTTGTAGTGGTGGACTGTGGAAGTTTAGTAGAAAATCTCTTTGAAAGTGAACTCTTCGGGCATGTTAGAGGCTCTTTTACCAGTGCAACGGAAACTAAATACGGTCGCTTTGAGCTGGCAAATGGGGGGACACTCTTCTTTGATGAGATTGGAAATATTAGTATGAATATTCAGATAAAATTACTTAGGGTGCTCCAGGAAAGAGAGATCACGAAAGTTGGAAGTTCCCAGCTTATCAAAGTGGACGTTAGAATTATTGCTGCCACAAACAGGGACATCGAGAAAGCGGTAAAAGAGGGAACATTCCGGGAAGATCTATTTTATCGCCTGAGCGTCGTCCCTATTGCTCTGCCACCTTTACTGGAAAGAAAGCCGGATATCCCCCTCTTAGCCAAACATTTCTTAATGAAGTATAACAAAAAGAGAAAAAAGCACGTAAGGGCTATTTCTGATCGAGCTATGAAGGCATTGGTTGAGTACGACTGGCCTGGGAATGTAAGAGAATTGGAAAATGCTATTGAGCGAGCAGTAGTACTGACTGAGAGTGAAGTGATTGAACCTAAGGATCTATTTTACTATGGATTGACTGTGGACGCCCCTTCTATATCAAATACTGATAAGGCCCAGCGCCTTATTGATGTGGAAAGAGAGCACATAATCAAAACGTATAAGATGTTCAATGGCTATATAGGCAGGACAGCAGAAGCTCTGGGAATAGACCGTAAAACCCTAAGGTTAAAACTGCAGAAATATGGAATAGTTTAGAAGTGCTTGAGGTAAAACTCCCCATTTGGGGGAGGAAAATGCCCCATATTATCAAATGGCATGGGAGAATGTAATAGACAGTAGAATATTAACATAACAATAATAGAAAGATGTAATTCTCTATATTTCAGCCACTTAGGATAGATCCCGAGTGGCTTTTTTGCTTATAGCAAGTGATTGGCATATAAATTGCTCAAATTGATGTAGAGGTGATTTGAAATAGTGGATAAAAGTAAAAAGGTTTTGATTGTACAACCTGATAATAAGGCCGCGCTGAAGTTATACTTCCTATTTGCAGATGAAGATTATGATATAGAGATAAGTAGAAGATTTTCTGAGGCAGCGGAAATAGTCAAGAATGTAAAGTTCGATTGCGTCATTATGGATGTTAATCTGCCAGATATGAAAGGATATGAGGCAGTTCCTATCATGAAGACGATTGACCCAAAAATTCAGATAATAATGACTGCTGATCAAAATACAAGGGAATTAGAGACGAAAGTAAGAAAACAGGATGTCTTTTACTATTACATAAAATCCTTTGACTACCGCGAGTTGAAATTGGCAGTTCGCGGTGTTTTCGAAAAATTAGGAAAAGTTAAGGAAGGTAAGAAGATGGCTAGAAAAGAACATATTCTTATTGTTGATGATGATGCTAATTTTGTTAAGGCAATAAGGACTATCCTGGTAAGTAAGGGTTATGGGGTAGAATCTGCCTGTAACAAAACAGAGGCAATGGAGAAGATTGAGGGAAAGCGGCCAGATCTTATACTCCTCGATATTATGATGGAGAAATTACATGATGGCTTTGACATCTGTTACAAGCTCAAGCATGATCCCGAGATGAAGAAGATTCCAGTATTGGCTGTATCAGCCATTACTGAAAAGACAGGATTCCAATTCTCACCCAGGACAGATGGTGAATATTTCGAAGCAGACGACTATATTGAGAAACCGGTTAAATCGGTTGATCTACTGAAACGCATTGAAAAGCTTCTCAAAAGATAGAGGTCGAGGTGCTCTTCATGATCTCATATTTTAAGAGACTCTAACTCCATCTGGATAAAAGGAATAAGATAAGATGCCTGAAAATGATTGTATTCTCATCATTGATGATGAGGAAGGCATGAGAGATTCCTGCTGTCAGGCCTTGAGCAAAGAGGGATACCATTTGGAAACAGCTGAGGATGGGGATAAAGGTTTGTGCAAGATAAGAGAGACAAAACCTGATATGGTCCTCATTGATCTTAAGATGCCTGGAATGAGTGGAATGGATCTTTTAAAGAATCTCAGGGATTTTGATCCGAGCATTATCTCTGTTGTTATTACTGGTTATGCCTCTATTGAATCGGCTGTGGAGGCTATGAAGCTGCATGCGTATGATTTTCTCCCCAAGCCATTCACACCAGAACAATTGAGGATTATAGTCAGAAAAGGTCTGGAAAAGAGAAGACTTAGCATAGAAGCGATGAGGCTCCGGTGTGAAAAAGAGAAGATGAGGAAAAACTTTATAACCCTTGTCTCCCACCAATTGCGCTCACCCATTGTATCTATTCTACAAACCTTTGAAGTAATCCTGGAAGGCTTCAGCGGTAAAGTGGCAGGTAAACAGAAGGAGATGATAGAGGGGGTAAAGCAGCGTATTGAAGAACTATTACAGCTTATTAATGACTGGCTTAATATGTCCTGTATAGAGAATGGTAAACTCATGGAGAGATTCGAAGAGGTAGCTTTGGAACCCATTATTTTAAAGAGTATTGAGACCATGCAGCCGTTGGCAAAGAGGAAGCAGATTGTCCTAAAGGAAGAGTTGGATAGTCTCCCCTTAATTAGAGGTCATAGGGAAACCTTAAAACAGGTATTTATAAATATCATCAGTAATGGTATTAACTATAATCATCGGGGGGGAACGGTGACCGTAAGAGGAAGAGCAGAGGGAGGCTATGTCATAGTGCATATCTCTGATACAGGAATAGGAATTTCCGAGGATAGTTTACCTTATATTTTCGAGGATTTCTTCCGTGTTAAGACAAAAGAGACTCAAGATGTTACGGGAAGTGGCTTGGGATTATCTATAGCGAAGAGGATAATAGAAGCGCATCATGGAACCATAAGAGTAGCCAGTGATCCGGGCTGTGGAACTACCTTTAGTCTCTTTCTACCAAAGATAGAGGTAAAATAATGAAAATAGTAAAATTATCTAAAAAAGATCTTGCGAAATTTATTGATTGTTTAAACCTCTTTGGTCAGATTTATGCACCTACTAAAAGAGATGGGCAAAGCTTTATCTTCGCACCGGTCAGAGACCTTTCCGAGATGGAGCTCAATTACACCAGAACTCTCCTACCACTGAAAAAATATTTTTCCAAACCTGTTGATACCATGTTTAATTTTCATGCTGAGAAGGGTTATGAGGTACCAGTTGAAGAGAGTCATAAGAAATTTGTTATTTTCGGTGTTCATCCCTGTGATATTCATAGTCTGAAAATACTCGATCTGATCTTTGGTGGTAGATATGTAGATAGCTACTATTTCTACCGAAGAAGCAGGGCCGCTATTATTGGCCTGGACTGTATACCCGACGACCTATGTTTCTGTCAGTCTATAGGAACTGACTTCATTGATACAGGCTTTGATCTATTCTTATCCGATATTGACGATTGCTATCTTGTGCGGGTGGGGACAAGTCTGGGAGATGATATGGTCAAGGTAGCAGGTTCGCTATTCAGGGAGGTAGAGAAAGGGGATAGGGAAAAGTACAAAAAGAAATCCAGCGAGAGAAGAGAGAGTTTCAAGACAGAAATTCAGCTTCGAGATTTACCTGAAATCATGGATTTAGAGTACGAAAGCGCGGTCTGGCAGGAATTGGGAGAGGAATGTTTGAGTTGCGGGATATGCTCGATGGTATGTCCAACTTGCTATTGTTATGCTGTTTTTGATGAAATCGATTTAGATGCTAGTAGCGGTAGTCGGAAGAGGCGATGGGATTCATGTCTTTTCAAAGACTACGCTATGGTAGCTGGAGGTCTTAACTTTAGAGCCCAACGCTCCTCGAGAGTAAAGAATAGATATTTTCATAAACAGAGAGGTTTTGTAAGCCAGTACGGAATACCGTCATGTGTTGGCTGTGGAAGGTGCAGATTTTACTGTCCAGCAGGAATTGATATTGTTGAGGTTATTACAAAGTTAAGGAGTGAGACCTATGCCTAATTATTTAACCTCCTCAAAGTTTCAAAATCCATATCTACCGCACCCGGCGAGGATTATTCGAACACTACCACAGATAACGAACCATCAACTTTTCCAGATAAGGTTTGAAGATGAAGAGCTGGTTAAGAACTTTACTTACCGGCCCGGTCAGTTCGTCATGCTAAGCGTCATTGGTACTGGTGAGGCTCCAATATCGATATCTTCTTCTCCCACTCGTCCAGGAATTATTGAACTCTGTGTAAGACGAATCGGCCAGGTAACCAATGCCCTGTTCAAGTTACCTCCAAACGCACTTGTGGGCATCAGAGGACCCTTTGGGAATGGCTTTCCTATTGAACAAATGGAGCGTAACAATCTCCTCATTTTGGCCGGTGGTCTGGGCATGGCTCCACTAAGGTCTCTTCTCTGGTATGCCCTGGACAATAGATCAAAGTTTGAAGATGTCATCCTGATGTACGGGGCAAAGAATCCAGATGATATGCTCTTTAAGTATGAACTTGTAAGTCTCATAGACCGGGCAGATTTGAAATGTCTGCTGACTGTGGATAAGGATGAATCCGGGATATGGAAAGCTCATATCGGTGTTGTCACCAAATTATTCGAATATGTAGATATTGATCCTGCTCATACATACGCTACTATCTGCGGCCCCGGGGTGATGTTCAAGTTTGTTCTTGACAAGGTGCTGGAGAGAAATTTTTCCAAGGATAGGATACTGATGTCCCTGGAAAGGAATATGCAGTGTGGTGTTGGGAAATGTGGACACTGTATGATTGGGTACAAGTACACCTGTCTTGATGGGCCGATATTTACTTACTGGGACGCCATAAATTTGCCAGAGATGGTCTGAAAGAGAGAAATAAAATGAAGAGCAAACCAAAGGTAGGGATATACGGATTAACAGGATGTGCTGGAGACCAGTTGGTCATTTTAAATTGTGAGGAAGAACTTCTAAGGATATTCAGAGCGCTGGACATTAAATTATTTCCTATGGCCATGACCGGCAACGATGAGAAATGTCAATTGGATATCGTATTCGTCGAGGGGAGTGTGGTACAGCCAAAAGAAGAGAAGATGTTAAAAAGGCTCAGAGAAAGGGCGAAACTATTAATTGCCATCGGTACCTGTGCTCTCTGGGGCGGGGTACAGGCTATGAAAAATGAAATCCCCAGGCAAGAACTTAAAATGGAGGTCTATGGTGTAGAAGGTGAGATCTTTAAAGTCACTGTTGCTCAGCCTTTAAGTAGTTTTGTCAGGGTAGACCTCGCTATACCAGGCTGTCCCATAGAGAAGGAACAATTATTACAGGGAGTAGCCTCCTTATTGCATGGAGACTTACCCCGCCTCCCAAATTATGCTCTCTGCACAGAGTGTAAGATGGCAGAGTATCCTTGCTTGTTAGTTGAAAAAGGACAGCTCTGCCTTGGCCCAATAACGGTGGCTGGATGCAAAGCTCGCTGTCCAGGCTATGGACGCCCCTGTATAGGATGCCGGGGACCTGTTGAAGAGGCAAATGCTGCTTCTGAGATAAAGATTCTTAAGGAAAAGGGATTTAACAGGTTTGATATCCAGAACCGGCTTCGTACCTTTGCTTCTACAGCAGAATCATTAAAAACAGAATATATCAAGGGAGCTTCAGATGCACAAATTAGTAGTGACTGATCATGTTTGTCGTGTTGAAGGACACGGTGGTATTACTGTAAAAATTAAAGATGGCACAGTTACTGAGGTAAATATGGATATCTTCGAAGGGCCTCGCTTTTTCGAGTCCCTGGTAGTTGGCAGGACATACAATGAGGTAACGCCTATATTAATGCGAATATGCGCTATATGTTCTGCAGCTCATACTGTAACTTCCTTAATGGCTGTTGAGAATGCCATCGGTATTACAGTTAGTACACAGACACGCTTATTAAGAGAGCTTTTATTACAGGGGGGTAACATTGAAAGCCATGCCCTCCATCTATTTTGTTTGGCCATTCCCGATTTCACTGGCTATCCGAACGCCATCGCTATGGCTAATGAGTATCCTGAGGAAGTAGGAGTTGGTTTGGAGCTGAAGAAGTTGGGTAATACCATCCAGGAAGCTATAGGCGGCCGAGCGATCCATCCTGTAAATGCTATTATAGGTGGTTTTGGAAAATTGCCAGCCCTTGAAGACTTGCTTGATCTGAAGGAAAAATTGACAAGAGGGTTAGAGCAGATTCTGTCTGCTGTTGACATGGTGTCCAGCTTGCAAATACCCGATTTCTGCAACTCCCCAAATACCTATGCCGCCCTAATGTCTGATGGGCATGGATTCAGTTTGTTTGGTGATAAGATAGTTTTGTCAAATGGAGATACTAAATCTATCAGCAGTTATAAAGAAATTTGTAATGAGAGAGTTGTTGCTCATTCTCATGCCAAACAGAGTCTGTTTAAAGATAAGCCTTTTACTGTAGGGGCTCTGGCAAGGATAGTACTAAATGGAAAAAAGTTTTCTGGTGAAGCCAAAAAGGCAAGAGATAGATTGCTTCTAAGCTCTAATTCAGGAAATATACTCTACAACAACGCTGCTCAGGCTGTTGAGATAGTTTACTCCATAGAGAGATCAATGGAGATCATTGACGAACTGGTCATGATGGGGATAAATGAAGAAAAGCCGGTAGAATATGAGGTTGGGGCTGGAACAGGAACAGGTGCTGCTGAAGCGCCCCGGGGTACACTCTATCATAGTTATAGTTTCGACGAAAAGGGAAGGATCACAAAAGCTGATATCATCACACCAACAGCTCAGAATTTAGCAAGTATCGAAAAAGACCTCCGTGCCTCAGTTGATAATCTGATCAATGAGCCAGAGGATTCCTTAGCTCCAAAGTTAGAGATGGTAGTAAGAGCTTATGATCCATGCATATCCTGTGCTGTTCATTTGATGTAGGAAAAATTTAAGTGAAAAATAAAATATTTAAAATGAATGTATCTATTCCTTTTAAAAGGTTAAAAAAAGAACTAAAAAACATAATTAATACATTTTTTACAGAAGAAAAAACAATCTTTTAAGAAATATTGAAATAAGGATGGGAAGTTGTTTTATTCAACCCGATCAAAAATCATTATTGGTTTTTTAGGAATATCTATTCTCGTTGGAGTTATCTCTCTCTTTGTTGGTATTCAGCTCCTCTACAAAACTGTTCTGAATGAAGCAAGGACTAGAATCAGCCTTGATCTTAACGCTGCAAGAGAGATTTACCTTTCGCATACAAATACTATTCGTACTGCGCTTAATATTGCTACATCCGATGGAGAGTTGCAATCATTTCTGAAATTTAAAGAAGCAGATAAGCTGGTACAGAAGTTACAGAGCATTTCACAGGCAACAAAACTCGATTTTGCTGGCATTGTTATGAGTAATGGAAATACACTCTGCCGTATTGGACCAAATGCAATTCCTGATGGGAAGCAGGATGTACAAAACCCCATAGCAAGCTACGTTTTAAATCAGAACAAAACCGTTTCAGGAACAGTTATCTTGGAGAGAGCTTTTCTTTTGGTAGAAAATCCTGAACTTGCAGAACAGGCAAGAATCGGACTTCTTCCAACACCGAAGGCTGCTCCTCGTATTGAAAATGAGGAAACCTTCGGTATGGCTCTTGCTGCTGGAATACCTCTCTATGACAATGGCAAGATCTCCGGAGTTCTTTATGGAGGCATTCTCTTGAACCGGAGCAACGAGATAGTAGATACGGTTAGGGAGACTGTATTTCAGGATGAGATTTTTAAAGGAAGGAGCATCGGTACAGCAACAATCTTTTTCAAAGACCTGAGGATTGCTACAAATGTGATCACCCCCGAAGGAGAGCGTGCTGTTGGGACCAGGGTTTCACAGGAGGTGAGGGATCGTGTTCTCATCGAGGGTGAAAGATGGACCGACGAGGCATTTGTTGTAAATGACTGGTATATTACAGCATACGAACCAATTCTCGATATCTATGGTGAAAGAGTTGGAATACTTTATGTTGGAGTAATGGAGGCAAAATATGTGAGTATGAGGCGGAATGTCTTATCTATTTTTGTTTTCATTACCATTACTGGGATGGTTGTTGCTATCGGGCTTGGGTACGTTATGGCAAATAAAATTACACATCCGGTAAGACAGCTCATTCAGGCAAGCCATGAAGTTTCTAAGGGAAATCTCAGACCCAATATCGGACCTATCTCAAGAAGCGAAACCGGCATTCTGCAAAAAACATTCATGAAAATGCTCATCTCACTTCGAGAGCGTGATCGACGCCAGAGAGCAGAAAGCGAAAATAAGCTCCTCCTCTCTGAAAAACAGGCAAGTATGGGCAGACTTGCCGCAGGGGTAGCTCATGAGATTAATAACCCGCTTACAGGCGTACTTACATTTACCCATATGCTCCTTCGCCGCAATGATATTGGTGAGGAAGTACGCTCAGATCTAAAAACCATCGCTCAGCAAACAGAGAGGGTTAGAAAAATCGTAAAAGGGCTTCTGGATTTCTCGAGGCAGACAAAACTCGAACCTGAACCGACTGATATCAATAGACTCGTTGATTCAACAATTGCCCTTGTGAAGAATGAGGCCCTTATAAATGGAATCAATATAGAGTTCAATCCGGCTGACGGACTGCCCATACACACTGTAGACAGAAACCAATTACAGAGTGTTCTTATGAATATCATGATAAACGCATTTGATGCTACTGAACCAGGAGGAAACATTACTGTTACAACAGGTATCAGTATTTCAGCAAGTAAAAGGGAGCAGAAAGGTATAGAAATAAATGTATCGGACACTGGATGCGGCATCGCACCTGAAAACCTAGATAAACTTTTTGATCCCTTCTTCACTACAAAGGAGGTTGGAAACGGAACAGGGCTAGGCCTTGCTGTATCCTACGGTATTATCGAAAGACATGGTGGAACTATACGTGTTCACAGTAAAGTTAATGAAGGCAGCACCTTTACAATCTGGCTACCTCTGGAGGAGCAGGGTGAAAAGTAAGAGAATACTGGTTGTGGATGATGACAGAATTGTACTCGAAAGCTGCAAGCGTATCTTTGAGGCAGAAGGGATAGAGGTTTTTCTCGTTTCAAGTGCAAAAGAAGCAATAGATCTTTTGGAAGTTGAATATTTTGATCTTGTACTGATTGATATAAAGATGCCAGAACATGATGGCATTTATCTTCTTGAAAAAATCAAGGAAAAATGGCCATTAGAACTATGGCCAAAACTACCGGTAGTTGTAATGAGCGGGTACCCTACTCCTGGAACAATTTCAGAAGGACTGAGCTTGGGAGCTGAAGCTTTTATCACAAAACCATTTAAACCAGATGAGCTACTCAAATCCATACAGCACGTAATAAAAAGGAGCAAAAAACATGGGTAAGAAGAGAGTTCTCGTAATCGATGATGAAAAGATCGTTCTTAAAAGTATAGAAAAGATACTTTCTCATGAGAATTGTGAGGTAGAGGGGTTTATAAGTAGCAGAATAGGCCTTAAACGAGCACTTGGGAGAGAGTATGACATTTTATTAACCGATATACGAATGCCGGAAATCGGCGGCATGCGCATTCTCAGGGATATCAAACGCGCCAAGCCAACACTTCCGGTTGTTATTATTACTGGGTATGCAACAGTCAAATCAGCTGTTCAGGCGATGAAACTTGGAGCGACAGATTATATAGAAAAGCCTTTTACCCCAGAAGATCTGATCAATTCGGTAAACGAAGCACTACATAAAGCTACCCGAGAAGCAGCTCAGGAACAGAAACTCATACATGATGAAGAGATCATAAAAGTGCTTGATCGTGCAGCATATGATAGCGAATTCGTTGCCAGTCTCTATTACTACGAAGCAGACGCTCTTGATGAATACAACTTGACAGGGCCGGAAAAGCTGGCAATACTGACAGGCGATATCTCATGGATAGAAAAACATGTAGGAAAACTCACCGAAAAACAAAAGAGATGGTTAAATCAGCGGCTCAATGCTGAGATCTGGTAACAGTTCAAGACCTTTCTCATGCTTCTTGTTAGAACAATCGGTGAGAAAATCCAGTGTCTGAAAAAGAATTTTCCTGCATTTTAGATGTTTAATTGTGAGGTGTATAAAATGGCTGAAAAAATGCTTGTTATAGATGATGAGGAGATTGCTCTTCAATCATGCCGAAAGATTTTTACAGCTGAAGGTTTTAATGTTGTTACCACAAACAGCCCACAAGAGGGCCTCAGACTTATAGCAGACTCCTCTTTCGATGTAATTCTCTGTGACTGGAAGATGCCTGGCTTCGATGGGATGGATGTGGTTCGAGAGATTGATGAGCGTTCCCCTGACTCAGCAATTGTCATGATCAGTGGATATCCAAGTATCGGAAGGGCAACAGAGGCAATGAAACGTGGTGCAATGGATTACATTGCCAAACCGTTCACCCCGGAAGAAATCACTGAAACTGTTAAGAGAGCAGTTAAACGTAAGATAACTGAGGAAAAGAAGGCTTTGGAAAGATTTGAAAGAGTCTTTAAAAATATCCAGTTTCCTGTTCCAAGTATTGAGGACAAAGCACCTCAAACCATTGCTGAAACAGTAGCACAATCTGTTGGGGTAAAAAAAGCCACTTCTTCCTGGATTTCCGTGTTTGTACTCGGCATACTGGCTGGTGCGTACATAGGATTCGGTGGTCTCCTTTCGACTACTGTAACCTTCGATATGGCAAAAAATTTTGGCATTGGATTTACCAAATTCTTAGGTGGAGCTGCATTCAGTGTTGGTCTCATGCTCGTAGTTATAGCAGGTGCCGAATTATTTACTGGAAACAACCTGATGGTAACAAGCACCCTTGCAAGAGAGATCACATTTGGCACGATGGTAAAACGATGGATGCTCGTTTATATGGCCAATTTCATTGGATCAATAATTCTTGCTCTCCTCTTCTATGGTTCAGGTTTGTGGAGGACAGGTGGGAATGCCCTTGGTGCTGCTTCTGTAAGTATTGCATACGGAAAGGTAAATCTTGATTTCTGGGAAGCACTTATTAGAGCTATAGGATGTAATTGGCTTGTCTGTCTAGCAGTATGGATGGCTCTTGCAGCCCGCCAGACGGTTGGAAAAATCTTTGCAATCTTTTTCCCGATAATGGCATTTGTTGCCATAGGATTTGAACACTCGGTAGCAAATATGTACTTTATTCCTACGGGAATATTCCTCCGTACCTGGGGAGGAATTCCCGCACCTGATGGAACTTACCCCTATACTCTCAGTTGGGGAAGCTTTGTGGTGAGGAACCTTATTCCGGTAACAATCGGCAATATTATAGGGGGCGGTGTGTTTGTTGGTATGAGTTACTGGGGAGCATACTTGAAGACTGCACAATCATAAGAGCCTTAATATGATTGAATAGATAAGTGGAAAGCTGCTTATGAAACTTGATATAGCAGGAAAAGATTTTTGAAAGATGTATAAAAGCCATATCAAAACAGGTAATAAAAAATTGTATAGAGCAGCTATCCCCCTTTAAATTAATAAAAGATTGTATATATGTTTTCAAACCAAAACAATAAAAAATTAGATGTTTTAGTGAATAAACATCCGAAGGGACTCGATTCGTATGATTATATGTTCAGCCGTATACATAGAGGTGATAGGATATTCATTGGCACTGGTTGCGGCGAGCCTCAGTATCTAGTTAATGCTCTCATAAAGTATGTGGGATCTCATCCCAACGCGTTTTTCGATGCTGAGGTGTTTCATGTATGGACATTTGGTGTTGCTCCTTACACTGATGCAAAATTCAAGCAGAATTTCAGGCATAACTCATTCTTCATCGGTGATAATACACGTGGTGCTGTAAATAAAGGGCTCGCTGACTATACTCCTCTATCTTTTTCACAAATTCCTAAAGCGTTCTATGATGAGTTAGTCCCTATAGATGTGGCTTTGATACAAACTTCTCCTCCAGACGAGTATGGATATATGAGTCTGGGAATAAGCGTGGATATCACTAAAGCTGCAGTTGATAATGCCTCTATGGTTATTGCACAGATCAACTCCAATATGCCTCGTGTACATGGAGACACATTCATACATGTAGATGACGTGGATTTTATAGTCCAACATGATGAACCCTTATTGGAATATAAGGCTGATATTTCAGACGAAATCGCGCAACAAATAGGACAATATGTTGCAAGGATCGTACAGGACTACGATACCATCCAGGTTGGGTATGGGAGCATACCTAATGCTGTACTCTACCACTTAAAAAGTAAGAGGCATCTAGGGGTCCATACAGAGTTGCTAGGAGATGGGATCGTTGAATTAATGAGGAAGGGCGTTATAGATAATACCGGAAAAAGCATCGATAGAGGAAAGACCATAGCTACATTTTCTATGGGTTGTAAAGAAACTTACGAATTTCTTCACGATAACCCAGGTATTGAATTCAGGACTGTGGACTACACCAATAATCCTTTGATCATCGCACAGAACAGGAATATGACTGCTATAAATAGTGCCCTGCAGGTTGATTTAACTGGTCAGGCAACCGCAGAATCCATGGGGAAAATATTTTATAGAGGGATAGGTGGAAGCGCTGACTTTATGAGGGGTACAACCCTGGCTCAGGGAGGGAAAACCATACTAGCTATTCAGTCGACAGCCTTGAAAGGTAATGTTTCACGAATCATGCCTTTTCTGAGTACTGGGGTGGGTGTAACATTATGCAGAAGCGATGTCCAATATGTAGTTACAGAGTATGGTATAGCGTACATACATGGGAAAAATATCAGAGAGAGGGCGATGGATTTAATAGCAATATCCCATCCTAGGTTCAGGTCATGGCTCATCGAAGAGGCGAAAAAATTTAATTTAATCTATAGTGATCAGGCATTTATTTCAGGAAGGAAAGGAGAGTATCCTGAGAATTTTGAAACCCAAAGGACCACAAAGAGTGGACTTACTATAATGTTACGGCCTGTGAAAATAAGCGATGAATCCCTATTGAAGGATTTCTTCTATTCTCTTTCAGATGAAAGTACATATAAGAGATTCATCTCAGTGAGAAAGGATATGCATCATGAGCGTTTACAGGAGTTTGCAGTTATCGACTATACAAGAAAAATGGTGATTCTGGCAGTTATACAAAATGATGAAAAGGAGGAAATTGTTGCTGTAGGCCAATACGATATAGGGCAGGATACGCATACAGCAGAGGTTTCATTTATTGTGAGGGATGATTACCAGAAAAAGGGCATAGGTACAGAATTAGTGTCTTACCTGACTTATATAGCAAAGAAAAAGGGTCTTCTTGGTTTCAACGCTGTGGTGCTCATGGATAATAAGCCCATGCTACACATCTTTGAGAAAATGGGTTTTGATATCCATATGAGAAGCGAGGAAGGAGTTTATGAATTAAAGATAGTGTTTTGAGATATTTGTACTTACAAAGAAGAGAATCACTTCATAGCTTTATAAGTCTGGGAATACATATTGAAATCAACAATCGAAAATTTTATCTGCCTCTTCCTTATTGCACTCCATTATATAGTTGATACAACTTATCTTGTTTGCTTTATGTGTTAAGGCTGCAATATCATCTTGAGAGATATATACTAGCGTAAGCTTTCTTGAACCACATATAATTTATTTAAGATCTATGTATTCAGATTTTACGAGGTTTGTGCTTTACTTTTTCATAGAATTATTTTTTCAAAAGGTCGACTAAAAGCTACGTTTTTTCCAACTGCTGCATATTCAATCTCTTTATCAAAAACTTTCTGCTCAATCCTAAATATCTTAAGGCAGAGACATCCCTAATGGAGTAAGAACTGACTTCTTATTGAGGTCGCTGTTAGCATCCTTGAGGAAGACAATTGAGCAAAACATCTTTTACTGGTTAATAAATCTCTGAAACTTTATTTTGTGTTTATGGTAATTGAGTTCTCAGATATATCTTCTGTCAAGTGATCGCCTGCGATTTTCAACATTTTTTAAGTTTATTTATACAAAATGATTGCTCTGTATAATAATTACTCAGCATTCCGATAAAGAGTGATCTTCGATTTTTGTCAGGTACCGTGAGAGATATTTTTCTATTTTTCATCTATTTTCCCTTGGTGAATTTATCTATCCCACCATTTTCATTTTTCACCTAAATCCTAATATTAAGGAAGAAAATCATGACTAATTGATTTATCTCTGAAAAAGCTTTCATGATCAATATATAAGATATTATGGTTCAGCAAATGATCAATATGACTTATGTTTGTAGGTAGTTTGTATTTTTTCTACAAGTATAATTTTGATAATAATCTACATGTTTTGGAGATACGTGGTGAGGTTTACTTTCTCATTGGCAATACAGAATTTTTTATGAATATTATGTCTGTGCCTCTCTACAGTTAATACTGATAAAGAAAGGAGGCCTGCTATCTCTTTATTAGTAAGCCCGCTTTTTATCATATTACAAATTTCTATTTCTCTTGGGCTCAGCCTTATACGATTATCAATAATCCTCTTTGTAAAGGGTGCTGTAATCTCTTCTAAGCTCTTCTGCAAAATGGAAAAATATTTTTGAAGATGATCATCATTTGAAGTTCTATTTTTAATTTTATAAGGATCGGCTAATCTTTTGAAAATTAGATAATTTGAATTCTCTGTTATTTAGGGTAATCCGGGCACATAAATAATCCTGATATTGCCATGCAGACAATATGATATCGATAATTTTTTGCATAGTATTATCAAGAGAAAGCTTCTTCTGGCCGATGATTTTTGATATATTGTAGAGACAATTCAGCTCTTTTACTCTCTCCGTTAGTTCATTTTTTTGAACATTCAGCTCGTTCTCAATTTTTTGCCATTTCATCTTTTCCTTTTTAAGGCTTGCAATTATTTTGTTAAGCTTGTTTAATTCTAAGATTAGCTGTTCTTTATTTTTGAATTGGTACTTCATTCTTTGCATGATTTTTATATATAAATATTTATAGCAGAATTTAAACTCATTTATTTTTCAATATACAAATTATCACCAATTAAAAAGTTTATCCAATAAAACTTCATTGAATCATTATAAATAAACACTCACCTAGTTATAGGGAACATGAGCCCAGAGTTTTAGGTTTTTTTCTTTTATCTTTAAATAAAGATCGATAATTTAAAACGCTCAGAAGGTACTTAATGAAGCAACGGATTTTACAGTTTCTTATTGCATATCGTTAACTATTTACTTTACCTTAAAACTGATAAAAGTAAATTGCTCTACTTTCTTATCGCTTAATTTAGGTTAATCTAATACATAACAGATAACGTTTTTAAAATAAGGATAGAAAGATTATTGAAAATTTGCTGATTATTTATGGTGTAATTCTTATAATATACCCAATGTAAGAACAAGATATCATTAAATAAGATCTCTCACATAGTTAAAAAAATCAACTTCATCTGTATCAAGTCCATACCTGTATA
>CAYRKG010000044.1:0-43126 GCA_964424795.1 uncultured Spirochaetota bacterium
AACCGTCGACACGCGGATTTTCAGTCCGCTGCTCTACCGACTGAGCTATCTCGGCAATCGTAAAATTGTTGTAAATTTAATAATTTTTATAAATTGTGTAAATATTTTTCTAAAATATGAAATCGAGCAGAAAAGTATAGAGATGCTTCTCTAGAAAAAAAGGTCCCCATTAGAATTCGGGGACCTTTAATGTTTATATTTATCACTACTCAGATTTTCAGTGTTATTCAGATGCAGTTATTGCGTGCTGCATCTTAATCTTTTCCTGTTGTCTCAGAAGCTGAAGAATTCCAAGCCTTCTGATTTCAGCAGCTCTTTTTCTATCCCTTCGTGCCTGAAGTATACCCCATGCACCCTCGTCATCAATATCCCTTTCTATCACAAGGACAGCAAGATCATAGACCATCTGTATATCTTTTACATACGTTACAAAATCTCCCCCTATGTGGCTGCCGTGTCTGTAAATAGTGAATCCATCAAACTTAACCTGAGGCATAGTTTCAGGATATAGAGGAGTCTTTCTCAAATCTCTCTGCTTGACATCAGTGATATAGTTGGGATTCTCCCATACTAATGTCCTCCAGCCATCAAAATCGAGAAAACCAAGATGCATCTCCTTTATTTCATCCGTTTCGTCTTTTAGACTTACTGAAATACCGTGAGGAAAGTTTCTTCCTGTAACTCTAAGAGAAAGAGATTTAATTGTTCCTACATTTCTCAGCACTCCCTTGTTTATGAACTTTGTCCCTTCTCCTACTTCATCTCCTTCCGCATCTTCATAAAAGGGAATTTCAAATGGAGGAACGATCTTTGCCCATGAGTGGAAGGGAGCAGTGGGAAAGTGTATCCTGACACCCAAAACATCACCCTCCATCTTAATACTGGGCACACCCTTACAATAGGACAAAACTCTGTTTTCAGGGGATGCAGAAGATGGGGCAAGCTTGATTACCCAGTTTTCCAAGCCCAAATCAATTTTGAGTTCTGTAATTCCTTCAGTTAATCCTCCAGGATACTTTGCAAAATCAATTTCAGTGCCTTCAAGGTTTTGGAAATCAATTAAGACCTGTGGGCCCCCCTCAATCTCCGTCTCTTGAGCAAATACAACTCCTATACCGAGGATTAGAAACAGAGGTATAGTAACTAATAGTAACTTTTTCATTGTTTGAGCTCCTTTCGCCCTATATATAATATTGGTAAAACTAAACTAGTTTATATATAATTATATTCAATATTTTTCTTATGTCAAAACTTTTAGAACTTTCAATATTACGTAAATTATAACCCTTTTTTTTATCGGAACATTTTAAGGTTTACTTTAGCAAATTTCCAATAATTTTACAACTACATAACAACCAAAGGTTGTTAGGCACTGCATCACTTTTTATTAATGAATACTCCTTTTTAGTCGTTGGTGACAGAGTCACCAACTCAATAATTAGTTCTTTAATCTATCATTTATCAACTATTAAAATAACATGTGATAACTATTTATAGTCAATAATTGAATTATTCAACAAGAACTAATTACCTATTTATCTAAAACATAACATATAACCTACATAAATCTACTCTTTTTAAATGTTTTCTGGAGAGAAATATTGCAAAATGTGCTCACAGGTTCAATATCTTCAATAAGTATCTTCACTCCTTCTATTTCTCTATTATTTAGAAGGACTGAGTTTACAATTGAACTGATAACCAGAGAAGGGTTCTTGTAAAGAGAATCAATTAACATCCAGTCAAATGAAATATATGCAATATTTCTTTTAATAATAACTTTTTTTATTTCAATATTTGGATCAAGGATCCTCTCATATTTGTTATTTATTGGACCAGAGATCAACTCTTTTAAAATCCAGAATATTTTCTCATTCAAACTACTGGCTTTCGGAATAAACACTTTCTGTAGAACAAGACCATCGGTCTGCTTATCCTTAACATATAGCTTTACCAGATTCATCTTTCTGAAATTGAAGAAACTCATAAAGATTGATCCGATAAAGAAAAAAAGTATAACGTATAAATAATATCTTCTTAGAAGATTGTACTTTTCCATTTTCTTTAGTACCTTAATAATGATTTTCATACAATTTAGGTAAAAAACATTTTCGATTGAGGCCATAGACCTCAATTTGAGCGAAAGCGACATAATCAAGAATGTGACTTGTCCACATTAGCTTACCATGATTTATTATTTTGTCAAGAACAACTGGAAAGAATGAGAAAAGATTATTTTATATCGTAAAAGGGGGCTGTTATTTTGTAAATCCATCTGTTTTGTTGAATATTGTGATGAATTCATCTATTCCATCTGCTATACCTTTTGCAATCCTCTTCTTGTACTCCGATTTTTGCATTTTTAAAGCCTCTTCTCCATTTGACACGAATCCTATCTCCACCAGAACTGAAGGCATTTTCACACCCTTTAACACATAAAAGAAGGCACTCTTTACTCCCCTGTTAACACTCTCCTTACCAAGTGCCATTTCCATATTCTTTTGAATAAGTTCAGCAAGATGCATGCTTTCCCTTCTATATTCTATATCTACTATCCTGTTTATTATTTCTCTTAGATAATCGTTATAGTTTTCTATCTCAAACTCCAAAACGGAGTTCTCCATTGAAGCAACATCTCGAGCATCCTCATTGAAAGGTTCTAAAGATAAAAAATAGCTCTCATAACCTTGTGTATTAGATGTAAAACTGATATTTGCATGAATACTGATATAAATAGGATTTTTTCTGGGAGCTGTGCTATTCGCTATCTTCCCCCTATCTTCAAGGGAAACAAACGTATCCTCTTCTCTCGTTATCAAAATCTCTCGATTACGAAAACGTCTTTTAAGCTCTCTTTTCAATTCTTTACCCACATCGAGTACTATATCTTTTTCTTTTATATTATTATACCCAACCCCTCCTGGATCTTTTCCACCATGTCCTGGATCTATGATGATTGTCCTGATATCATATCCGTAACCTCTTTTTACATAAGGCTCCCTGCCCCTTTGCTCCGGACGTGATACTTTTACTTCTCTGCTTCCATCATATGCTATAAAGGTATTATCAACATATTCCCAAGGAAAATTTCTTTTTAAGAGATGTTTGATGACAAGGTCAACTCCATCTGCTGAGATTAAAAGCTGTCCCCCTTGTAAAATCATCCTCTCCTTCAAGTATATTATCCTGCCATCGGCACAATGTACCTCATTTGTTTCAATCAAAAAGGTAAGCTTATTATCTCCCTTCCCTATCTCCAGAGCGCCTGTTGTTGAGAAGAATCTGTAATCAAAATCAAACCATTCAATAACCTCTGTCAGTGGAACATACTCTGGGCGTTCCTCCACACTTGGCGCACCAGAACAGAAAAGAAAGACTACTGCACATAAAAAGAGGAACAAAAAGCTATTTTTTAATGCCATAATATTCAAATGTATCACCAAGTTTAAAGAGATTTGCTATCAATTTATATATGAAGCTTAATAAACGATAATCTCTTTTTATCCCAATTCTATTAAAAAATCTTTCAGGATGAATACCTGTTATTTGTATTCTTTCTCTCTTAAAGCCGTGCTGCTTTAAAAACTTCTTTAGATTCCTGACATTTGTATCAAAATAATGATCACGGGCATGGCTATTAAGGTATCCTTCTCTACTTAATCTATAACTTATCCCACATCGATTGGGTAAAGCTAATGCAATAACACCACTCTTCTTCAAAATTTTATACGCCTTTTCAATAACCTTCTCAACCCATTGAAAGTGTTCTACCACAAAAAAGAGGGTAACTACATCAAAAGACTCCGGTTTTATATCTGCATCCAAAAAAGATGCCGTTTTTACATTGAGCGACAAATGTTCTTTTGCCCATTCACTGGCGTACCCGGATATCTCGATCCCCTGCACTTCCCATCCTCTCTCCCTGGCAAGCTCAAGGAAAAAACCCATGGCGCATCCCACATCCAGTAACTTCCCTCTCCCCTCTTTCAGCTTTTCTATTATCCCAATTCTTCTTAAACCTAAAGCTACAATATTTTCTTTATCATTTATGTAACTCTTTCCATACTTTCTTTCATATTCTTCTAGAAAATAATTTTGTTTTGCATATATGGGACCCTTATCCTTCAGTTCATACAAAAAAATATCCCTGCAATTCCTGCACTGCAAAAGAGTAAACTCTTCACTCCTTTTAAGTACTCTATAGTTATTATGATAAAAGAGGCAATCTTTCCTCATACCATACAATGTATGCTCGATAACACTGACAATTCGGCGTGCTCCATTTCCATCGATGATTAATGCATTTTCCTGTGCACGTTTAGCTAGAAGTTCCTCGTGATTAATAGCATCCATAAGCTTTTGCTTTAAGCTATCGCTCTTAATAGAACATCTATAGCCGAGGTTTATTACTGGAATCTTCTTTGCAAGCTCATAATGGTACTTTGAATGATTGAACAGAACAACAGGGGTCTTAAGAAAGAATGCTTCATACATTGTTATTCCAAATGAGGTAATGAGTACCTTCGCACGATTTATCAAATCATATAAGTCCACCGGAGCCTCAATAATCTCTCCCTTTAATCCACTCATATTATGATGATAAAAAGGCCCTCTAATAATTCTCGGCTTTATCCGCAGGGATTCAAGAATGGAAGTAATATACCCAGTTAGATTAGATGGGTCAGAGCCCCCAAAACTTACGATAACCCCTTCCTTTTTATGAAATGGCAGTGGAGTTACATGCTTTATATCATTCCCAATAACAATATATTCAGGCCCATGATAATTACTATAGAAATCCCCTACTAAAGGAAGCGAATTGATTGATACACAGGATAGATCTTTTCCTGCACCCATATCATCGATTGAAATAACAGGGGCTCTTCTTTTTAGCTTGTGCATATCTTTTTTTGTCGTATCCCTCATATCACTTACAATTAGATCAATCTGAAAAGCCTCCCATTCACCGGGGTCGCGAATAAATGTATAATTCCCAAATAGTTCTCCCCTCTTCCTTATCGACTCTTTATCGCCCTTATATATGTATACCAAAGACTCAAAATAACTTTTACCTTCATCGATAACCGAAAGGCACCTCTTCAGATGTCCCATTCCATAGCTCCCACCACAAGCTGTACAAAAAAGTACTTTCGGCATCAATACTATTATCCTACCTGACCATCAATATATTTAATAACATCGACCAACTCTATTGGCAGATCATTGTAAAGTTTCTCATATATATCTACCATCTTTTCATAATCTGCCTCTGTATCAACTGTAAGCCTTATATCAGGTCTTTGAAGGAAAGATTCAGGTGTACCGTGAACTATTTTATAGAGCAATTTATTCCTGTAAATGTACTGCGTTATATGCTCCCTCTCAAAAGGATCTGATGTTTGAAGATCTATTTGTCTAAGCACTTCACCCCTGATCACCTCTATACCTGTACCGTAGGGAAGAAGGGGAAAGCTCGTTAGATCTGCATCCTCCCTTTTGTGAAGTTCAAGAGCCCTGTCTATATACCCTATGCATACGAGAGGATTGTCTCCTGTGGCTCTCACCACATTGACTATACTATAAGTAGAAATAGAATCAACAAACCTTGAAAGAACGTCATCTTCACTTCCTGTCAGTATGTATGCATAATACCTTTTTGAAATATCTTCTATAAAGGGTAAAGTGTCCTTTGTAGTTGCAACAATAATGCCTTTTGGAGCCTTTGCTTTTGAGAGCCTCTTGAGAATATGCTCAAAGATTGTTATCCCTTTAAGAGGTAATAGAAGCTTTTCAGGTAACCTCTTTGATCCTAACCTTACCTGCAGTACAATATAATCATTTTCCATGCTATTTATTTACTTTATGAAAAATTGAATGAGAAATGGGAGTTGAACTTTCCAATTCAAAATCAGAAGTTGAAGGTAAAATATTCATCACATTTTCTACAGTACTCATCATAATCATCGGCACAATGTTTTAGATAGAATATTTCTCCCCTTTTCCATATATCGGAAACTTCTTCCTTGAGGATATTACCTAAATGAAATGCCCCGTTTATATCCTGTTTGCAGCGAGGCACATCACCATTGCAGAAAATCACCATATCTCTCAAGAGATGCCAGCAGCACATCCTTTCAAGAGGTTGTAAATCGGACTTAGATAATGAAGGCAGAAGATTAAGATAGGAATTATACTTCTGTATGATTACTTTTGCACCCTCCTTCTCCCATATATCAAAAAATTTCAACATCTCATGTTCATTTACATCCATCCTCACCATCTGGACATATATATTTTGAGTGGTTTTTGAAAGCAGGTAACGAATATACCTCTCTACCTGGTTCAGCATTCCATCCCTGATCTTTCGGTATGTCTCATCCTTAACAGCGTCGACTTCAAATATGATGTGCAAATTTGAGGCTTTCAACTCCTGTATATAGTCAGAAAAATCTGGAGTAAACATCGCCCCATCAGTTTCCAGAATAAGGTTAACATCATCATTTGCAATTACATACTCTATAAACTTCTTTATACCACTATGAATAAGGGGTTCTCCCAGAAGAGAAAAGGCTATATAAAAATCTTCAGCAAAGTTTTTTATCTTATCAAAAGCAGTTTTGAAATTCTCATAGTCCATCCTGCCTTTTTCCCTTTTTATATAGGAAATTGGAGAATATATACACCTTCCAGATGTCTCATTTGTAATCTCTGCTTCTATGTACGATGGAACTGTTCTCAAAAGAGAGGGGCCTTTCTGGATAAGCTTACAAAACTCTTCAAAGCTGCACCCAAAACCCTTCTTTTTAACAATACTTTCAACAAGAAGAGCATTCCTCTTTATGGATGTAAATAGTTTGATTCTCTTTAATCTCAAGTCCTGGGGTGAAAAGTAGGTCTCTATATCAAAAGAGTTTATCTCTTTAGATAAGGTAGAGAAAATTGAGTTTCTCTCTATCTCTGAAATGTCATCTTTTAATAGCGATATAAGTTTTGGAAAAAGACTAACCTTTAAAACTTCAGGGGTAATGCCTTCCGGAAATCCTTCCCCATAGGTATACTCCGCATACTCCTGCTGATGAAGGTCAAGCATTCTTTGTGTAATTTCCACATCAATAAGAGGGGCATCAATGTAAAGGTAAATAGCATCTTCATAGGTACGGCATGCTTCATAGATTTTGCGAAATACAGCACTCGTCTTCCAATCATCTACCCTTATTAGCCTATATCCTTTAAATCTTCCTCTAACCTCTTTTAGTCCATTATCATCGACAACAAGAAAGATATCTGAAGACTTCACAAGTCTATTGATCTTCTTTAATAACTCCTTAACAGGATCAAGAGAAGATATGCGGTCGAGCCATTTCTGGCTTTTCAAGAGAGTATTGAATATCAAAGCTGTTTTCATGGATTCTAAACTACTTCAAAAATATTTCTTTGTCAAATCTTAATGATTGACAGCATGAGCAATATTTCTTAATCTAACAGTATGGAAATAGATACGATGGATGAAAGAAGAAATATATTAACAGTAAATGAACTCACAAAAAGGATTAAGCTATTCCTTGTTGATAATTTTCCAGATATATGGGTAAGGGGTGAGGTATCGAATTATATGGCAGCCTCTTCAGGTCATATATATTTCACATTAAAAGACGAATCCGCAGTTATAAAAGCTGTACTGTTCAGAGGACATCAAAAGGGAATACATTTTGATATCGGCGATGGCCTTAAGGTTATCGTGCACGGAAGTTTAGATGTTTTTGAAAAAAGAGGCGAATACCAGATTATCGTTGATTTTATCGAACCTGAGGGTATAGGTGCTCTACAGCTTGCTTTTGAACAGCTTAAACAGAAGCTTGCAAAAGAAGGTCTCTTTGATGAATCACATAAAAAAGATATACCCTCATTCCCTGATGTTATTGGAGTGGTTACATCTCCATCTGGGGCTGCTATAAGGGATATCTTAAATATTTTGGCCAGAAGATATAGAGGAATCAGAGTTATTCTATACCCGACATTGGTTCAAGGAGACGGGGCAGCATTTGAGATTGCTTCTGCCATAAAAAAAGCAAATGAACGCAAAGAAGTGGATGTACTCATAGTGGGGAGAGGAGGCGGCTCCGTTGAGGACCTCTGGTCTTTTAATGAAGAAATTGTAGCACGTGCAATTTACACCTCAAAAATACCGGTCATCAGCGCTGTTGGACATGAAATTGATTTTACAATCAGCGATTTTGTCGCAGACCTGAGGGCTCCAACTCCATCAGCCGCTGCCGAGCTTGTGGTAAGAAACAAGGAAGAGCTCTTAAGGTGGAATAGAGACCTCATAACACGACTATATAAATCCATAGAAAGAACAGTACAGCAGAAAAGAGAGAAAGCTTCGCTGTACACTTTTGAATACCTCTTTAGAAGAATGAATACTCTCATTAGTGAAAAAAATATGATACTTGATGATGCTCTGAAATCCCTCTCAGCTGCTATAGGAAATATTTATTCGCAAAAAAAATCAAAATTCGAAAAAATAGTCGGGCAGCTGAATGCTCTGAGCCCACTTAACACCCTCTCAAGAGGATATGCAATTGTTACAAAGCTGCCTGAAAATCGACCTGTTTTCTCTGTTGACGATGTAGACAGGGAGGATAACATTAAAACAAGATTAAAAGATGGATTGCTCCTGAGTACTATAACAGATAAAGAGGCAAATTAGCGGTCATTCTGTAAAATGATAGCGATTCGTTACATTAAAATCATTAATTTTAACTAATAAAAAACAAAACTATAATGGAGATTTTATGGATTCATCAAAAACCTTTGAGGCATCAATAAAGAGGCTGGAAGAGATTGTCCAGGAACTTGAAAGTGGTGATATAGAAATTGAAAAGGCCCTAACCCTCTTTGAAGAGGGAACAAGACTCTCGAAAATCTGCGCTCAAAAACTTACAAAGATCGAAAAAAGGGTAGAAATTCTGAAAAAGGGAGAAAAAGGAGAGGATGTCCTTGAACTCTTTCAGGAAATAGGTGAAGAGTAAAAAACCTTATATATTCCAAGAAATAAAAATAGCACATTTTTAACAAAAGTTACAACCGTAATTCAACAATAACAGAGCGAATTTCGTGTTTTAGAAAAGTAGTAAATCGTTATAAAATATAACTTTTTAAGGAAATATTTTTATTAAGTTTATTCAATTTTAAAACTCGAAGGTTGCCTTAAATACCGATACTTAACATAAGTC
Source organism: uncultured Spirochaetota bacterium (assembly GCA_964424795.1). Lineage (GTDB taxonomy): Bacteria > Spirochaetota > B62-G9 > B62-G9 > DRHN01 > CAYRKG01. Next base: position 9,237 of record CAYRKG010000044.1, read on the forward strand.
TAGAAAGCGGGGAGATCCTATGAAGATAAGATCAAAAGTACTCCTTGTAGTTTTACCACTTTTAATATTTCCCTTCGCTCTCATTGGTGTAACATCCTATATCTCTGCACGCTCCGGTATAACCAAGGTCGCAAAAGAGTTTCTCAGCTATAAAGTAACTGAAATGTATAAATATTGCCGGAGGCAGGAAGATATTCTGGAAGAAACTGGCCTTCTGGAAATTGGAAACTACAGAGATCTTGCACAGAAATCTGCAGGGGAATATGCAGAAACAATAAGGCTTTCAGAAACTGGCTACTTTATTGCCTTTAATTCAGAGGGCAGGATAATCTTTCCAGAGGAAGATGGTGACAGTATCTCTGAATACGACTTTTTTTCAGATATAACCAAAAAGAAAAGGGGATTATTAACCTTTACATACAGAGGAGTAAACAGGGTTGGGTACTTTATGTACTTTGAGCCGTGGGATTGGTACATCATTTTAAGCGAAAATGAAGGCATCTTCTACAAGGATGCTAACAACATAAAAAAACAGGTCGCTTATACAATTGGAGGTACTCTGGTATTCGCAATCGGACTGATACTCTTATTCATAAAGAAGGTGACTGACCCAATAGGAAATATGGTTATTACAATGAAGGATATTATTACCAGCAATGATCTATCAAAACGTGTTCGCATTGAATATGATGATGAAGTTGGATATCTGGCCACATGGTTTAACAGAATGGTAGAAGATCTTGAAATGGCCTATAATCAGGTTAAGCAGTATGCATATAAGAGCGTTCTCGCAAAAACCAGTGAAGAGAAGATACGTCATATCTTTCAGAAATATGTACCTGGAGAGATAATCGACGAGGTGCTTAAAACCAAGGGAGCAAGCCTCATGGTGGGTAAAAAGCAGACCACCACAGTTCTCTTCTCAGATATCCGAAGCTTTACAACAATCTCAGAGAGACTTTCAGCAGAAGAGCTCGTCACATCACTGAACATGTACTTTAATATTATGGTTGGAATCATCATAGAGCACAAGGGTATAATAGATAAGTTTATAGGTGATGCGATTATGTCAATATTTGGAGCTCCAGTGCTCCACGAAGATGACCCCCTGCAGGCGGTTATTACTGCAATGGAAATGCTCAGATCTCTTGATGGATTCAATAAAAAACAGATAAAAATGGGAAGACCTGAATTCAAAATAGGAATTGGTCTAAACACAGGCGAGGTTGTTGTAGGTAATATAGGTTCAACCCAAAAATTGGACTATACATGTATCGGTGATGCTGTAAACTTAGCTTCAAGACTTGAAGGATTAACAAAGATGTATGGAGTACCTATAATTATTAGCGAATCTACCTTTAATAAAGCACAAAGCGATATTAATGCAAGGGAGATTGATGCAGTAAGAGTAAAGGGAAAGTTAAGGCCAGTAAAAATCTATGAACCCTATATAGATGTTACTGAAAAAAGAAAAGAGGGGTATAAAACTTTTAATGAAGGAATAGACCTGTACAGAAGAAAGAAATTTGAAGAGGCCTTGAGGCTCTTTAACAGGGCAAATACAATTCTGGAAGGTGATATGCCTTGCTCACTATATAAAGATCGCTGCAATGAGCTTATACAAAATCCACCTGCAGAGGACTGGGATGGTGTGTATACAGCAAAAACAAAGTAGAGTTATTGTGCTTATTTTTGTGATCTTTTCTACAGTACTACTTTTATATCCTCAAAACCTCAAAGGAGATATCACCACATACGAACCCGAAGTGGATATTTCTTTGGGCACATTCAGTTACCTTACGAGTAGCGAGAGTAATATGTCCTATATAAAAACCGGCCCCTATTTTGGAGGCTATTTAAGCATGAAAAGTCCCATCTTTACCTATTTTTTTAACTCGCAAAATATCTATAATATCTTTGAATTAGGATTTTCTGTTAATGAACTTGTATCAGAAAACCAGAGCTTCTATATTGTAGGTATTCCTTTCTCTATTGATTTCGCATATAAAATAGAACTCTTTCCTAAATTTTCTATCTATCCCTTAGTTGGTGCGGGTTTCAGTACGACTCTTGGGGGTAATGATGAGGATAATGTCCCAATATATCCATTTATCAAAACAGGGATTGAGATTAAATACCTCATATGGAAAGATACAAGCCTTAAAATAAAGGTGGATTATGGCATTGCATTTGTGGATATCATTGAAACTGGATTTTTACAATTTATAAAGGTGAGGTTTCCCATACCCTTCATTCCATAGAATTAGAATGATACAATATCTCCAGTCTTTGGCTTTCTCTCATAATATACAATTAACCCTCTGGATATTGTTGGATATACCTCCTGCACCTTTAAACTTCCAATAAAAACTAATTCATCTCCTTCCCTGCGGTAGAGCTGGAGAACCTCGCCAGCCTTTACATTATCCTCTCTCCCAAGGCTGAAGAGGAATGTATTTTCTGAAAGAGCCTGTATTATTACTCCAGTATTTGACTCTTGTCCCTTTAACGAAATCGAAGGTGAAGCCTTGAACTCCCTCATCTCTTCATTGATACTCAATATCTCATTTAATGCCTCTTCTGCATAGTTTGAGTTTCTATACTTTGTTACAACTTCCTGGTATTTATCAATCGCCTCAGCGTAGTAGCCGCTTTCATATGAGTTTTTTGCGCTTTTCATTATTTCAAAAGCGCTCTGATCGATTCCAGCTACCTCTTCCTTCTCTTCCTCTCTTGCTTTCAACTTATTAATTAAAATGATCTCATCCAGAGACTGCTTGCTTTTTGAAGTTCCCGCATAATCGGTTATAAGCTCTTCAAAACTCTTCAACGCATCATCATATCTTTTTAGATTCTTATACTCCATCGCCCTATTAAAGACTAAGCTTGCCCTCTCTTCCATCTCCTGTTTTTCTCTTTCAGTACGTTCATCCTGTATTTCCTCCATAATTGCCTCTGCCTTAGAGTAGGCCCTACTTTTTAGCCTGTTATCATCAACAATGGTATAAACTGTATAGTACCGTGAAAGGGCCTCTTCCAATTTTTCCTCCCTCTCCAGTTCTGATGCAGCTTCGAATGTCTTCTGCCCAATTTGATTTAGATCAATCCTGTTCTTCTCTTTTTCTGCGAGGTAAAGAATATTATTTACAAGGTTTTCTTCAACCCTCAACCCTACTTCATCACCTATTCCACTGCTTTTCGCTTTTTCAATAATGGGCAGTATGGTGTTCAAATCTGTCATGCCTTGATCGTAGTTCTTCCTTGCAAATTGGTTTAATGCTCTATTGTAAATAGTATTCAGCTGTTTTCTGAATGTCATATATTCCTGCTGCTTTAACATAGAGCTTTGAAATCTCTGTTCGGTCTCTTTTAACTTTTCCTGTTCTTCAATTAATTTTTGTTCCATCTCTCCTATCTTCTTACTGTAAGCATCTACCTCTCTTTTTATCTCATTCTCCTTTGAGCGAAGAGCCTCTTCATACTCGCTCTTTACTTTATCAATTTCTTCACGTGCTGTATCCCTTGAACTTAAAAACTCCTGATACAATCGCTCTCTTTCCTTCTCAAATTCTGCTTCAGCGTCTTCCGCTCCGCTGGCAAGAATTCTTTCTCTTGCCTCGGCAAGCTTCTTCTGATAGGCTTCATTTAACTCTGCCTCTCTCTCCTTTAATATGGCATCCTGGTTTTGAATGAAATAATCACGTTCTTTCTGGATCTCCTCCAGCCTACTTTTGGCTTCTTCAAGCTTCTTTTTCTGTTCTTCTACCTCCTGTTCAGATTTTCTCCGTATTTCCCTTATTACCTCCTCTTCAACTCCCGAAATCGTACCGCCTACCTCCTGCTCCTTAATCCTTTCTCTTGTTGTCATGAGGTAGTATAGAAATCCTGCAGAAAATACTACAACTATAGCTATATTTACAATCAGGGGAAGTGTGAGACCCCGTTTTTCACTTGAAATTACACCTTCTGTAAACTGCAGACTTTTATTCTTATTTATCTCCTCATCTATTGCCCTGTAAACCTCCTCTTCACTTACATCCTCAAAAACAGCCTTACTTTCCTCATCGGAAACCTCAACTTTACCCTCCGATGCTGTGCTCACAATCTCTTCAATATCTTCACGGGATACGCTGTTTTCATTATTTGTTACATACTGAAGATCCAAAACAGGTATCAATCTCCCCTTATTTCGTACAAAAAATTGAATGGGTGCATTCTCTTTTCCTGGTCCTATCTTCTCAATCCCCTTTAGCTTCAAATAGCCATCAATACGATCAACTGTAAAACCATAGAAGTCTTTTTGCTCTTTTATAAACAGGATATTTCCTGCTTGAACCTCTTCCTTCGCTGGCAGAGGGATGTAAGATTTGAGGCTTTTTACCTCAACGCCTGTCTCGAGGGTAAATGAGTCTTTGGTAGGATGTTTATTAATAAGGATCTTTTCAACCTTATCTGGTTCTACAGCAAGGGTAAAACCGTTCAAACTAAAACATAATAGCTTATCATTCATAGAGAATACTTTCTATTTTTGAGATTAGACTTTTATCATAACTGTATTTCTCTTCTATATCGTTAAAAACAAGAATCCCTTTTTCCCTATCAAGATACTGATATAATAGTTTACCTTTTAAAAAATAAATTTCAGAATAGGCCGATGAATCCATGTACGTAGTAAGAAAACGATCCAGCTCTCCTAAAAGTTCATGTAAAATGTAATGATTCTTTTCATCGGTCTCAAGAAAAAGCTTTAGATAGATATCATAGAACTCTTTTATAAGCTCTCCACTTTCATCTTCAAGATAAATCGGCTTTAATGAGTTATAATCTTTCAAGGCTTCATCGGGCTCCCCGAGCCTCATTTCTATATCAAGTAAATAAGAAACTCCATATGGAAATAGTTCATAAATTGGGTATTCATAGACAAACTTTTTAAAATATTCGCGAGCCTTGGGGTAATTCCCCATTTCATAGTAGCAGTAACCGGTTTCGTACACACTGATCGGAACATACTGAGAATCTGAATATAAATTAATTACAAGGATAAACTTGGTGATCGCCTCCTTCCATTGCTCCCTCCCGATAAACTCCATACCTGATGAAAAGATATTGCGGTCATCAACACCCCTATAAGGCTTAATCTCAACTGTGCTCATCGTAGCCCTATCTTTACGACTACCTATCCCTGCCTTATAGAGTTTTAATAGATTATACCCGAGAATTCCTCCGAAGATAATCGTAGAGAATCCCATTGCATGGGCATTCAGAGTATCCTGATTCTGATTAAAATAAGCTATACCTGCAATGGAGACACCAAGAAGGCTGGCTGAGAAAAGTGCCTCTACAAGTGCTGTTCTTGTTGTCATTGAATATTCTGAATTCTTAATAGAGATTACTCCCTCTTTACTGTCAATCTTGTACGTTCCGCTGGAAATGTTATCAATAATAAGAGGAGTTTTTCCTGCCTTAATATCATTGAGATAGAGATCTTTATCCTTTTGATTGAGCACAATACTGATATTCAGAGGAGACAGGGTATAGAAGAGCATCCTGTTTTCCAGATCCTGTAAATAAACCTCCTCTTGAATATCCTCAAACCCTTTCTTTTTTATCGTAAGATTGATTGATTCCTTAGAAATACCTTTAAGTCTTAGTGGTGTACTTCCCAGCCTCTCTTCACCGCTAAAAACCAGTGCATTTATTGGCTCTGAGGTGATAAAGAGCTCGTAGGAATACCCTGTCCAAAAAGACAATATTAAAATTAATACAATGATTAGAAGCATTTTCATAACTGAATTAAGGCCTTATATTCTAAAAATAAAATATTACCCCAAAATTACCAAAAAATGTTTCCATTGGAAAATCTTTATATGCAATTGACATATATCCAGTTTTTAAGGATAGATAGAGATCCTTCATAGGGGTTACTATTACACTGAAACTGCCTCTCATGTACAGGTCAACCGAACCAGACATATTCTCTTCTATATACAATCTTGAAATACCCATCCCAAGGCCAAAATCTAAAACCAACCCATCCACAAATCCTTTAGTCCTGATAAGATATTTGATTGACGCACCAATTGGGAATAAAATCAACTGCGATTGTTTATAATTTTCATCAGCCTCTCTCATCATATAAACAAAACCTGTATCCAAGCCAAAACCAATGGGAAAAAGTTCAACTTTTGGATAAATGCTGTAGGAGGCTTCTCCATAGATTCCTATCGGGAACATATTACTCCATTCAAACATAGGAGCAATCACGCCAGCCAAGACAGAAAAGTTATGGTGCACGCTTATTTTTTCCCTGTTGAGCATCCGTTTCATACCAGGGGTATAAAACTTTGTCCTCTTTTCAATATTGTAAGACCTAACCGATTCAACGCTAAGATTCTCTACCCCCTTTATAATTTCATAATACTCCTCATTCTCCTCATTCAAATCCAAGATCAATCCATTCTTTATAAAGAATATCTTACATAGAACTACAGGTTTTTCATTTTCAATGTAGAATTGACCGAAAATCACCTCATGCATAGATCTTATTTGAGCGATATTTAAAAGAAGCTTGCTATCCCATAAATCATATGAGTCATCTTTTAGATATTTCTGTAAACCTTCCTTTTCTATAATTGAAAATTCTCTATCTTTTATATTCTCCTTCATAGTGGTATAGATATATATCGGCAGTTTATACATCAAATCAGAATACTCTTCCTCCCCTGAAATGTTTTTAAAATAATAGATTAAAACTCTCTTTTCCGATTTTCCAAAAAGAGCTTGGGAGGACAGCAGTAGAAATATAAATATAAAGATAACTCGCCTGATTTCCATATCTATTCTACCATCTTTAAATTTATCGTATCGCCAACGGATAAATTGCACTCCTTAAAGAAGTTAACGTTCACTTCAATAGCATACCTGCACTTTCTGGTAGAAGTAACTGGCACAGTAGAAAGAGGTTCCATATCAAATATATCGGTCACTTTACCATTTTTATCCAAAAAAGCAATGGATAAGGGTAATCCGGTGTTCTTCATCCAGAAAGAAAGAATATCGTCTTCATTGAAGACAAATAACATCCCTTCATTCCATCCTAAATCCTCTCTGTACATCAATCCCCTCTTACGATCCTCAGGGGTTCGTGCAATTTCAACAACAAGGGGACGGCCATTTATACTCAAGGTTATTTTATTCTCATACTTATGTCTACAGGAAAACAATATACATGTAAGCAGGAAAAGGAAGAGAAAACATCTTTTCACAGCGCCTTTCCTTATCTATTGTAATTATTTCAGTATAAGCATAATCTATTCATGAAGTTAACCCTATCTGTTTACCTTGACAATTATTAATTTGAAATCTATATTGCTTAAAATGGCAAGAAGAAGAATACCAAAGTTTGGTAAAACAGGCTGCTTATTCTGGCTTCTCCTCCTTCTTGCTATTGTAGTTATTTTCGTTTACAAGGGAAAGGGATCATTTAAAGAAACGTTCTCTTTATTAAAAAAGAGTGTCCAAAAAGAATCTGTTGAGGAGAGTGAAGAAAATGAGAAGGTAATAGATAAAGAAGTTCAGCTCGTAGAAGAGGCAGAGGAAGATAAAGAAAATGCTCTACCCGAGACAGAAAATATTCCAGAAAAACAGGATTCTGAAACCGAATTCCAGGAATCGCAGACAAGAGTAAATGTAACAGAGAATAAGATTAAAACAAAAAAGCTTAAGGCCACAGTTTACTTTGTGAAAATCAACAAGACGGATGGGAGTGCACAACCAATCCCTGTTACAAGAACCATAGAGTATAAAGATTCACCAATAACAAAAACTATAAATGCACTGCTAGAGGGATCAAGCGAAGCAGAAAGACAGAACGGAATCATCAGTTTTATACCAGAGGGTACGAGGTTGATCTCTGCACAAATAAAGAATGAGCATCTTACACTAAACTTTTCAAGTACACTGGAGGAAAATTTCAGTGGAAGGGAAGCAATACTGCTCGAACTTTCACAAATAATGCTTACCTCCTTTGATTTTCAACAGGTAAAAAAGGTGAGTATACTTGTTGAGGGGAGCAAAAAACAGTATATTACAGGAGAAGGAATACCATTAAAAGAGGTGTATACAAAACAAGATCTATCGCAGCTTAATCCTGGGGGTTAGATGTTCCAGACAAACTCAAAAAGATTGGAAAGCCTGAAGAACCAGATTGTATCCTTTATAAGGGAGTATGTCCAGGGTTCAGGGCATAAGAAGGGGATTATTGGTCTTTCAGGGGGGGTAGATTCATCTCTTGTATATCTTTTGACCTGTGAGGCTCTTGGAGTAAAAAATTGTATAGCTGTTATGATGCCCTATAAAACAACAAGAAGTGAATCTGTTAAAAATGCTGAAAAATTGATAAAACAGAAAGGTGGAATAAAAAGATACTATAACATTTCAGATGTGGTTGATCAATTCATAACACTATTTGGTGATATATCGAGGATCAGGCTCGGAAACATACAGGCTAGGACAAGAATGATTACTCTCTACAATGTAGCATCAGAAACAGGCGGTCTTGTTATGGGCACAGGAAACAAAACCGAACTACTTTTAGGATATTTTACACTCTATGGAGATGGCGGATGTTCAATTGAACCATTAGGTGATCTCTATAAAACAGAGGTATGGGAACTTGCCAGCTGGATTGGAATTCCTGATGAGATTGTCTCAAAAAAGCCAAGCGCTGAGCTCTGGGAAAATCAAACTGATGAATCCGAGCTCGGTATAACATACCAAACTGCAGACGCTATCCTTTATCTACTCATCGAAAATAACCACTCCCCTGATGAAATTGAAACCAAAGGCTATAAAAGACAGGATATCGATAAAATTATTGAACTTGTAAGGAAATCAAGGTTTAAGAGACATTCCCCACCGGCACCTGTGCTAAGACAGTATAATTTTCAAGAGTTTCTTTAAATTTCCTGGCCTGGATTTCTAAAATGACAAAAAGTAAAAGAGAGATACTCCTATTCAGCATAATATCCTTATTCATTCTTATTGCAGGTTGTTCAAGAATTTTCAAAAGGGACACGCTTATAGTTGCAACATCTCCATCAAACCCTCCAATGGAGATGATAGATGAAGGAAAAAAGATTATTGGATTTGACATCGATGTAATAAATCAGATAGCAGAAAATTCTGATATAAATATAAAGATTATTCCTGTTCTCAAAGAAAATCTTTACCATGGATTAATTGACGGATCCTACGATATTGCTATATCTTCAATAACTCTTCAAGAGGGAATGCTCTCACCTGAGAGTATTGATATTACCTTCTCAAAATCCTATATGGAGATAGGCGAGGTCATTATCGTTTCAGAAGACTTTGAGGAATACCAGGGGTTGCCCACTCTGAGGAATAAAACTGTAGGAATTGAAGAGGGAGCAAAATCAAAGAGGATATTTACAGATGCTGATGGAATCATTATCAAAGAGTATAGCGACATCGAAAGTGCCTTTGAAGATATGGCTTCAGGAAAAATTCAAGCTATATCTGTCGATCTTCCAAAAGCATCCAGGCTTGTACACCTCAATGATGAATATAAGGTAATTTTTAAAATACTTCCAGAACCAGTAACTGTTGAAAAATATGTAATAGCAGTGAAAAAGGAAAACAGTGAACTTATACATAAAATAAATTCCGAAATAGAAAAAATGAGAAGAGATGGAACAATCGATCATCTTATTCATTCATGGTTCTTTTCAAAATGAGAAGATTTCTGCTTTTCATTCTTACTTTCACCTTCTATACTGGAATTTTCCTTACCTCATGTTCGAACAACCTTATCTCAGTTTCTCATACAAAAATTGCACTGGGTACGTATGTTAAAATCACAATCATCACCAGCAAAAAGGATAAAGAAAATGCTGATAGCATAATATATCAGAACCTCAAAAAAATCTCAGATTTTGAAATAGACTTCGACTATAGAAATTCGGATGGCGAGCTCTCTGAATTTAATAACGGAACACATATTCTTAAAGATGACAATTCTAAGCTCTTCTCACTATTAAAAGATTCTATTAGCTATGCAAAAACAACAAATGGATACTTCGATCCAACAATCCTTCCAATAATCCAACTCTGGGGCTTTGATACTGATAATCCCCATTTGCCCTTGAAAGATGAAGTTGAAGAAGCATTGATGTTCGTAGGATATGAGAAGATTGAACTCTATATGGATAGAATAATAAAACCGCAATCAGTAAAATTTGATCTCAGTGGAGTTGCAAAGGGGAAGGTTGTTAATCTTATACGCGATTATCTGAAAAAGGAGGGCTACTACGATTTTCTCATCGATGCTGGCGGGGATATATATGTAAGTGGAAAAAACATTCATAAGAAGAAATGGAGAATAGCAATACAGGATCCAATCCAAAAGTCACAGTTCAGTGGAATCCTTGAAAAGACAGATACAGCTATTGTTACATCTGGAGACTACGAGCGATTCTTTATCAAAGATGGAATTAAATATTGCCATATTTTTAACCCAAAAACAGGATACCCCTTCAGCGATTGCAGGAGCGTGACAGTACTCTCGCCGGATACAGCATTTGCAGATACAATAGCTACAGCGGTTTTTGCTATGGGAAGTAAAGATGGTTACAATTTCTTAGATGAAAATAATATTGAAGGCTACATTATTTTTAGTTCAGGTGGTAATAACATAGATTCCAGAAGCACGCCCGGTTTCTGGAAGTAGTAATTACTTTTAACAGTGAAAGTTCCATATTTGAGATGAGCTGTCTTCTGAACAGGAAGGATTTTTACTTATACTATATACACTACATCAGCCAAATGCACTCTCCGGTAAATAACAATATGGGCGTCGAGTATCTGCACACAGTGGGGGACCTTGGAATAACTTGTAGATCTAGAATCGTTCCATTAATGCTCGCTTGAAACCTTTTAAGCTTTTTCCAACATGGGCTGCAAGATATCTTTTCGCGCTCTCCTCTTTTTAGCGACCCTTGAAAAGGCTCCAGGTATCGTGGCAAGGAATGCCTGCGCCTGCTCCGCTATTTGAGAGTACAGTTTTGATGCCTTTTCCTCGATCTCTAAAGCAATCTTCAACGCTTCCTTGAAGCTCGTATCTTTAGCTAATGCGGTCTCGAAGTCATAATCAGTCAGTTCTAAACCTTCAAAAGAAAATGTAGCTTCCAGCGCATCGGATATGGTCTCCTGATAGGTTCTTACCAAGTGGATTTTATTTTTCCTGCTATCCTTGGCGAAACCGAGAAATACCTCTTTGCCCTCATCGAATCTTTTAGCAAGCTCTTCGTAGAAAGCCCCAGAATCATCTTCCAACCTTTCGGAAAAGCTCATAATAGCAGAAGCAGTTAAATTAAAATTTCCCATCTCAGAACCACCTTTGTATGACTACTTTGCTTTCAGTGAAGAATCTAATGCTTTCCAGCCCCTGGCCATGGAGCGAGCCGAAAAAGGAGTCTTTCATTCCGCTGAATGGAAAAAATGCCATTGGAGCTGCGATCCCCACATTAATCCCAATATTCCCACACTCAGTCCTGTATTGGAACTCGCGAGCCCATCTCCCGTTTCTGGTAAAAATGGATGCTGCGTTTCCGAATGGATTGCTATGGATCATTTCAATGGCCTCGTCTAAGCTTTTAGCTTTCATCATCATTGCCACAGGTCCGAATATTTCCTCCCTGGCGATTGTCATATCCAGTGTCACATCTTCAAAAATTGTCGGCCCCACAAAGCATGTGTCTGGATAATCTCCCACAATCGCCGGTTTTCTTCCATCAAATCTAAGTTTGGCGCCCTCTTCGATACCTTTCTCAATATATCCTAAAACCTTCTCTTTTTTGCCCGGATCACGGAGGGGACCCATCTGAATTGTATCATCAAGCCCGTACCCCATTCTTATCCTGGAGGCCGAGGCTAGAAAAGCATCTACAACTTTGTTATAGAAAGCTTCATGTTCATTTTTGGAAAGTCCTTCGCCAACCATAACTAGATTCGCATTGGCTAAACAACGCTGACCCGTGTTGCCATAAAACGATGTCATGCACGCTGCTATTGTTCGCTCTATATCAGCATCGGGCATGACCACAGCAAAGTTCTTTGCACCGGCCTGTGATATAACACGTTTACCTGTCTCTCCACACCTCCTGTAGACAACATCCCTTCCTACAGGGGTCGACCCAACAAAGCATATTCCCTTGATATCTTTGTTGTCCAGCATTGCCGATACAACATCTCTTCCTCCATGAACCACATTCCACACCCCGGGTGGAATCCCTGCTTCGTCTGCCAGCTCTACTATTTTTGCCTGGCTGATCGGATCTTCACTGGATGGCTTGAGAACAATGCAGTTTCCTGTGGCCACAGCATAAGGTGCAAACCATAGGGGTACCATAAAAGGGAAATTGAAGGGTCCGATGATTCCGAAAACCCCCAGTGGCTGTCTGATGAGATATTCGTCTATTCCAGCTGCAATATCCTCTAAATTGTATCCCATCATCAGGGATGGTATCCCAGTTGCGACTTCAACGTTCTCTATTCCTCTTCTTGATTCTCCCCGAGATTCATCAATGGTTTTCCCATGTTCCATGGTCTGAATTCTACTCAATTCCTCAAAGTTCTCCTCTAGCTTCTCCTTCAGCCGGAAAAGACACCTTGCTCTCGCCAATGGAGGTGTACTTCGCCACTCTGGATAAGCCTCCTTCGCTGCTTCCACTGCCTGGTCGTGTTCCTCCTTAGTTGAAATAGGAACCTTGGCTATTACCTTACATGTAGCAGGATTTACCACATCTCTAAGCTCACCCTTGGACGCAACCAACTCACCATCAATAAAATTCTTGAGCTCTAATGGCTCTTTAATCGGTTCCTCTAGAACAGACATACCAGTACTCTCCTTTATCTGGTTTGGATAATTAAACGTATTTGGGGATCTGAAAAACTCGCATTTTCAGCGTTCCACACGTACAATTAAACCCCCACAGCTTCTTTTCAAGATCTTGTAAATTTCTCTTTTGGTCAAAGAATCTAAATACCTTAATGAGCATGACCCTGTCTCAAAATAGCAGGGGTTTAAACCCGTGTATTTCTAATGTACCACATTATCTTAAAAGCATAAATCCTTTAAAGTTGGTACTGATAGATCGTTATGCCCAAATAGATCAGAGGACCCTCATAATAACCATAGATTTTAATTCTATTTATAAACACCGTATTCTTTAGTGAAGTTCACCATAGCCTCAAGATTTTCAGGCTTAACATCATCGAAGAACGCCCCATTGGCCATTATATAGCCACCTCCCTTGCCTACTGTATCGATAAGTTTTTTGGCATAATCTTTCACATCTTGAGGTGTGCCCAAGTTTAGCAAGGAGAGCGGCATGTTGCCGAGGATGCAGGCATTATCACCCAATACCTCTTTGGCTTTAGCCATATCTGTCTTGTCGAGCATCCAGAGAGTTTTACCTTTTGGTATGTCTCTTATTACAGAAAGACGCGAGTTATAGCCTCCCTCTGCTGCAGGAAATGGCACACACCCCTCTTCGATTAAACCCATGATGACCTTTCTAAAAGAGGGCCAGTAGAATTTCTTAAACTGCTCACCGGAGAGAAAGCCGTCGGCCCCTTTATGCAGAGGCATGAATATTATAGGCTTACCGTTCATTTGTGCCGCACCCACTCCCATTTTAATCATGAGAGGGGTTATTGCGTCCAGTGCCTGAAGGAGCTTATCCGGCTGCCGGTAAATATCCAGCATTATACCTTTTGTACCTCTAAGTGTGTCGCCGATTGTGTCAAATGGCGCCTTGGTAAACCCTCCAAGGATCTGCGGAAATCCCAATGCTGCCATCTCGCCATCAAAGCCGCCCACAACTCCTGCCCATTTCAGCGCTTCACCCCCTGCTTCCATAAGAGCCTTATAGGCGGATTGAACGGGAGGCAGACCAAAGGGTATAAAATTAAAGGCAACTCCATACATTTCGAGTATACCTGGTAGAAATGGGAGCATCTTGAAGGGCTCTAAAGCACCAAATACGCGCGGCAGGTAAACATTACTGAAGAAGTTAGATGGGTCCTGAATCAGCATATCATACTCATCCGCCAACATATACTCACCTTCAAGGCACTGGTAGCTATGTTCAGGCGAGACCCCATGACCCGGCCAGGAGTATAATTTGTAGTCAAGAATCTCAAAGAATCTTCCAGGGCCGGGTGCTGAACAGCCCATATGCGCATCTGGTTCAAAGTCCAGAATAAATTTCTTCCAGGCCATATGGCATTTATCGTAGTCATACATTGCCTCTTGAGTGGTAATTCCGGAATAAAAAGTAGGAAACATACTGGGGAGTGGGCAGACCGGTACCCTGTCAGGCAATTTCTTCATCTGAATAGCATCTTTTATTCTTGTTGCCCTTTCTTTGAACAATCTCTCTTCTTCAGGGCTTTTGAATTTAAGATCTTTCCCCTCAGGGTCTTTTGGTGAAAGCCACCTTTGAAACATCACCTCCTGTTTTTCATCTGAAGATAATTCTTCCCACTTATTTCCCATTTTCTCACCCTCCTATCCAGTCTTTGGCCAGCTTAACAGCCTCCATAGCATCTTTTCCATATGCATCCGCTCCGGTAAAGCTTTTGACCTTTTCGTCAATCTGGCCACCTCCAATCATGATTTTGACATCATGGAGGCCGGCTTCTTTGATCGCATCGATAGTCACCTTCATAGATTTAAAGGCCAAGGTCAAAAACCCACTAAGTCCGACCACCTTGCAATCAGTCTCCCTAATTGTGGTCAGGAATTTTTGTGCCGGAACATCCACACCCAGATCTATGACCTCAAACCCACTGACGTCAAGCATAAAGACCACGAGATCTTTACCGATGTCATGTATATCGCCGGCCACTGTTCCAATAATGACCTTTCCGAGGCGTTCTGCCATATCCTCTTTCTTGAGATAGGGCTCGAGCATCTTGACTATCCCCTTCAGAATTTCACCGGAAAAAATGAGATCCGGAATAAAATACTCTTCATTGGCAAATTTCTGACCAACTATGTACATTCCTTCCTTTGCCTCACCCAAAAGATCCAGAGGATCAACTCCCTTCCCAAGAGCCTTTTCAACGAATACCAAAGACTCATGTTCCTTCAAATTCGATAACAATTTCGCCAATTCTCCTGCCATACGAATATCCTCCCGGTAGAATGCGTTCACTGAATATATTCAGTTTAACATATTCGGGCAGTTTGTCAATAAAAACAAATTGAAACAAAGATATCCACAGAAAGGATCGGAAAAAGTTTGTCACGAGCCGACAATCCATAAAATGGTCAACTGCTTGTTCAGAAGAGCATAACAAAACTGCTTATTCGAGAAGCTTTTTTCCAAACTCCCTTCAGGGAGTAAAAAATAAAAACTGCAACTTTACATTATCTTTTTTTTATGCTATTATTTAAAAACTATTAATCAAATAGGAATTCAGCAGTCGAAAAAACTGTATTCTTTCCTGTGGAAATATAAAAAGAGACAGTTGATCGAATAAATTTCCAAAGTAACTGATTTGCATCGCTGATAAAAACATCTATTTACTGGATTAAATATGGCAAAGAAATCTATTACTAAACGAAAAGAGAGAGCAATAGAAACAAAAAACAGGATATACAGTGCTGCGATCGATCTTATGGACAGGAAAGGATTTGAGAAGCTCACAATAGTAGACATAAGCAAAAAGGCCGGCGTTTCTGTTGGAGCCTTTTATCACTACTTCAAATCAAAGAACGACATCCTCGCAGAGATATTTCGAAAAATCGACGAATATTTCTCCACACATGTAATTTCCAGTTTGAATAAGAAAAGCATTCCTGATCGGATTATCGAATATTTTGACTACTATGCGAAATTCAATTTATCCAGTGGTGTGGAAATGACACAGCAGCTCTTCAATCCGAAAATAAAATTTTTTATTAAAAAAGATAGGCCCATGCTTACAATCCTGCAGGACCTAATCCGAAAGGGCCAGGAAAAGAAAGAAATCCGCTCTGACATGGATCCTGAAGAACTAACAAGGTTCTTATTCGTTCTAGCCCGAGGCGTGGTGTTTGAATGGAGTTTGTACGAAGGTCGCTATGATCTTGAAGCCACAATGCACAAGTACATCAAAACTCTGGTCTCAACCATCAGGAAATGATCTTCATTCATGAAAGTCAGTAAATACTGCACGCAGAGCTATAAAGAGCCCTAAAAAACTTTTATACCTCCCTTGCCAATTAAGGCTGATTCATTAATTAATCATCCAATGTTTCGTAGTATGCATCCCCAAGATCGTTAGGATTAAAGGCTTCCCTGATCTTATGCTGATAACGAAAAATGTCTGGTTGCGGGGAGGCCAGATGAATTCTGTCGCGCTCTTCTTTAAGATTTATCTTGCCGTCTGGTCCTCTTGCCTGGGAGTTCCACTTTTCCATGCCCACACCCCAACCTTTCTCCAGCCCCATCTTGGTACAAGCATCAAAAAACTGGAGCGTTCCTTCTGTTGAATCTTTATCATATGGATCGAAACATGTGAAGTTCTCCCAAAGGCATGTGCCTCCCCCACCCTGACCTCCTATAGGACCCATCATGCAGTCTCCTCCGGCTTCCACCATGGCACCCTGTTTCTCCCATTCTTTCTTGAACTCAGCAGCCTCTTCAACGTGCGAGGTGCCGTAGTCTGCACTGCCAAGTAGACCGAAACAACCGTCATATGAGCCGCCAAAAACAAGGTTCAAATTTTTATGTCCCAGCCTGATCAGGTAAAGAAGCATCCATTTGTTTATTTCAGGCTCATTCATGGCTTCAACCTTCCAGCCTCCCGTCCTGGCCAGTATTTCATTAAATGCCTTCTCCTGCCACTCAATATCCCTTTTTGTCATACCAGCCAGAACGATCTGGAAATCACGTTTGCATTCCTCTGTAACCCTCTTCACTTCTGGATCTTCAAGAATCTCTTCAAGGTCTCCCAAGGTTTTTGTTGGATCGGTGAGTATTTTAATCATTGCATGCTTCAGCTCTCTACCGAACATACTGTACTGCCGGTGTGCTATATATCCTATGCCTGTATCCCATATCATATAAACCGCATCAGCCCATGCCTTCCATGAAGGAAAAGCTACAGTATATGCCTTGAAATTATCAGGTAGTGATGTCCTGTAGGCCGGCACTGTTCCTTCCACAGGAAGAGTCGCTGGACCTGGCCAGGCAAAAAGCTTGATAGCGCATTTCGTATACACACCCATTGCACCCTTTGACCCTATAAATCCCCTGGCTACCCCTTTCATACTCGGCCCCGGACCCTCGCCGCAGAACCAGCCGCAACCGCAACCCAGAGATCCTGTTCTCAAGATCTCACCAGTGGGCATGACCCATTCTAGGCCAAGCAGGTTATCATAATGCCAGCCACCGTACAGGTTGCTCGGGCCGGATCCAAAATATGAGGTGGCGCTTGCTAGCGTGGAGCAGCTGCAGCCAGATCCCGGGATGTGGGTATTAAGGCCAACCTTCATGGCCTCTGCCTGAAGCGTAGCCCCAATAACCCCTGGTTCGATTACTGCAAACATGTTTTTTTCATCTATCTCAAGGATTCGGTCCATCCTTCTCATGTCCAGCTGAATGGTATTTTCTTCTGAGGGATATCCCTGCGCTGACCAGAAGGTGCTTGATGCTTTGAACTTTATTTTGTATTTATTGCATAATTTCACTATCGCCTGGACTTCCTCAGTACTTCCCGGTAGAAGAACTGCCGCACCCCGTGGAGTGTATGTGTCGAAAAAGGGGCCAAGATGAATTGCAGTGTGGGCAAGTGAGTATCTGTATGAATCGAGTATCGCCGGATCATCAGATATATTCTCTTTTCCTACAATATCCTCAAGGACCTTATACACATTCCTCAGTAGTGCCATTTGCTCCCTCCCTCGCTATACTGCCTTTTGCACGAGCTCGATAATGTCATAGACTTTCATTGTATCTCCCTGCGCACTAATAGCATCCATGAAATTTCTCTCGCACCAGGGGCAGGCGCTTATCAGTGCTTCGGCACCTGTGGCCCTGGCTTCTGCGATTCTTTCTCCGGCGGTCCACATGGAGAACTCTGGATAGGCTTCAATCACCCCGCCTCCTGCTCCACAGCACCAGCTGTATTCCCGTATTCTCCCCATCTCTAAAAGTTCAACTCCAGGAATACTCCTTAGAATCTCCCTCGGCTGTTCATACACTCCCCAGGCCCCGTTATACCTCGGCTTTTTTGGCTCATAGACAATTATCTGGTTTCTGATTTTCTTCTCAACACCCTTCCACGGTATATACGGCTCCCCCTGCCTTCCCAGGTGGCATGGGTCATGATAGGTAACTATCATTGGAATTCTGGAACGTAACTTGATTTTACCATCCTTGATCAGGCGATCGATAAACTCCACAGTATGGAAGACCGCTAGCTTAGAACCCAGTTGCGGGTAAAGACGTTTGAAGGCATGGTAGCCGTCGGCACATGAGGTTACCACTGTTTCCACACCGGCCTTTTCCCATGCTTTCATATTTGCCCTGGCTAAACGTACAAACTCGTTTCTGTAACCCATCGAATATACCCTGCCGCCGCAACAGATCTCCCGCTCCCCCATGATACCGAAATCAACACCGGCGTCCTTTAAAAGAAGCACAGCAGCTCTGATAGACTTTCTGAGATCCTCATCATAACTAAACCTGCAGCCGGCATGAAAAAGAATCTTAGCCTTTTGTGAAGATAAACGCGGTACATCCATGCCTTCCGCCCATTCTCCCCTTTTGGTTTGGAGTTGATACATTGTATTATTTTCCTCTTCAAGACTCTCTATCACTGCCTTGTGTACATCAAGACCATGGCCATCTTCAACCAATCTGAACTTGAGTTCACGCACCATCTGGAGTGGCTCCAGGTTGTATCGGCATACCTTACAACTTACATCGCATGCCCCGCAGGTCATGCACTTAAAGACAATGTCTTGAACAGTATCAGAATATTCGCTTTGCTTTCTGATGAGGGACCTGGCTACTGCATATCTGCCTCTTGCCGAATAACTGTTGAAATTATTGTACGAAATGCTGGGGCAATTCCTGGCAAACCTCCAGCTCTTCATTTGGTCAAAGGGAATCCACTTGCAGTAGGAACACTGACTGCATCTGTCCATTTCTGCGGAAAAATCTTCCAGGGCCATTTAATATTCTCCTTATATATCTCTTACATTTAGAAGCAAAGTTTCCCGGGATTCATTATGTTATTGGGGTCAAATATTTCCTTGACTTTTTTCGTTACTATCGTAGTCCTTGCATCTGCATTATATACCATATCAGCCCATATCCCGTACGGCCGCGAGAAGTAAGCTCCCTCCCTGAATAGCCTGAGACTGGCATCATAATAGAGCTTCTGCACTTTTAAACTATCAACCCGATTCATCGGGTTGACTGGGAGAATGAACTCAAGATGGCAACTGACCCCCTGATGTACAGGCTGAATATAAACTCCAATGTCCAGCGCCGGATAATGATGTTCATCAGCCGCAGAATATATCGTTTTAAGGTAGCCAGCTGTTTTATCAAGTGTGGTCAAGAAGAATATTTCCTGTGATCCTCCCTTGTATCGCTGTTTCCAGTAAGGAACTTTTGAAGGTTTCAGTAAAAGTTCGAGCAACTCATATCCCTGGCATCCCTGTGCCCCTGAGACTAACCTCAATCCAAACTGCTGAGCGATATCGCGGATATCACTTTCCTGATTCTCAACCCTTTCTCTGGATAAGATTTGTCCGCCTGAAATACCCACGAGCACTGACCATGAGGGGAGTGTGGCTTTCAGGGAACTGGCCTCCTCCGGCTCATTGGCAAGAATATATGCCAGGCAGTTATTATTCACTATGAAAAGCTCATCACCGAATCTGAACCTGATGAGTTTGTATGTAAAATCGATTACATCATCGAGCTTCTCAGCCGGAACGAAGAGAAGTTTCCGAAATTCCGGAAAAACTTCGCATTTTACAGATGCCCATGTTACTATACCCATGCTACCCTGTGCTGCTGAAACGAACTTGTAGAAATCAAGTTGTCCCGGTCCAGCTCCCCACACAGGTACCAGCCCCTTTTTCCAATCTTCTTCTTTCTCGCCGCGAAAAGCTCCGCTTCCGCTCCATAACTTATCCCCATTACCCCAGACTATTTCTAAACTCCGCAGAGGTTCTAGCAGATTCCACTGGTACTTTGGAGAGATCACCGGTTCTCTCTCCAGAAGGCTTGCCAGCACCGATTTATTGTGCCGTGGTAAAAGAGGCATAACGATTCTCAAATCCTCTTTCTGAAGCTCTGGTATAATCTGGGTGTACGTTACCCCGGGCTCGATAAGAACCAGTCTGTTCCTCCTGTCGATTTTAAGAATCCGATTCATCGCGCTCAAGTCCACGATAACAGCATCGGGGGCTGTGGGAACCGTGTCACCTCGAAAATGTGGCCCCCCTGAACTCAGAGGCACTAACGGTGTTAACGTTTGGTTAGCCCATCCAACAATCTTTTGCACCTCATCGACATCCCTCGGCTTAACCTTAAATCTAGGTTTTAAAGGTAAAATTAGATTGTAAGCAGGTGAAAAAGCCTCTTCTATTTCAGGATTATCAGAAACAGCTCTTTTTCCAACAAGTTCAGCCAACTGTGCCCACTTTTCATCCATGTATGACTCCTGTATATGCACCGTAATACCTTAAATAGAATGCATTCATTGAACATATTCAGTTTATCAGAATTGTTCAGTTTGTCAATAAAAACAATTTGATAAAAACAAGATTTAATGATAATCTTAGAATTTATTCGGTATAAATGTGGCTTTCCATTTACGGGGGTGAGAAGACCGCGGAGAGGAAAATCTTAACAAGCAGCTGACATCAATTGATCTCGACCGGAAGCAGGAAAACATCGACTGCAGGTATAAACCAGCGATAGATTGGTTTTGTTTATCTCCGGGCGATATTATACAAATTATCTTCAAATCCTTATAGAGTTATATGTGGATAAAATTTATGGAAGACTGATTTCAGTAAGTGTTCGGGATGATTAATGCCCTTATTAGATCAAGGAATATTGAGAATATGACAAGTCCAGGAGGAAAAAATGGAAATAAAAGCAGCAGTCATATTTGAGAAATCAGGGACCTTCTGTATAGAAAATCTCGAACTTAGTGATCCGAACGACGATGAAGTGTTGGTTCGGATAGTCGCTACAGGTATATGCCACACTGATCTGGGCGCCCGTGATCAACATCTGCCGGTTCCGTTGCCTTGTGTTTTCGGGCATGAAGGTGCCGGTATTGTTGAGAAGGTAGGAGCGCGGGTAACAAAGGTAAAGCCGGGCGATCATGTTGTACTGACCTGGGACTTCTGCGGGGGCTGCAAGGCATGTAAATCAGGTGAGAATTCCTATTGTCATAATTTTTTCCTGCACAATTTCCACGGAGCCCGTCCTGATGGTACAACGACCTTGCGAAAGGGCGATCAGGACATCCATGGCTCCTTTTTTTGCCAGTCCTCCTTTTCTAATTTTGCACTGGCTAACGAACGTAACGCTGTCAAGGTATCCGAAGAAGTTCCAATAGAGATCCTCGGACCTCTTGGATGCGGTATCCAAACAGGCGCTGGCGCTATCATGAATACGCTTCAACCCAGGCCCGGGGCCTCCATTGCTGTATTTGGTGTAGGCACTGTGGGGTTGAGCGCTGTTCTCGGTTCGGTCGTGTGCGGCTGTACCACAATTATTGCCGTGGACATCCACTCAAACCGCCTAAGGATGGCAAAGAAACTTGGTGCCACTCATACTGTCAACGCCGATAAGGTTAATCCGGTTGAAGCTATCCTTGAGATCACCGGTGGAGGGGCAGAGTTCAGTCTGGAATGTGTGGGTAATCCCAAAGTGCTTCGGCAGGCTGTTGATGTTCTGCCTCGCCTTGGGATTTGCGGACTCCTGGGAGTTGTTCCTCCGGGCACGGAAGTTAGCCTGGATATGGATGGTCTCATGAACGGCCGAACTGTTCGGGGTATCATCGAAGGCGATGCCATTCCGGACCTGTTTATACCCAAACTGATTGAACTGTATATCCAGGGACGATTCCCCTTTGACCGCTTGATTACATTCTATCCATTCAACGAGATCAACCGGGCAGTTGAAGATATGGAAAAGGGACGAGTGATAAAACCGGTCCTGCGACAATAGCGGCGGAAAAATCTGCCATTAAAAGGAGATATAAGTGAAGTTCATAAGGGTGAAGATGCATGAAAAATCCATTGCTGTTGAAGATGTTCCGCAGGATTATATGAGACTTGGCGGTAGAGGGCTTACATCAATCATGATTAACCAAGAGGTGCCACCAAAATGTGATCCCCTGGGACCAGAAAATATGCTCATTTTTGCCCCTGGCTTTTTGAGTGGCACACCATTGCCAAACACCAGCAGAATATCCATTGGAGCAAAAAGCCCGCTGACAGGGACAATCAAAGAGAGCAATGCAGGTGGCACTGTCTCAGCAGCTCTGGGCCGATTGGGTATCACTGCGATAATTATCGAAGGGCAAGCACCGGAAGGAGAGCTCAGCTTCCTAAGGGTCGATGAGAATGGGAACGCAAGCCTTATTCCGGCTCAAGAGTATAGGGGAATGCGAACGTATAGACTCACCGAAAATATCCTAAATATCTACGGAAAGAGAAATTCAGTGCTCTGTATCGGACCAGCAGGCGAGTACAGACTGACAGCGGCCTCTATACAGTCTTCTGATGTTGACGGTCGTCCCTGTCGCGCTGCAGCTCGAGGGGGGCTCGGTGCTGTTATGGGAGCAAAGGGGCTCAAGGCTTTGATTGTGGATCAGCGTGGGAAGAGCGCAGACACCATAGCCAATCCCAGTGAATTCAAGGAGGCGGTCAGGGCTCTTATCAATATCGTAAAAGCTGATCACATGAACAGTGAAGTGATGCCCAAGCTCGGCACAGCCGGGCTTGTGGCCCCCGTTAATTCCATGGGTGCCTTTCCCTGTTACAATGCCAGAAAGGGCGTATTGGAGGGATGGGATAAGATCAGCGGAGAGACCATGGCCGAACTTATCAAGAAAAGGGGCGGTAAAACAACCCATATGGGCTGTACAGGTTGCTCCATCCACTGCTCCAACGAATTTGTGGATAAAGATGGTAAGTTTGTAACCAGCTCCCTGGAGTATGAGACTATCTGGGCAATGGGAGGTATGACGGGCATTGTCGACCTCGACACTATTGCTCGATTGGATAACCTGTGTGATGATATTGGAGTCGATACCATGAGCACTGGAGTGGCCATTGCCGTTGCAATGGATTCCGGGTACAGAGAGTTCGGGGATGTCAATGCGGCCATAGAAATGGTTGAAGAGATCGGCAAGGCAACAGAATTCGGCAACATCCTCGGAAACGGCCCTGCTGCTGTAGGCAGGCATTTCAACCATGCCCGGGTTCCAGTTGTTAAAGGCCAGAGCATTGCTGGTTATGATCCGAGGGCCATGCTCGGAC
This sequence comes from uncultured Spirochaetota bacterium, assembly GCA_964424795.1. Taxonomy (GTDB): domain Bacteria; phylum Spirochaetota; class B62-G9; order B62-G9; family DRHN01; genus CAYRKG01. The sequence continues at coordinate 32,833 of CAYRKG010000044.1, forward strand.
ATGGTGTTACTTTTTCAACGTCACCTATGGGTGCGGATCACACGGCTGGAAACCTGGTGGGAGAGTATTTGGAAGGAAGGCTCGATCCACTGAAAAAAGAAAGGCAGGTTGAGGTTTCCAGATACCTTCAAATCGCCATGGCTGCTTTTGACAGCGCTGGACAGTGCTTTATGGCAAGTGTCGCCCTGTTGAATCCCGAAGGTGAGGAAGCGTTTCGTAAGGTGATTAGTGCCAAATTCGGCACAAAGCTTGGAAAGGACGATTTCCCCCACACTATGGGTATCAATGTGCTGAAGGCAGAGAGGGAATTCAATAGAAAAGCTGGGTTTACCTATAAGGATGATCGATTACCCAGATTCTTCTACGTAGAACCCCTTCCCCCACATAATAAAGTTTTCAATATTAGTAATGATGAGATCGATAGTCTCTTTGATTTCTAAAGTGAATGAAGAATGAAGGTGAGCGTAAAATTATTCGGGACCTTGAGCCAAGGTTTCCCTGATTATCATCATTCAAAGGGCATTGAGGTAGAGGTTCCAGACGGGGCAAGGGTTAAAGATCTTCTTGCCCTTCTGAATATCTCGGAGTCTCAAGGGGCAGTCGTGCTTATGGAAGGTCATGTACTAAAAGGGTGTGATAAAATATTGTGCGGAGTCCCCGTGAATGTTTTCCAAGCTATTAGCGGTGGATAATAAGATTGTACCTCTTCTGAAGCGACAGGTGTCTGGATTTGGGTAAAGTGGACAGGATATAAATAGATTGTCCCGGTACGGTGAACAGAGCATCTGTTTACGGGTTCCTAGTTTATAGAAACGTATTACCCTATGAGTATCTTTTAATGAAATAAGGAGATAAATGATGGCAAACTATGAGTCTCTAAAGTCAAGGGTTCAGGAACTGGCAGAAAGAGCCTGGGATGAGCCTGCTATTGAGGCCAGGCTTAAAAAATTATCTTCTGATGGTATCACCGCAAAGATACTGAAAAGGGAGGAGATTTTGGTAAACAAGCAGCAGTTTCTTGATCGTGTTCAACAGCGGGCGGAGGAATATAATTTTATTGCACGTAATTGTGCCAAGAGTACAGCACTTGCCCTGCTGGAAGAGTTTGGCCTGGGCAATATGGATATTATTAAAGCCCTTTCTCCATTTCCTGGTTTCGGTGGAACAGGCTGGATGTGCGGTGGCGTAACAGGGGCCCTGATCGCGCTTGGGCTCTATTTTGGAAGTGACAACCTGATGAATTACGAAGCTATTGGTGAAACTATCATGGCAGCCCGGAGGTTTATGCCCCTTTTCGAAGAGGAAGTAGGCTCTGTAGTATGCCCAACCATCCAGGAAGATGTGATATTTGGACATTACATGGACCCCGCGGCCAGCCAGGAGAATATGGAAGCCTTCGAAAAGGCGAAAGGTTTTGAAAAGTGTGCCCTTTTACCAGGGATAGGGGCCAGAATTGCTGCTGAGATTATAATCGATAGTATGAAGTGAAGTAATATGCATCTCGTTTTTCCTTAATATTGTAAAGCCAGCCCAATGAGGCTATAAACCCAAATAGGCTTTTTTGATGTGATCGTCTTGCAGAAGCTTACTACTTTTCCCTTCTGAGACGATCCGGCCATTTTCCAGCACGTATGACCTATCAGCTATCTCCAGGGTATGTCTAACATTTTGCTCAATCAATAATATGGTAATCCCCTGCTCACGCAGGGACTTTATGATTTGGAATACTTCCAATACTAATCGCGGTGCCAGACCGGATGACGGCTCATCAAACATGCAAAGTCTTGGTCTAGACATTAGACCTCTACCCATAGCTAACATTTGCTGCTCTCCACCGCTCAATGTTCTCGCTAATTGCCTCTCTCTTTCTTTTAATATGGGGAAAACCTGATAAACCTGCTCAAGCGTTTCTTCCTTCCTCTTCCATGCATGGTAAGGATACGCACCCATCTCTAAGTTTTCACGCACCGACATGACGGGAAATAGTCTTCTACCCTCAGGTACATGAGAAATACCCAGTTCAACAATAGAGTGAGGTGTTAACCCATCTATTCTCCTGTCAAGGAACTGCGCACTACCTGAAGCTGGACTTATCAAACCGGATATAGTATTTAATAGTGTAGTTTTACCGGCTCCATTGGCACCGATCAGGGCCACTATTTCTGCCTTATCGATTCTTAAAGAAACGCCCCACAAGGCCTGAACCTTGCCATAAAAAGTATCAATATTACTAACCTCCAGCATTAGCCTACTCTCCTAAATATACCTCAATAACTTTTTTGCTTGTGGTAATCTCCTGTGGTGTTCCTTCAGCAATCTTCTCTCCATGATGGAGTACCATAATTCGGTCACATATGCTCATAATTGCTTTCATGACATGCTCAACCAGGAAAACGGTAATCCCCTTATCCCGAATCTTGGTTACCAACTCCATACCCTGGGCTACCTCAGTGGGGTTTAATCCCGCCATCAACTCATCGAGCAGCAGTAGTTCTGGTTTGGTGGCTAACGCTCTGGCTACTTCAAGTCGTTTCTGGTTAGCCAGGGTTAAATCTTTAGCAGGGATCGCTTTCACTGCTGCCAGCCCCACAAACTCCAGCAAACCAATAGCCTCTCTTTTGGCTTCCGCCTGGGACATGCCTGTTGGAGTCCCGAATAACGAGCCCAACAATACATTCTGGATGACAGGCATATTGGTAAAAACTTTAACCGATTGAAATGTTCTCGCTACTCCCATCCTGCAGATTTGATGAGGCTTTAAGCCGCTGATCTTTTCACCTTTGAACCGTATTATCCCTGATTTAAGAGCAACGGCAGCCGATATTATATTAAACAGCGTTGTTTTACCGGCTCCGTTGGGGCCTATCAGACCCACGATTTCACCCTGGTCGACATGGAAGTCAACATTTAAAACTGCGGCTAAACCTCCAAAATATTTGCTAATCCCCTCACCTTCGAGTATTGGCATATTGTCCTCCCGAAAATCGTTTCCATACCTTAGGTACCAATCTTTGTATCAGTCCTATAAGACCATTGGGCATATACAGTATAGCGAACACCAGTATAACACCGAAAATGAGCATATATAACTCGGCAAACCTGGTTATGAGGACCTCCTGCAGGTAGGCAAAAATAACTGCGCCTATTACAGGGCCATAAAGCTGCCCCATGCCACCAAATATAGCCATCAAGACCGGCAAAAAAGAAACGTCCGGATCAAAGGCGATGTACGGGTCAACATATGTCCATCGTGTGGCTATGGTTGCCCCTGCAGCACCTATAAAGAAGGCGCTCACGGCAAAGTTGATAACCTTCACCAGGGTCACATTTATGCCAATATGAGCAGCAGCTTCTTCGTTTTCTCCGATGCTCTGAAGTGCCGACCCGAATTTAGATCGTCTTATAAAGTAGGTGGTAACCATTAATACAACAAAAATGACGAGCATGGCGTAATAAATAGTATTGTAATCTACGATGACAACGAACCGGCCACGTATGTCCATTACATGAAGCTCCCAGAACAGGAGAAGGTTTGCAATGAGCATAACGAGACCAAAGGTGAAAATAGCAAAATAGATACCCCTCAGCCTAAGGGTTAAAGCGCCAACGAGGAGGGCAACAATGAAACTGATTAGACCGCCAGAAAGGATAAAGACGGGCAGTGGTAAGATTTTCCCCAGAAAAGCCGCAGTATATATGCCGACCCCGAAAAAGGCCGCAGTTGCCAGTGACATGTAACCGGTAGGACCGGAAAACATAGTCCAGCTCACCGCAAGGATGATATACATAAATATGCTGGTCAGCAGTATGGGAGTATACCCTCTGGCATAGAGGGGTAGAGTAGCTAACAGGACCAGGATAAAGCCACTCAACCCCAGTAAAAATGGCTTTCTAGATGTAATATTTGCAGTGTCCATTTCTCTACTTCCCCAAGATACCTTTTGGCCTTACCAGGAGCAGAAGTATGAAGATGAGATAATAGGCAGACAGTGATAAGCTCGGCTCAAAATAGATTACTATTTGACCAATAATACCCAGAATAAAACCGCCGAGAAAACTGCCAGGGATACTTCCCAACCCTCCCAGGACGACCACGATGATAGCAATTATTGTAAATCCCAGACCCATGGTTGCTTGAATGGAGAAACACATGCTGTAAAGCACGCCGGCAATACCGGTCAATAAGGTACCTAGGCCAAAGCATAAAGCCAGCACCTGGTTGATGTTTACCCCCATGAGCCCGGCTGCAACCGGGTCCTGGGCAGCGGCTCTGATTGCCTTTCCCATTCGGGTACGGGCTAAAAAGATATAAAAGCCTAATCCTATACCTGTCGCAAAACCAAGGGTTACCAGTCGGTTGGAGGCAAATATCGCTCCTCCCAGATTGACCGGAGATGCTAAGAATGTGTATCCCTTTGAGGAAGAACCCCAGACTATTATAGCTATATTTTGAATGATGTAGAGGAGACCAAAGGTGGCTAACAGGGAACTTCCTTCAAAGGCCGCTAATGACAGTGATGACTTCAAGAGACTCCTGAATAAAGTCCTGTGAAGCAGATAGCCTATTACGAAGATAATAGGACCGACAATGACCAGAGAAATCAAAGGGTTAATGCCAAGCGTTGCGTACAGCACCCAGGTTGCAAAAGCCCCGAGCATAATAAATTCACCGTGGGATATGTTCAATACCCGGGCAACCCCGTACTGAAGGCTCAAACCCATAGCAATCAGCGCATAGATACCACCTATCAACACACCGCCAATCAATATATCCAGGACTGTCACTAAATTCATAAAATAGCTCTCTAACTCTGGCTATCATGTGTGCAGGCTGCCTGAAGTCCCGGGAAAAGCCCCGGGAAAAAATAAACTCTCCTTACAGGTGCCATTATACACCCCCTAGACAGCCTGCTCATTATTATGGCACTAATACTGTCTCTATATTCAATATTTATTTTTTTGCTGGCCACGGTGGCTTGGGGTAAATAACATGATCTGTGGTAGCCTTATCCTTTGGGCCTACAACCTCATATTCACCATTTTGCCACTGGGCAACCTGTCCGGGATGGCATTCTTTCGCCAGAAGTCCACCGCCTTTACCATCAGCGGTCATATCAAACCAGGTATCTCCCAGAATCGTATCGAAATGTTCCTTGGCCATTACATCCCTGATCTTTGTATTATCAAGGGTACCTGCCTTCTCTATAGCCTTTTCAAAACATTGCAGGCCAGCATAATAGAATGCACCACCCCACCAATCCATAGCTGGAAGCCCCCAGCGGTCGATGAACCTATCAATAAATTCTGCTATTTCAGTGGAGGATTTGGAGTTATAGGCACCAAAACCCATTACCCCCTCCAACACCTGGGGACCAAAGATGCCTTTAAAAAATTCAAAGTTGACCCCAGGGCCAAGTACCATAGCCTTTGGACTATAGCCAATCGCCATTGCTTGACCGAGAACCGCCATTGTCGTAGGGGGATAAACATAGCCACAAAGGGCATCAGCCCCGGAATCCCTTGCCGCCTTCAATACCAGCTCTACGTCCTCAGAGAAAGGCGGAACAGCCTCAGCCATAACTATATTAATGCCCTTTTTCATAAATTCACTCAGAGAAGTATGGTAATACTCCACTCCATGGAGGTCATTGATGTAGATTATCGCCACTGTCTTCACACCCTTATCCACAAAAACGTCAGCCAGGACAGGTATCTGGTAATAGTCTGAGTAGTTCAAGACACCAAACACGTAGGGCAGTTCTGGAAGCATAGCGGTGAGGGTCGTACAACCACCCTCGGCTCCCAGGTATACATACTTGTACTTATTGGCCAGAGGGGCGGAAGCATAGAGGAAAGCGGTGGAACAGTTGGGAAACAGGAAGTCAACCTTATCCTCTAAAATCAATTTTTCAATCAGTCTCGTCGAAGTGCCCAAATCACTTGTATCATCATATATGAGCAACTCTACAGGTAGTTTCTTGCCAGCTACATTTAGCCCGCCCCTGGCATTGACTTCCTCGGCCCACATTGTCATAATCGGTCCCATTGCATAGTCTCCGATTTGAGCTAACGGGCCGGAGAGAGGTCTTGCTGCACCGATAACGATTTTGTCTTTTACCGGCTTAGACTCCGCCCAAGAAGTTATTGGAAAGACCATAAAGGAAACTAGCAAGATTATACAAACTACAAATCTTAAATGTTTCATTTTCTCCTCTCCTTATTTTGGATTTATTTGTAAGTAATCTGCACTATGATGCTTAATTTCATCAATTACCAATGCCCATCTATTGAAAACATATTTACCCCACCTCCTTTCTTGTCACAAACCTTGTCTATCCTCGGGGTCGACAGAAGATGATCCTCTAATGCGCCAAGCCCCTGCAACCAAGGAAAGCATCAAGAACTCAACATCCTTCTGAAAATTATCTCCATACCTTGAACCGCCTTTTATGTGAAATAAGACAGTTGCTTCCCCAGATGAAATAAATCAAAATTAAGTCTGTTCTAACTAATTGTCGTTGTCAAGATATAAATAGAATGCGTTCACTGAATGTATTTAGTTTACCTGATTTGCTTGGTTTGTCAATAAAAATATATAGGTTTATGATAGTAGATATATTTCTCGTGAGCCTTTGTATGTAATATAGTAATGATTTTCTCGCATATAACATCCCAGCTTGTATCAAATGATATCGCTACTGTATTCTCATCCGAAAAGCCCAATCCCACTACATCTTCAAAAGTCACAGTTCAGTGGAATCCTTGAAAAGACAGATACAGCTATTGTTACATCTGGAGACTACGAGCGATTCTTTATCAAAGATGGAATTAAATATTGCCATATTTTTAACCCAAAAACAGGATACCCCTTCAGCGATTGCAGGAGCGTGACAGTACTCTCGCCGGATACAGCATTTGCAGATACAATAGCTACAGCGGTTTTTGCTATGGGAAGTAAAGATGGTTACAATTTCTTAGATGAAAATAATATTGAAGGTTACATTATTTTTAGTTCAGGTGGTAATAACATAGATTCCAGAAGTACGCCCGGTTTCTGGAAGTAGTGAAAATTACTTTTGAGACAGTTTGAACATGATCATTTAAGCACTATTTCCAGCTCCTCTCCATAGTATCCAGCTCCTTCAAAATTTTATCCGGGAGAGGTTCAGGGCGGTGCTCATTCAAAATTTTCAAAACTTTTTGGTTGATTCTATCGGAAAGTCTAGAGCTACCGGATCTCACCCATTGATCATAGGTACCTCGATCGAAAATATCAGAGTACCAACAATCCCGGAAGTGGGCTAAGGTATGATCCTCAGCAATAAAAGTCCCGCCAGGACCAATCCTGTCAATTAAATCTAGTGCTAGGGTCTCATCATTTACTTCAATCCTACGTAGAATATGAAAAATCATATCAATTACCTCATTTGCAAGAACAATAGCCTGCGGAGAAACAATAGTTGCCCCACCCAAAAGCCCAACGTCATGTACAAGGTTGGCACCGCTGAGGGATGCCATTAAACATGAGATGCCTACCTCAACTGCAGTTTGTTCATCCATGTGCTTTGAGTCACTACACCCAGCTGTTCCGTACATAGGCAAACCATAATAGTGAGACATCTCTGTTAAAGCAGCACATAACAGGTTAAGTTCAGCAGCACCAAAACTGTAAAGGGTCGTTCTCATATCCAGAATAGAAGGGATGCCACCAAATATGAAAGGTGTACCCTTACAACGAAGCTGAGATATAACTAGACCACTTAGAACCTCAGCAATATTCTGCGCAAGGATTCCAGCGAAAGTCATTGGTGCACTCTGTCCAAGCATTGGCATTGGTGTGTATATAAGAGGTATTCTAAGATCGGCACAGAGGAGAAGCTTTCCTAAACCCTCCTCGGTATGTGTTAATGGGGAGATCTGCTCAGAGTAATGGATAATAAAAGGGGTTTGTCTTAACCGCTCAATCCCTCCTGATATAATACTTGCCATTTCAATACAATCTCGAAGGGATTGGACATCCAGTGCCTCAAAGAATATCGGTTTTACCGAGTTCTTGAGTATTTCTTTAAATACCACCCTTCCAGATATTTGAATAGGGACATCTGTTACAACCGTACCCATGCCTATAAGGCTGATATTAGGAAGATAATCAGATATAGCTATCGAATATGGGAGGTCCTTCCTCAAAAAATCACGGGCCTTACTAGTGTATGGATCTAAATATGAAGGGCATGCAGAAACCGATCCGAAATATGTCTTTTTGTCCTCCAGGTATACTTTCCGTTCCCCATTTCGATCAGCAATTGTGATCCGTTTCGGAGCAGACTGTATTGCATCTTCAATTAGAAAAGATGGGAATCTCACCCTCTCTCCATCAATAAAAGCACCAGCATCCCCAAGCAATTCTCTAGCCTCAGAATTCTTAACTGCTACTCCTGTTCTCCCCAAAATCTCCAAAGCAGCAAGGTGTAGATCGTATATTTGATCATCTGTGAGTATACGAAAATATGGATGTAATAGAACTGTACCATTTCCCTTTGTAAATTCCTTTCCTGATAACATACTTCTAGACCTCCTTTAGTATATGTCCCAGAGAACGAAAAAAATTAGCAATGAATGTCATTATAACACCGATAGCTATAAAGAAACTAGAATGTGAATAAAAGAGAAATAAATAGCCAAAATATTATAAAAGCTGTAAAGACTATTAATATCTAAGCATAATGGGGACCGCAGGCCTTTTCAAACTTACCCATTGCACTGATGATAGCAGAAAATGCGTGTTCAAAACTATCATAAGGAAAATCTTCTGTACAGCCCATAATAAATTTTCCCTCCTCACCTCCCTGTTTCATGTAATCATAAATGCAACGTTCGATTTTTTCAGCATTCTCATGAAAAATATTGCCAGGGACATTAATGCTTATTACCTTCTCTGGCCATGCTTCCCGTGCCTCAGATATTGTCATATTTCCCATTGGTGGAGGAGTAAAGGCTTCGATAACATCTATATTCACACTACGAATGCAATCTTTTATAGGCATGTTATCACCATCGTAATGCGCAACGGTAATTTTTCCTGCCTGTTTAGCGAGAGGGCATATATAATTGTAAATTGGTGTGCAATATTTATTAAATAAATCTGGATGCATTATAATACCAGTGAGGTTGTCGGGTAACCAGATAACCTCAGCTGGGCTGTCAATTGCTATTGTAACCATATGTTTGTAAACCTTGGTAAGAGATTCTAAGAGGGATTCAAATTCCTGGGTATGGAGTAGCACTCCTTCACACCATTTTTCCGTACCCATAATTTCGACCATAAGCCACTGTGCAGGGATGGGTAATATTTCACCATAGACGATTCCATTTTCCCCAATCTCTTTATCCTTTAAAACATAATCATCCCAGGATGGTTCAACAGTTGTATGTTCATAGACATACTGCATTACTTTATAATCCTCTACCGAATTAATAAAATATTTTTTAATCCAACGGCTGTTGAAACTTGAATCGAATGTTGCCTGTTCTGTTAATGTACCAACAGGAGTTTTAATTGTTGTCAGTATCTGTTTATTGCCACTTACAACGATTTCTCTCTTATCAATTGTAATTTTACCATTATATGTTACCTTATATATAAAACTTTCAATGATGGGAATAAGTCCCTCAGAATGCAGTTTATCAAAACTCTTATTTCCAGGCGGTATAACCCACTGATAAATGGTAAGCGGCACATGATCTGCTTTGCCACCTAAAAGAACAGTCATCAATCGTTCACGTAATGTCATTTCATTCAATAGAAACCATCCTCTGGTAATTATGTGAATACCAAGACTTGAAGAACTTCAGGTATTCCAAAGTATCCAGAATTACAGAGACTGAAGAGAGGACATTAAAAATAACTGTCAGCCAAAAATTAATTATATTCAAAATACCTAACTTTCTAATGTAGCATTTAAGAATTATTTAACAAAAAAGGTATTCAGTTTACTAAAATATAAGTAACCAGTAAATTTTTATTACATACTATAGCTATTATATGGAAAAGTAAAAGCTCATTCATACAGAAGACTACAGTTTAATGCGGGTTCCTCGTAAAATTTTATAACATTTGAAAAATTAAAGTTCTTTAGAATATGTATAATTCAGAAATATGCTCAAAACTTATATCTCTAATATTATTGCGATATTATAAATACTTTATTCAAATCTATTATAAACACTATGCAAAACTGCTTATAACCTCAACAGCTGTTGCTGCATCAGGAGCATATCCATTAGCCCCGATCTC
>CAYRKG010000045.1:0-42982 GCA_964424795.1 uncultured Spirochaetota bacterium
AAAATGTCCACGATGTTATGCGAATTTCGTGTCCACGATGTGGTGCAAATTGTCATTTAAGGAATCGGATCGGATGACAGTAGCAGCAAAGATGGGGATACCACAAGTAGTGTGCCCAGGTGGGATAGATAATATTTTTGGCCCCCGTGATATTATAATGAAACACTTCAAAGGACGTAAGTTTATTCACCATAGTGCTGTTTTTTCTAATACAAGCGCTAATGCGAAAGAGCTCGCATCATTGGCCAAGGAACAGGCAAAAAGGGTTAACAGTGCAAAAGGTCCCATTGAATGGTTTATTCCGTTGAGGGGATTTTGCTCATATTCCTCAGAAGGTGGAGATTTTTACGATCCAGGTGCAGATAAAGTCTATGTGGATACATTGAAAAAGGAGTTAAGAAAAGATATTCCAGTATACCTCATTGACAAAGATATTAACGATCCTGAGTTTGCATCAAAAGCAGCTGAACGTTTAATTGAAATTATGAAAGGGTAAAATTTACAACATTGCTCATATTTTAAAATAATTCGGTTTAATGTCCTCATATTTTTGTAAGCTGATTACTGATAGCTGTTCGCTGAGAGATGATAACTAACCTATCTTTTCCATTGACAGTAAGGATTTAGTTGATAAAATGATTTTAAATATTAAGGGATACAGCAATATTTACGGTTGCATTTCTGGATCATGAACAGGGAGTATGTCTCACCTCTACAATTCTTAAACCTGCTGCGATTCAGGGGTGTTAACGGTAGAGCGAGCTTAATATCTAAAGAAAGGAGGATACATTAATGATAGTAGTTCGTGTATCCATGATAATCCAGCGGGGAAAGAGGAGTGAGGCTCTAAAGCTTCTTAAAGAGAGAGATGCGATTCTCAAGAAAGAGGGAGTACCCAGTGCTGTGAGGATGTATGTGAGAAAACTCGCCTCTCCCAAGGCTCCTGAGATCATCCGCGAATATGAGTTTGATAACTTCTCCCAGTACGAAGCAGCCTGGGACAGGAGAATGGAGCCAACCTCTGAGATGAAGAAGTGGTCTGCAAAGTTCGATGCCCTCGTTGTTCCGGGATCTATGGGATACGAGGTTTACGAGCTTGTGTAAAAGTGAATAAATAGAGCGAATTTCGAGTTTTAGAAAAGTAGTAAATTAGTTCTTTTTAAAGAACTAATTTTTGAGTTGGTGACTCTGTCACCAACGACTAAGAAAAGGTGATCATGCAGAAAAAATAACGGAGTGCTGACAACCTTTGGTTGTAGCGAAAATTCGTTTTATAAGGCAGTGAAAATTCTATCATTTTGGAAGAAAATTGTAATTAGGTTTGTAAAATTTAAAAACTCGAAGTTCGCCTTAAATATTTAATAGCTAGATAAAATAATGTATCCGAAATATTCCGGAGTTTTTCGTGGAATGGCATGAGAAGGATCTCTTCTGGGAAACTATGGCACAAAAACTGTTCACTTCTGAAAGGTTGAAAAACACCCCAGTTGAAGTTGAAAAAATAATCCAACTATTAGATATAAAACCAGATTCAGTAATCCTCGATCTATGTTGCGGGCCCGGAAGACACTCTCTAGAGTTTGCAAAAAGAGGCCATCAAGTAACTGGCATTGATAGTACTCAGAAATATCTTACCGAAGCTCGTGAGAATACTCAAAATCAAGGTTTGAAAATTGATTTTGTTCATAGTGATATGCGTGATTACTGCAATCCTGATCATTTTGACATTGTTTTAAATCTCTTTACATCCTTTGGCTACTTCAAAGATCAAAGTGATGATAAGAAGGTATTGAAAAATATCTACAAATCATTGAAAGAAAAGGGCAAGGTAATTATAGAATTGTTTGGAAAGGAAATACTGGCACATCATTTTCGAGAAAGAGATTGGTATGAAGAACAGGGAATTCTCTTTTTAGAAGAAAGAAAGCTAAGTGATGATTGGGGTTGGTTGACAAATAGATGGATTAAGGTGACTGAAAATAAAAAAGAGGAGTTTATAATTACACATCGTCTATATTCTGGCATAGAATTATCGACATTGCTAAAAAATTTGGGCTTCAAAGAAGTTAAAATATACGGTTCTATAGAGGGAATACCGTACAATCAAAATGCAAAAAGGTTAGTGGTAGTTGGAGTAAAATAAGGCCTGCCAAACTGTGCATAAAAGTGGGTATATGTTAAGCTGTCTTTTCGGGACATTGGCCAGCTACTCTGCTACTTGTTTGTCCCTCGATCATTTTTGGCCCACCTCAAAGTGGGCATAATCTTATTTAAGAGGAGGTTTAAAAATGACAGCATACATTATAGCCCTGGAAGTTATTAAAGATCGTCAAGAGTTTAATAAATATCGAGCTGGGGTTCATGAGTCTTTAGATAAGTATAAAGGCCAGACAATTGTAAGCAATGAGGATGTCCAGATCATTGAAGGAGAGTGGCCATACACAAAAACAGTAGTGCTTCGTTTCCCATCAGTTGAAGAGGCGAAACGTTGGTACGAATCACCCGAATATCAAAAAGTCGTGCAGCACCGTTTCCGTGCAGCAACAACCAATCTTATATTAGTTGAAGGTAAGGCATAGTTTTTTAATGATATATAAATACCAAGACTACAACAAAAAAGGAGATTGTATAAAATGCCAAGCGTGTGTGGTTTAGCTTGTGAAGTATGTGGATTCCCAGAAAAGGGGCTTTGTTCTATTGATCGCTGTGTACCTGGAACCGATCCTATGGCACCTCAGAAGCTTGAGAAGTTCAAGGAAGCAAGTGGGCATCCATGCTTTATACTCGAGTGTGCCATAAAGAACAACGTGGATTACTGCTTTAGATGCGACAAATTCCCCTGCGATGTTCATTATGAGCAGGAGATTTATAGTAAGAAACTCCTTGACATGATTAAGGGCATGCTAGGAAAGGTGTAAACAATTTATCGCCAGCATCGGTTAATGCAGGAGCATGCTGTGAAATCCTAGCATGTTCATCCCCTATAGCAGCGAAAAGCGATTAGCCAGAGTTTAGTTATTTAAGCCATCTATAATTCGCAAGACAAAAGCATAAGAATATTACCTGTACAAATCCTCTCAGTTTATCCCAATTTTGTTGACAAAATATCATTAACTGAGTTAAAGTGTTAGCGAAGAGATAGAATTGAATACACTGAACAGGGTGTTTTATATATTGCACACTTCTTAGTGCCACATTAAAGATCCCAACATAAATCGAGGGATATAACTTAAAAAGTGAAGCTGGGTTATAGGAGCTCGATACGCTTCATTTTAAACGTTCGTGAGCGAATACTGATTTATTTGGAGTAAATGTGGGAGACAAGACAATCATCGTTACTGGCGGATCACGCGGGCTGGGCAGGGCAACAGCCAGCATTATCGCCCATATGGGAGCGAATGTTGTGCTTGCTGCCCGTTCAGCGCAACGCTCGCGCTTGAAGAACCGTCTATCACAACCATTGCTCTCAGACCTGGTGGAGTGGATACTGACTTACAGGCCACACTCCGTGCTAGAGGTGCTGATGCAATGGATCGTGAGGTTTTCAATAAATATTCAACTCGCAAGTTGTTGCCTCCCGAAGTGTCGGGGCGTGCGGTTGCAACACTGGTGTTGTATGCGCCTCACGACTGGAGTGGTAAGTTTATATCGTATGATGATGATGACGTGCAGGCGCTGGTCGATAAGTATAGGTAGAGAATGGGGATAAGATGCTATCTATATGAAAACATGTATTTACAGGAAAAATAAGAACCGCAAGGAGTATTCCAATTAGTCATATAGGTTTGATTAACGAGAGTAGCCTGCATGCAGCTTTGAAACATCTGTACTGTAATCCAAATGATGAACATGAGTCAAAAATTCATGGATTCATAGTTGATATAGTAAAAAAGGATTCGGTCATAGAGATACAAACTGGTAGCTTTTCAAAAATAAAAAACAAACTATCTACATTATTACCTCACTACAATGTTAAATTAGTATATCCAATTGCTTTTGAAAAAAAGTTGACTGTGTATGACAATAAAAAGGAGAACATTCTTTATAAAAGAAGATCTCCGAAAAAAGGTGAGCTTATTGATATCGTAGATGAAATAATCCATATCCCGAAACTTATTATTCATCCAAATTTCAGCCTCGATGTATTGCTAACAAATGAAGAAGAAATCCGGTCATCAGATGGAAAGGGAAGCTGGCATAGAAAAGGTGTAAGCATAATCGATAGAAGGCTTTTGAATATTGTTAAACGAATTGAGTTTTATGAACTCCAGGATTATTTAAAATTACTTCCAAATAATCTCCCATCCTCATTTACCAATATGGTTCTTTCAAAAATCATCGAAAAACCAATAAGGAAAGTTCAAAAACTTACCTATATTTTAAAGCAAATTGGCTTACTTCAAGTGATAGGTAAGCGAGGAAATGCTCAAGTTTTTAAAATTGTGAATTGATAGTAATTTGTTTACACCAAGAATAGGAGATAAAAAATGAAAGGGAAAAAAATCACAGGCATCATTCTTTTTGTAGTTGGTCTGATTGTTCTGATCATGTCGCTGGCAGCCGATTTTATCGCTTTTGGACTGATTGGGGCATCGCCCGGTTTTGGTATCCGTCAGATTGCGGGCACTATCTTGGGTGTAGTTATAGCTGCCGTAGGTTTGGTTCTGATAATCAAAAAATAGTCTTCTGACTCTGAGTAGCACTCATAATGTTATACAGTAGCAATTAAAAAGAAAATGCAAGGTAAACGTAAATAGCATTTTCTGAAAAGATGCTTAAGAGCCTAATTTAGCGCTTTTGAAGCAATGAGCCACAAGCATCTTTCCAAAGCTATTTAAAGCATTAGATTTTATTTTAGATTTCTTCTTACATTTCCAAGTCAAATGGCGGATCTCCGCTTCTTTAATAAGCTCCCTATGTCTCATATTTGCCAATTGCCAAATAACCCACCAATTATACATACCCAGACCTCCATCAGAAAGTGCTTGATCTGGTACTTTTATTTAGATGAAGACTCTCTGGACTATATATTAAATACAATCATAAAATCGGCGGCTGATCTCTTGCTCTCTTCCGATTTGAAAAAGCTAAAAAAATGTGCTGATAAATATTGCGGTTGGTTGTTTATTGATACGAGTCGTAATAAAAGTAGGCGCTGGTGTAATATGAAAGATTGTGGCAATAGGGCTAAAGCCAGAAGGTATTATCAGCATAAACGTAAAGAAAAAAGGGGTTAAAAGAAATAAAAAGGTCAAAGGTTCAATTCGTTCAAATCTTTCATTTTAATATTATTTATTTGCATCTTTTTGCAAGGTTTTGAAGTTATATAGTTAAGGATAAGGAAATTGTCTTTACAATGAACCAGGATAGGGAATTCGAAGGTTTTTTTAAAGAAAATCAAAATACTGTTTTCCGTGTAGTTTTTGGATATGTCTGGCAACGGGAAATCGCCGAGGATATCACAGTTGATGCCTTTGTAAATATTTTTAAGAGATGGCAAAAAGTAAAAAAGATGAAAAATCCCGCGGGTTATGTTGTTCGTACCGGCATTAATCTGGCAAAGACACATCTTAAAAAGGATGGGCAAATGAAAACAGTGGAGGTTAATAATATTTTAACTGCAAACGCCGCGGATTGTCCTGAAAAAAAATTATTTCTGAAAAGCGATAATGCCGCTCTGGAACAGGAACTTTTAAAATTAAAAGAGAAAGAGCGGAATGTGATTTTGCTCAAAGATCTGGCTCGTCATAAATTCAGTGAAATTGCACAGATGATGGACATGAAACTGCCTACCGTTAAATCAATCTATCGCCGGGCGAAAATGACACTTGTGAAGAATTGGGAGGCAAGAGATGAATCGTGAATGGATAATGGAATGGATAGATAATGCTGATGCCCGGGAACTCAAGAATCCTCCATCTCTTGTGAAAGAATACCTGGCTCGTGACCGGGAATGCTGGAACTATTACCAGGTCTCGTTAAAACTGCTCCAACCGGTGGAAGAGGTGGATTTATGGAAAAGGTTCAGGCATGCTCAAATTGAGAGTGAAGGGCAGAAATCAAACAGGACCCTGTCAGGTATCCTGCATACAAAATGGCTTTTGGGAGTCACAGGAGCGGTTGCAACAATTATCATTTTCCTGGTTTTTGTGGTAAATCCTTTTTCAGTAAAACAGGATCCTGAATACTACACAGATGAAATGTATTATGATTCTCTGGAAATGACCCTGGAAATCGCAAATGATTTTGGGACAGGAAGCCTCTCTGAAATGAATGCGCTTGATTACTATTATGAAATATCAAAGTTTTAAATACAAGGCTAAGGAGAAAAAAATGGTAAAGAAAATCTTTCAGATTCTGTTGTTTGCAGCTCTTTTAATCATGACTGCTGCTACTGGCTTTTCAAATGAAAGAGGAGGCCCTCATTACCTGGAAGAGCCTGGTAATCCAGAAGGTCTTGGAATGCAAGGCAGTGAACATTTTGTTCAGCACGAAGGCCCAGGTATGATACACGGAGGAATGGGCATTCTAGGACAGCTCGCAGGGGTGGATACCATTAACCGAAAATATCTGGTTAAAATCCAACGAGTCTTTCTTGACGCCAAGCAGGAGGCCCTAAATTACTATGAGGAACAACTACAGCTTAGGGAGAAATTGTTTGATCTCACAAGAGATTATGAGAATAATCCTGCGAAAAATAAAAGAGAAATCGTAGCAGTACTTGAAAAAATCAACGAAAACCAGAAAAAGATGCAGACCATCCAGGAAGGAGCAATGGAAAAGATCAGGGCGCTCAATTCAGAACATAAAAAGGAAATCGAGAAAGCAGTAGATGCAGAAATAAAGAGGCTCAGTTATGATGAAGACGAAATGATGAAATTTGTTGAAATTGTCAAAGAGGGGTCATTTAGTCAGTTTCATCCTCCCCTCGCTCCAAAAAAGAGAAGGTAACCTTTAAAGCCTCCTATCAATTTATAAGCGCGGAAAGATATCATCATTCCGCGCCTTTTTTATAACTTGCATAATTTATCTTCATTAAATTTTGCATACCCTGTATAATCTTTTATTTCATAACCTTGACATTTTAGGGCCTTGAAATTATTGTTCTTCTTTGTATATGCTCATGATATAATAGTGAGGTGTAAAATTGCCTGTATCTAAGGGTATCCGTGCCGCAGCAGTACAGTTCGAGCATGAACCGGATAATAAGAAGGCAAATTTCAAAAAGATCGATCGATTTCTCAAAAAGGCTTCAGAGGAAAAGGTGGATATAATCCTTTTCCCAGAATGCTGTATTACAGGGTACTGGTTTTTAAGACATCTTTCAAGGGAAGAGATTGAAAAACTTGCTGAACCAGTATTTGAAGGTGAATCATCCAGAGCATTAATCCGGTGGTCACACGACTATCAGATGACTATTGGGGCAGGGCTAATCGAAATGAGCAGTGAGGGTAAATTATTCAACACCTATGTTGTTGCCCTGCCGGATGGAAAAGCCTATCGTCATCGGAAGATTCACTGTTTTATCAGCGAGCACATTGAATCTGGTGATGATTTTACCATATTTGATACACCCTACGGAATTAAAACTGGAGTTCTCACCTGTTACGACAATAACATCGGAGAGAATGTTAGAATAACAGCTATAAAAGGAGCGCAAATCCTCCTTGCTCCCCATCAAACTGGAGGTTGCAGATCAACAAACCCAAATACCATGGGCCTGATTGATCGTTCCCTGTGGGAAAACAGGTTTAAAGATCCCCTAGCCATTGAAAATGAGTTTCGAGGCCCCAAAGGAAGAGAATGGCTTTTGCGGTGGTTGCCGACAAGAGCCCATGATAATGGACTGTTTTTAATATTCAGTAATGGAGTGGGAGTTGATGATGATGAGATTCGTACTGGAAATGCAATGATTATTGATCCTTATGGAAGAATTCTTAAAGAGACATGGAAGGCTGATGATGATATGGTAGTTGCAGATCTTGATTTTTCACTTCTATCAGAAACCACAGGTGAGAGGTGGATAAAAACTCGCCGTCCTGAATTGTATAAACCACTTTCCATAGCAACTGGTATTGAACAGGATACGAGATCTGTTCGTTTTGATGATAAGGGAGTCTGATATCATGAAAATATTTATGAGGTAATGTATATGAAAAAACATAAGGTAATAGCTATAGCAGGAGCGTCCTCAGGAACTGGAAAGGCAATGGCCATTCATTTAGCTAAAAACGGATATGCGGTTTCTATCTGTGCCCGTAGAGAGATGTTATTACAAAAGATAGCTGATTCAATAACGCATTCAGGCGGGAAGGTAATAGCTATAAAAGCAGATATGACACTCTGGAATGATGTCCAGCACTTTATTCGAAGTACAGTAGATGAGTTTGGAAGGATTGATGCTCTGATAAATAATGTTGGTGCTGGAATTCGATCTACCGACTTTGAAGATCTCACAGTTGAAGAGATTGATACGGGTATTGCCATAAATCTCACCTCTGTGCTCTACGGTTGTAAAGCTGTTCTGCCAATTATGAAAAAGCAGAGCAGTGGTCATATTATCAATGTATCATCGATTTTAGGGAAAAGAGCAAGATCAGGGCTTTCGGTCTATACTGCAGGAAAGCACGGTGTTGAGGGCTTTTCAAGAGCATTATTAAATGAAGTTAATAAGTATGGCATAAAAGTAAGTATCTTTGGTCCAGCAGCAATTAATACTGATTGGGCCAATAAGGCAGGGATCAGTTTATCTGAATCAGTTAAATTTCTTGATCCAGAGAGTATAGCACAGGCTATCAAGTTTCTTATTGAAACTCCTGATAATACTACAGTCTGGAATATCGATCTTATATCTATGGAACAAACGATCGATCCCATTTAAAGGAGGATTTTCAGATATGATACAGCCAACAACAGGATTTATTGTCTATGGTATACACAAAGATGGATTAAAAGATCCCATGGGGACACCATTTATCGATGAGAGTATTATTGAGAAATCGAAAGAAGCATTGAAAAGGAGAGGATGCAGATTAGTCGAACATGATCTAATTATTGCTACAAAAAGTGAGGCAAAGGCTGCATTAAAAAGGATGAAGCTGAACGATGATGTTGATTGTGTAATTCTATTTTCTGGCACATGGGTATGGTCGGCACACCTCATCGCTGCTGTGAGAGATTTTGCTGCATCTGGTAAAGGTGTAATAATCTGGACTCATCCAGGGTCCCATGGCTGGCGTCCAGTTGGCGGTCTTGTAATGCATGGTGCTCTTTTAGAAGTTGGTATTCCGCATAAATTTGTATATTGCGCTTCTGATGACCAAGAAGGAGTTGATAGTATTGTTAGTTACTGTAAAGCCTCTCATCTAAAAAACTATTTAAATATGTCAACAATAGGTGCCTTTGGTGGAAGAGGAATGGGGCAGACATGCGGTGTTGCAGATCCCTCACAGTGGATGCGGATGTTTGGTATTGATATCGATACAAGAGATACAACCGAAATTATAAAAACGGCAGAAGGTATCTCGGATAATGAAATCACTGCTATCGAACCCCGCCTGAAAAGGCTATTTGGAAAGATCCCAGAAAAAAATATTGTAAACGAGCATTCTATCCGCCTCTATCTTGCAATTAAGAAGATAGTTAAAAAAGAGGACTTTGATTTTTACACCATTCAATCCTTTCCCGGTCTGGCTGATGACTACGCGGCAACCTGTTTTGCCCAGTCAATGATGCTTGAGGATGGATACGGGACATCGACTCTTGGTGATTTCAACACCGCCCTTACAACCCTGCTGCTCACAAAACTGAGTAATGAAAGAGTCTACTACGGTGACCTCCAGCACATCGATAGAAAGAACAATGAAATAAAGATTATCGGGGATGGTGCATGCCCGCCATCACTGGCTGGAAAGCTCGGTCCTGCAGGGTTTGCCGAGCATGGTATTCCAACAGAGGGTGAAGCAGGAGGATTGTCTGTTAAATTGATCTGTAAGGTGGGTGAAGGGGTACTCGCACGGCTCGGAAGAGTTAAAGGAGAGTTTCAGATGGTTATTACCCGATGTTCGATATTTGAGCCACCTGCTGACCAGATTGAATCCCGATTAAAGGAGTCCGGTATCCCCTTCTGGCCCCATGGATTTGTGACTGTACACTGTGATATTGAAAAATTCATCAAGCACTGGACAAGTGAATACGCTTGCCTTGGATATGGTAACGATCTATTTCCAGCTCTTGTTGATTTTTGTGATATAACCGGCATTAAAGCTATTTTACCATAATAAATCTACAGTTATTTAGAGTAAAACGTAAAATTAATTTAGTACATCTCCATCATCCTTCGGTTCAATCAATTTAGTTCCTTAATTAATTGACAATTAACAATTTGGTCATTAAAAGGATATTTAAAATAATTTATCATGTTGAATTATTCACCAGGAATTAGTTATGCTTATTATTAACTAAATTATCTAACACTGGGAGTGTTAACTTATGGAAAAAAGGATGTTCGGAAAAACAGGTGAGCAGGTTTCTGTCTTAGGCCTTGGAGGCTTTCACCTATTAGAGATATCCGATGAAGATGCTGTTTTTTTAATAAACAAATACCTCGATTATGGTGGCAACTATATTGAAACGGCAGCCCAGTACGGTGAGGGGGAATCAGAGCGTAAGGTCGGACTGGTAATGAAAAGGAGAAGAGAAGACTGTTTTCTTACAACAAAATGTCACTTCAGGGACAGAAAAAACGCAGAAAAAACAATAGATCAAAGCCTCAAGCGTCTGAATACTGACCATGTTGATCTTCTGATACTACATCATGTAATGACCGAACAGGAGCTGGAAAAGATTTACAGTAAAGGCGGTGCGATTGAGGCATTTCTCAAGGCAAAAAAGGATGGAAAAACCCGCTTTATAGGAATCTCTGGACATGGAATCCCTGACATCCTAATCAAGGCACTTAAAGAGAAGAAATACATTGATGCTTTAATGATCGGCTTTAATTTTTTTGACAGATTCAACTTTCCTGATACGGAGGAAAAGCTTATACCGCTGGCTAAAGAAAAAGAGGTGGCTATAATAGGCATGAAAGCCTTTGCCGATGGTTTGCTGTGGGAATATCCCAAAGAGAGCCTGAGATATGCTCTTTCTCTTCCATTAAATATTGTGGTAGCAGGATTTAATAGCAACGAGATGCTTGAAAAGGATCTGAGGTTCGTACAAAGGTTTAAGCCAATGACTCAGAGAGAAAAAGAAAGGCTTTTTAAAGATAATCCTGTTCTTGGAGACTATATATGCAGGCTCTGTGATAAATGTCTTCCCTGTCCCGAAGGAATAAATATACCGGAGATCTTCCTATACGAAGGGTGGTATGACAGACAACTAAGGGATTGGAAGATCAGACCAACCCCGGAATTTGCTCTCCGTGACAGATTAAGATTCTGGTTTGAAAACCGCGAAAAAGCAAAGAGATCTTATGAGAACCTCGAAGTAAAGGCTGACAGCTGTACCCGATGCGGCGAATGCATTCCCAGATGCCCCTATAATATTGATATAATCAAAAAGCTTGACTATTCCCATTTTAAGCTCACAAAAGAGGAAGTTGCAACTGTCTATTTCTAAACACTATTGAAAAACCAGTTTTTAAAATTGAGCTCAATGTACGTATACTGCAGTAAACAATTTCAAAAGTGTTTTTTTAGGAATAAATGTAAAAGTACAAGTCGATAACTAATCTTTGCAATAATGTATGGGATATTTAAAATACCGGAATTTTCAAACACACTACTTCTGCTCCTCATAAATAACCTTTCCGTCTTTTATGGTTTTCCAGACTGAAAGGTCCCTGTTCATAATAACGATGTCTGCATCTTTACCTTTTTCTATACTCCCCTTTCTATTTTCAATTCCTAAAACAGATGCAGGGTTAAATGATGCACATCTCACTGCCTTTAAAAGTGAACTGCCTGTGAATGTGACAAAACGTTCCACAAGCCTGTTCATACCCAGAGATGTGCCAATAAGTGTTCCATTCATATATCTTGCAGTCCCATTCTTCGATTCATATCTTAGACCGTTATATTCATAATAGCCATCAGATAGGCCCATGGCCTGCATTCCATCTGTAATGAGAACAATCCTCCTATCGCCGAGTATCTTCTTTGTAAATCTCAATAAACTTGGATGGATATGAACTCCATCAAAGATCACCTGTGTGATGACCTTATCATTTTCAAATATTGCTGGTAGCGGTCCTGGATTACGATGATGGATTGGCTGCATTGCATTAAACAGATGTGTTACATGACTGATACCTGCCTCTATTCCTCTTACTGTTTGCTCATAGTTTGCAAGAGAGTGACCGAATGAGGAAACAATATTTTTCTCTTTCAGTCTCATGATAATTTCAAGGCTCCCTGAAAGTTCAGGGGCGATTGTCATCAAAGATAAGCTTCCTTCAGTAATGTCAAGGATCTCCCCAAGAACCCTTTTGCTTGGCTCTGAAATACAATCAGATCTGATCATACCCCTCTTTTCAGTTGCTATAAAGGGACCTTCAAGATGGATCCCTAAAAGATCAGCACCCTCAAGATTCTTCCCTGTACATTCAGAAGCGACCTTTAGATGCTCGTTGCTATTGTCAGGCCTGAATACTGTAGTGGCCAGAAAACCAGTTACGCCAAACCTGGTACAGGTTTTTGAAATAGTTTTAAGTCCTAAAACCTCGCCATCGAGAACATCATATCCACCTGCTCCCTGTATATGCAGATCAATAAAACCCGGAGCTAAAATTCTTCCTCCAGTGTCAATTACAGCCCGGCGCTCTGAAAAAGAACCAGAAGGGCCTATTTCGAGAATCCTATCCCCCTGGATAAGAACCTCTCCATCTTTTATCTCTTCAAATGGTGTAACAATATCACAATTCGTTATCAGCAATTTCTCTTTCATGGGCGACTCTTTTACAGTCATGATAATTTAAGCTTACAATCTAACTATTCTCAAGTCAAGATTACTATCATGTCACAATATCTATAAGAATATCCCAATTTTTGAAAAGAACACATCAAAAGAACGAGTTTTATTGTAAAATCAGTATCATATTCTATAAAAAATAGTGAGATGGAATATGACTAGAAAGGCAAAAATCAATGACACAAGGGACTGTGCAAAACTAATCTATATGACAAGCCCTCTTCTATTTAACTATATCTTTTCATGTAACAAAAAGGAGATAATAAATGCCCATTTCAGAGCGAGAAAATTACCTCAGGAATGCCTCTATGACAGGTCCTCAATGGATACCCTGTCATTTCTACATCTCCGAGGCGTCCTGGGACCAGTTCCGTGATGAGCTAGAAGATGTCCTGGTCCATCATCCACTTCTCTTTCCAGATTTCAAGAGGGGGCAGCGAAATCATGAACATTTCGACTTTGGACTTGGTTTACGGGCTAATGAGGTTTTTACTGATGCCTGGGGATACACATGGAAAAGTGCTCTTAATGGCATAGAGGCGGTTGTGGTTAAAAATCCTCTTGATGATTGGAGCAGACTGAATAGCTACAAACCACCAGATCCCTTAAGGCAGGGTGATAGAGGGCCAGCTGACTGGGAAGGCATAGAGAAGCGTATACAGGAACGCAAGAAAAGAGGACAGATCGTACCTGAGCCATACCCTCATACATTCTGTTTGCCCCATGGATTTTTCTTCCAACGTCTCTACAATCTGCGTGGCTTTGAGAATCTGATGCTTGACCTTGTTAATGAAGAACCAAGGTTGCCAACTCTGATTAAGATGTTGATTGATCACAATATGAAAATCGTAAACAAGTGGCTCTCCATGGATGTAGATATTATGATCTTTGGTGAGGATCTGGGAAGTCAGACTTCCTCGATTATCAGTCCAGGGATGTTTCATGGATGGATAACCCCTGCCTACAAAAAGCTAATGCAGCCCTGCTGTAATTCCGGATGCCATGTATATCTGCACAGTGATGGCTACATTATGGATCTGATAGATGAGTTTATTGAGGCTGGCGTTACAATAATTAATCCTCAGGACATCTGCAACGGAATCAGAAACCTTGCGCGAGAGGTTAAGGGAAGGATGTGTATCAGTCTGGATATAGACAGACAAAAAATTGTGCCCTATGGGACCTGTTCAGAAATACGAGACCTGATCGAAAGAGAGGTCAAAGAACTGGGTTCTCCAAAAGGGGGTCTTGAATTAGTTGCTGGAATTTACCCCCCTACTCCTCCGGAAAATATTAATGCCCTTTGCTGTGCTATGGAGGAGTTTATGACCTACCGGTGGGACTGAACCAATCTTTATACAGAGCAAGGATACAGTAATAACTATAGCCCTAAAATGAATTCTATGCTAAGTTTAATAGTTCTAATCATTATGCAATTTTATCTCGATACGGAGTATTTATTATGAAAGTTTTTATACAAAATGAAGCTGGATCAGATCTAAAGAATATACATAATGAGAAGACATTAGAGTATCTTAGAACAGAGACTGTTTCCAGGGCATATCCATATCCATATGGGTTTATACTGAATACAACAAGTGGAGACGGAGATAATTTAGACTGTTTCATAATCACCAAAAAAGCCCTTAAAACCGGACAGATTATAGAATGTGAACCTGTCGGTCTAATGGAACAGGTTGAAGATAATCAAGAGGATAGTAATATTCTTGCTACTTTGGGTGGTGAAGATGCTCAAATTGATGATGAGATAAAGGTTGAACTGACAGAGTTTGCCGCTCATGTTTTTGACCATATAAAGGGAAAAGAGATTATTGTAGGCAGTTTTTTAGGTAAGAAAGAGGCAGTTGCATACATTAAGAGATGTACAGATGGCGTTTAAGCTTTATCATAGCACTGTATTTTTCCTTCTTTAAAAACGTTTCTTCTTTTAGCTAAGCTTGTTTTTATTATCTATAAAGTACCGGCTAAATCGATATTTTTTTTAAATGATTAATTCTTTAATATCTCTAACTTTAAATATAGGAAAGCATATGAAAATGAACAAAGGTGTAATGCTCCTGTTATTCATTTTTATTATGAGCTTTCTTCTTTCTTATTCAGATGATAACTTAAAAACTTCAAGATCATTAACAAATGTAAACGATTTCCTGTATCAATTGCAGAACATAAACCTAAAAGAAATCGCCATGACTGACTATGACCTGGTTATCATTGATTATTCTGAGGATGGTACTGAAGATGGAGAATGGGATGCTTCACAGATTAAGATGTTAAAGTTTAGTAGGGGCGGTAAAATTGTTCTCGCCTATATCTCAATAGGTGAGGCAGAGAACTATCGTTATTACTGGAGACATAACTGGAAACCTAACAATCCTGATTGGCTCGGCCATGATAATCCTGATTGGGAAGGTAACTACAAAGTAAAATACTGGCATGGCGATTGGCAAAAGATAATCCTTTCCTACATAGATAAAATCATTACGCAGGGTTTTGATGGTATCTATATGGACATTGTTGATGGCTACTGGTATTGGGCAAACGAGGCAAAATCAAATGGTGAAAATGAACAACTTTCAAGCGATGAAGAGGCAGCAAACCATATGGTGGATTTTATAAAAAAGATTGCTAATTACTGTAGAGATAAAAAGAGAAAAACCGATTTCATCATCTGTCCACAGAATGGCAGTGACATTATAAATGATGCGTCCCCACAAAAGGTAGTTGAATTTTGGAATGCAATTGACGCTATTGGCGCAGAGGATACCTTTTACTTTGGAAATTTAGATGAAAATAATAGCTATAAGCCTCAAGATGAAATAATATCTAATCTAGATAAGTTTGTTGAATATGGGAAAAAGGTACTTGCTACAGATTATTTAACAATTCAGAATACAAAAGCAATTAAAAAATTTTACAGCCTTTGTAAGGTTCATGGCTTTGTCCCCTTTGCAACCTTACGGGATTTAGATATCCTTAGAATAAACAAAGGTTACGAACCAGATTAAGAAGTCAAGAGCTTATTTGAATATCTGTCAATAATACTTATAAAAAATTACCATATAGGAGGAAAAAATGGGAGCATTTGGATTTATGCCATTTGGAATAGCAGGATTAGTTCTGGGTATAATTGCCTTAGTTATGGTAACGCAACTAAAGAGAGAGGTTGAAACACTTACTGAGGATATAAAAGAACTAAAAGAAAAAATACAGAAGGAAAATTAATGCAGAAGGTGAAACCTCATGTAAACTATCCGCCAGAGGATGGTAGATATATACGGGGCAATGACTATTCTCCAGTCGTAGTAGTGATTATTCTGAATCGAGATGAAGATAAGATCCCTGCTGAGATTGAGAAGCTTGTCCGCGTCGGAGCAGAAAGCGGCGCAGCTCTTTCCGGAACAGTACAGACGGAGAATATAGGATTTGAAAAAATCATCTGTAATATCGTTGCAAATCCAAATATCCGTTACGCAATACTCAGCGGACCAGAATCACAGGGACATTTAACAGGTGAGGCATTTAAGGCATTATTTAAAAATGGAGTTGATAAAGAAAAGCGTATTATAGGAACGGATGCCCCACATCCATTGTTATATAATTTGCCGATGGAGTTTATAGATCGTTTTCGAAAACAGCTATCACTTATAGATCTCCAGTTTAAAGGAACTTCTGAATTAATTAGAAAAGCAGTATGGTCATGCTACCAGGAAGAAGCCGTGGATTTTCAAGGATACCGGCTTTACGATATTGGAGCCTTTCTTGAACCTTCATTAAGTGGTAAGATTACAGATAGAGTAACCCAGCACTGGCGTTTGCCAAAAGATGAAAAGGAAATGGAGGCTGTTAAAAAAATGAAAGAGATGATTGAGAGATTAAAGAAAAAAAGCAGAAAATCTGAATAATGCCATTTGATGCAAAATATGTACATACAAATCTCGAATTACAGAGGTGGTCGATGTAGAAAACTAGGAGCAATCATGAAAACTACATACCTGCGGATTATCCTAGCCCTGTTACTAACTTTTACCTTTTCATGTACCGCTTTCCTTACTTCCTGTATATCCACTCCGCCAAAAAAAGATACTGAGCTCTTAGAAAAGTTATCAGAACAGGATATTTCAGGATCGGACCTTAGTCTAGATGAGCCTCTCCCGATAGACACTCATGTTAAAGTAGGTAAACTTGAAAACGGACTCACCTACTATATCCGATCAAACAAACAGCCTGAAAACAGGGCAGAGCTTCGGCTGGTTGTGAATGCTGGTTCATTGCTGGAGGATGAAGACCAGCAGGGTTTAGCCCACTTCCTTGAGCATATGGCCTTTAACAGCACAAAGCACTTTGCCAGGCAGGAGATAGTGAACTATCTGGAATCCATTGGCATGAGGTTTGGCCCTGATCTGAATGCCTATACCACTTTTGATGAAACTGTGTATAAGCTTCAGGTCCCCACCGACAACCAGAAAACTCTTGAAACAGCAATGCAGATACTGGAGGATTGGGCACAGTATATAATCTTTGAAGAAGAGGATATCGACAAGGAGCGAGGAGTTGTAGTCGAAGAATGGCGTATGCGCAGGGATGCAGAGGCACGAATGAGGGAGAAGCAGTATCAAATTTTATTCTATAACTCCCGTTATAGTGAACGTATGCCCATTGGCAAAATGGATATTATCAGATCCTTTAAAACTGATACTCTCATACGCTTCTATAAAGACTGGTATCGTCCTGATCTTATGGCAGTTATAGCGGCTGGTGACTTTGAAATGGCTATGATGGAAAGAATGATTAAAAAATATTTTTTGGGACTGAAGCCTGTCAAAGATTCAAGAACGCGTACAATCTTCCCGGTACCAGACCATGATGAGACCCTAGTTGGTATTGCCTCAGATGCTGAAGCCACAAAGTCCCGTGTAAGTATTATCACAAAACACGATATACCAGCATCCAAAACTGTTGCTGATTATCGCAGGTATCTGATCGAGGCTCTCTACAACGGTATGCTGAATGTGCGTCTCGATGAACTGTCAAGAGCTCATGATCCACCAATTCTTTCAGGCTACTCTGCCATTGGGAGAATAGTACGGAATAAAGATTTCTATATCTTAGGGGCTCAGGTGAAGGATAGCGGGATTATTCGCGGCCTTAAAGCCCTTCTAACCGAAGCAGAGAGGGTAAAAAGGTTCGGCTTTACCATCTCTGAGCTTGATCGTCAGAAAAAGGAGCTCTTGAAAGGTATTGAACAGCTCTATAACGAAAGGGATAAAATAGAATCCAGTGACTTTGCCTCAGAGTATATCAGACATTACCTTGAGAATGAGCCGATTCCTGGAATCGAGTATGAATTTGAACTCTTTCAGAAGTATATCCCTGGAATTCAACTGGATGAGGTTAACCAGCTTGCTGATGAATGGCTTATGGAAAAGAACCGTGTTATTCTGGCCTATTCTCCAAAAAAAGCGGAAATACAGCTACCAGACCAGGATGATCTTCTTGAAGTTATCAATCTCGTAAAAAACAAGGAGGTTCTTCCCTACAAGGATGAGATTGCCGATATGCCCCTTGTTCCTGTTTCCCCTGTACCTGGCAGGATTATAGAAGAAAAGTTAATTGAAGAAATAGGAATAACTGAGTGGGGGCTTTCTAATGGAGTTCAGGTAATACTCAAAAAAACAGATTTCAAGAACGATGAGGTTCTATTCAGTGCCTTCAGCCCTGGAGGACATTCCTTGGTACCGGATGATGATTATGTAGCAGCAATTTCCGCTACCTCTCTGATTGAAGAGGGAGGTGTGGGAAATTTTAACTTAACACAGCTTGAAAAAAAGCTTGCTGGAAAAGCTGTCACTGTATCCCCATGGATCGATGAACTCTACGAAGGAATCAGAGGAAGCTCAACACCTGAGGACATGGAGACCATGTTCCAGCTTATCTACCTCTACTTTACGAGACCCAGGATGGATAAGACGGCGTTTTTAACTGTTAGAAACCGGCTTGAAGCTCTTGTTAAGAACAGAGAGGCTTCACCGGAAGAGTTTTTCTGGGATTCTGTTAGGAAGGCTGTTGCTCAAAACCACTATCGAGCTCAACCATGGAACAGGGAAATGCTTGCTGAAATGGATCTTGAGAAATCCTATAACTTCTATCTTGACCGTTTCGCTGATGCTTCGGATTTTACATTCTTCTTTGTTGGAAATTTTACTCTTGAGCATATAAAACCGCTCATCGAGACCTATCTGGGCGGACTGCCATCTACAGGAAGGGATGAAACCTGGCAGGATCTTGGAATCGATCCACCAGCTGGCATTGTGAAAGAGACCATTATGAAGGGAATCGATCCAAAGAGCATGGTACAGATCGTTTTTAATGGTACGTTTGACTGGACCCTTGAAAATGCATTTATGTTTACTGCGCTCGAGGATGTCCTTGATATCCCTATTCGCGAATCTCTTCGAGAGGATAAAGGAGGCACATATAGTACATGGGTGTACACGGTACTCTCACGCTTCCCCGATGAAGAATACTACATATACATTGGATTTGGTTCTGCTCCTGAGCAGGCTGCAGAGCTCGTTGAACTTGTTTTTAAGGAGATACTTCGGCTGCAGACCGAAGGGCCAAAAATGCCTAATATTAATAAAGTAAAAGAGATATTAAGGCGGGAGCGCGAAACAAAAATGAGGCAGAATGAGTTCTGGCTCAGAATCCTACAGTCTTACTATATCCAAGGGCTCGATCCTGTCAGGATGCTAGAATATGATATGTTTATAGATGAACTAACAGCTGAAAAGGTGCAAGTTGCTCTTAAGAAGTATCTGGATAGGAATCGCTATGTTCAGGTTATACTTTACCCTGAAAACTGGACAGGAAACGACTAATGTAGGGCACGTTCCCCGATCGTGCCAAAATTTCGGTCCATTCGGGGAATGGTCCCTCCATTTTTATACATTTCCAAAATTCATTACAATGTTAAAGGTTTTCCAGAGGATGATATTTTTTATGCATATCTATGAGCGTTCCTCTGTCCAGATGTGTATAAATCTGCGTGGTAGAGATATCGGCATGGCCAAGAAGCTCCTGAACAACTCTCAGATCAGCCCCGTTCTGAATAAGATGAGTTGCAAATGAGTGTCGTAATATGTGCGGTTTTATGCTCTTCTTTATCCCGCTTCTCATTGCATACCCTTTAATGATCTTCCAAAGGCCCTTTCTTGATAGGGGTTCTCCGCGAAAGTTCAAAAAAAGTTTATCCTCAATTCTACTTTTTAGTAAAACAACTCTTGACCATTCGACATACCTCTTTAAAAGTTTCATTGCCCTTTTCCCATAGGGAACAATCCTCTCTTTTTTCCCCTTTCCATACACAAGTAAGTAAGCTTGGGCAAAGTCTATGTTGTTCAGCTGTAATTCAACAACCTCTGAAACCCTCAAGCCGCAGGAATACATAAGCTCAAGAACTGTTTTATCCCTGAGACCCAAAACAGTATTTTCCTCTGGCATATTCAGAAGAATTTCGACCTCCTCTAAAGTTAAATACTCTGGAGGATTGGGCACTATCTTTGGCTTGGCAATATTCACTGTAGGATCCTTTTTTAACATATCTTCGGCAATAAGAAACCTGTACAGGATCCTGATTGAAGAGAGATATCTGGATATTGTTCTGTGGTTCAGTCCAGTTCTGTTACAGAATGCTAGGTATTCAACAATGCAGTTTCGATCAACATCGAAAACAGAGATCTTTTTAGATTCCAGGTATGAAAAGAAGAGCCACAGATCATTTTTATAGGACTGTACGGTATTCAGCGAAAGGCCCTTTTCTAAATAGAGGTAGTCTATTAGCCGAATAAGAATAGTTTTATCAATAGTTTGAGCATCTTTTATATCTTTCTTTATAACCTTCATTTATCCTTTACACCGCTTCCAATATATTTAAACTGTTTCATCGAACCCTTCATAAGACACCCATAGAGTAAATGGCCGATCTCTCTATTCCCTGTAGAAAGATGGTAGTGAACATGAAGGAGCCTTAAAGATTCAAATCTCAATGAAAGGCCGGGTAACTCTCCTAATTCTTCTTTAAGTATCTTCTGCGCTCCTGCATAATAATCCAGAGGATAAATTTTTTCTCCTTCAAGAGGAGTTCCCTTCTTTGGAATAAATGGATTTATACTTAAATGGAGCCTGTAGTCTTTCCTTTTGAAGAGTTTTAAAGTCTTTTTCACAAGCCTGGCAATATCATATATATCACCTATACTCTCATCTGGAAGACCATACATGATGTAGTATCGAAATCTCTTTATACCATAATCCATTGCCAGTGATACAGCATGTAGCAACATTTCATCCGTAAATTTTTTTCCAATCCTCTTCCTTAATCCAAAAGAACCTGTTTCAGGTGCAAAGGTCACTGTTTTCTGTTTATTTGCCTTTAAAAATCCTGCCATCTCTTCATTAAAATCATCTGCTCTCAGGGAAGAGAAGGAGATGATAAACCCCATGTCGTTTATGGCATTTATGATATCGGGCAAATCGTTATGATCAGTAATTACAGGTGCGATCAGCCCTACCCTGCTGGTAAAGGGTAATACCCTCTTTACATTTCTTATTATCCTTTCTTTTTTTATAGTCCTTACTGGAGCGGCCACGCATCTTGTCATGCAAAAGGTACAGCTATTTCTGCAGCCTCTGACAATTTCAATAAGAAACATGTTTGAAAACTCAGTATTCTTCGTAAGAACTACCGAATGCGCGGGTTCTTTAATATCCTTTGTAATTCTTCTCTTCGCAACGGCTTTACACTTACTGAACATATATGCATATACACCTTCGATCTGTAACAGCTCTTCAAAAAGATGTTCACTCTTCCGAAAACCATGTTCCATCAATATCTCCAAAATCTCCTCAAGACCACTTTCCATATCTCCAACAAATACTACATCTGAGAAAACAGAGGCTGGCATGGGATTAGCAGTAACAGCTATCCCCCCTACTATAATGATAGGAGATCTTTGGCCTCTATCAGTACAGAAGGCCGGGATCGAAGAATAGAGAAGCATTCTGATGATATTTATATAATCAAGTTCGAAGGATACAGTAAAAAGAATGACATCAAATCCTTTTAGGTTCTTGAATTGAGAGGTAAAAGCACTCTTTCTTTCATGGATAAAAGCATCAGGGGAAAATATTGTCCTATTTCTTTCTATAAAAAAACGAACCGCACTAATACCGTGGAAAGAGGCGGTCCGGTCAAAAAGGGAATGGAACCCCAGATTACTCATTCCAATATAGTATGAGTTTGGATAGCATACTGCAGCCCTGAATCTTCCCGTTTTATAGTAATCATAGAGGAATCTTTCTGAAACATATTCTCTAATCAGCCTTCCTCCTTAAAAATGCCGGAATATCATAGTCATCT
The DNA here is from genome assembly GCA_964424795.1 of uncultured Spirochaetota bacterium. Classification (GTDB taxonomy): domain Bacteria; phylum Spirochaetota; class B62-G9; order B62-G9; family DRHN01; genus CAYRKG01. The sequence continues at coordinate 22,406 of CAYRKG010000045.1, forward strand.
TTATTATACCTTTTTCTTAGTTTATGAGCCTCCATCATCGGTAATTCTTTTGTAACCGGAGGTTTCCGTTTCTTAGGCTCAAACTCCTTCAAAGGGAATACCTCAAAACTCTTTATCCCATCTCCAGATTCCTGTACTTCGTGGGTTTTGGAAAATCCAGTAGCTATTACAGTGACCCGTACTTCATTGTTCATTGAATTATCAATAACCATACCAGATATAGTTATTGCATCATCGTCTGCATTATTTGTAATGAGCTTTACGATTTCATCATATTCAAAAAGGGAAAGGTCTGGACCGCCTGTTACATTAACCAGAACTCCCTTGGCCCCATTTATTGTTGCATCTTCCAGGAGGGGATTATTTATTGCAACCTGCGCAGCTTCTATTGCCTTGTTGTCACCTCTCCCCACACCAGCACCCATAAGGGCCCCTCCGGATAAATTCATAATAGTTTTTACATCAGCAAAGTCTATATTTATTTCACCAGGAATTGTGATGAGATCAGAAATTCCCTGAACTCCCTGCCTCAATACGTCATCCGCAATACGGAAGGCTTCTAATATGGATGTAGTTTTATCAATAATCTCAAGCAGCTGCTGATTGGGGATGATTATTAGAGTATCGACAACCTCCATGAGCTTTGTTATTCCCTCTTCAGCAATCTCCATCTTTTTTTCAAGCTCGAAGAGGAAGGGCTTTGTTACAACCCCAACAGTTAAGGCACCAATCTCCTTTGCCACACTCCCTACTATTGGTGCTCCACCTGTACCTGTCCCTCCTCCCATTCCTGCAGTTATAAAAATCATCTCAGCATCATGGAGAGCTTCTGCGATCTTATCCCTGTTCTCAAGTGCTGCCTTTTCTCCGATTTCAGGGTCAGATCCAGCCCCAAGCCCCTTTGTGAGCTCAACACCAAGCTGGACCTTATGCGGAGATTTGTTGGCATTCAGGGATTGTAAATCAGTATTTGCTGCAATAAAATCGATGTTTCTTAATTTAACATCAATCATACGATTTATAGCATTACATCCAGCCCCACCAATACCAATTACCTTAATTTTGTTTGCCAATATTGGCTCATCAACAACTTCAATGTTCATTATTCTCCCCTCCCCAAGTTAATTTTACATAAAAACTGCCTCTAAAAAAACTCGCCAAACCAGCTTGTCATTCTCTTTTTTACATTTGAAAAGAGTCTAGACCCCCTGGCCTCCATAAGCTCTTCAGGCCTTGCACTGGACCCATAAAGGACAAGACCAACGCCTGTAGCATACTCAGGAGATGAAACCTCAGATAATAATCCTCCAACGTTTGATGGCCTCCCAATTCTTACTGGCAGTTCAAAGACCTTTTCTGCAACCTTTTCACTGCCTTCAAGCAGTGATGCACCCCCTGTGAGCACAACACCTCCTGAAAGTATATCACTGAACTCCTTCTTCTCCAGATCATGTTTTACTAGAAGGAAGATCTCTTCCATCCTAGGCTGTATTATTTCTGCGAGGACCTGTCTTGGTATTTGAGTTGGATTTCTTCCCCCAACATTTGGGACCTCAATTATTTCATCATTATCCACAAGTTCGGAAAGAGCGATTCCCCACATCTTCTTAATCTCCTCAGCAGCATGAATGGGAGTCCTTAAACCAATTGATATATCATTTGTTACATGATTCCCTCCCATAGCAATTACACCTGTATGCCAGATGCTGCCATTGAGATATACAAGAACATCTGTTGTGCCACCACCAATATCGATAAGAACAACTCCAAGCTCTTTTTCATCGTCTTTTAATGTAGAAAGTGCAGATGCAAGTGGCTCAAGTACAATATCATTTACAGCATATCCTGCCCTGTTTACACTCTTAACAATATTCTGAGCAGAAGCAACTGCGCCGGTAACAATGTGAACCTCAGCTTCGAGCCTTACCCCATTCATACCAAGGGGGTCCTTTATTCCCTCCTGGTTATCTACAATAAACTCCTGAGGAATAACATGAATCACCTCTCTCTCCATAGGAAGGGCCAAGGCTTTGGCTGCATCGATCACTCTTTCCACCTCCACCATGTTTATCTCCCTGCTTTTGTTGGAAACAGCAACGACTCCCCTGGAGTTTATTCCCTCAATATGTCCACCAGCTATTCCTGAATAAACTGATCTCACCTCAATACCTGCCATAAGCTCTGCCTTTTCTATTGCAGTTGCAACAGAGTTCACCGTAGATTCAATATTGACCACAACTCCCTTTCGCAGTCCTTTGGATGGAGAAACTCCTATTCCCACGACATCAATTGTATTGTACTCATTAAAGCGACCTATTATTGCACACACCTTTGTAGTACCGATGTCGAGTCCTACTATAATATCATTATTATAGCTCATTGCTAATCTCCCTCTTTTTTACAGCTGCATGAGAACCACTCATGTCTATCTCTAATATATCTTCAGTCTGATACAGGCCCTTCAAAACAATCAACAGTGCACGTAATTTTTCAAGCTTCACTTTTGTGACATCACTCCCAAAGTAAATAAGATAGTTATTATTTTTAAGAATTACATAAACACCATCTTCCTGTATGGAAAACGATCTTATAAGCCCATAAAAGTCTGAATATTCCTCTTTAATACTGATCAGAGAATTTATGATATCTATAACGATAAAGTTATTTATCTCTTCTCCACTTTTAATATCGTCATTATATGATTTGAGTGTAATATAAGGATAATTCAGATCAGAATATTTTATATCCTCGGTTTCATTAAATTTTGATAATATAATCCCATCATCGCTTACCCAGTATGTATTAGAATTGGCAACAAGTACTGCTTCCTTTAGCTTTTCTTTAATATATATCCTGAGAGTATCCGGATATAACTTTACCATTTCAATACTCACAACCCTCTTGTCCTGTAAAATAAGTCTTTTAGCCTTTTTCTTATTAAAGGTTATCATAGAGTTACTGGCATCGAGGTTCATGATCTGTAAAACTTCCCTCTTCGTCATATGAACATTACCATAGATCTGTACTTTTTTAATAGGGAAAATAACTAGACTTCCAATCCCTGAACCCAGTTTTATCAATAACAAGATTATTAGTATTCCAATGATCGCAATTAGCACTCCCCTCAGAAGTCTCTTTGATCTTACCTCTCCTTTATCACACTCATTTATCATTGTTCCCATACAAGTCTCTCGTTTTGATAAGAAGGGACCCTCCTATTTCTTGAAATATTGAGTAGTATTCCTGCAAGTATGGAGTTTGCAAGTAGACTGGAGCCTCCATAACTTAAAAAAGGCAGAGACACCCCTGTCGATGGTAATAGGCCAGTAACCACGGCAATATTAAATAATGCTCCCCACACAACTAATGAAGTAATACCAAATGCTAGGAAAAAACTAAAGCTGTTTTCCTGCAAATAGGCAATCCTGAAACCTCTATATGCGAATATCATATAGGCAATAATAATGAGAATTACTCCTATATAACCCATCTCTTCAGCACATATTGCAAAGATAAAATCCGTATGCGGGATTGGGAGGTATTTCATCTTCTGCAAACTTCTCCCAAGCCCAACTCCAGTGAATCCACCCAAGGCAAAGGCCTTAAAGGATTGAATAATCTGATAACCTTTATCAGTGGGATCTGACCATGGATTGAGAAACCCCGCTATCCTCTCCTTTCTGTATACCTTTTCATTTATCATAAGAAGTAATGCAGGAACAGAAACAACAATAAGCGAAAAAATGGACACTGTTTTGATTCCAGCTATAAAAAACATCATTATAGAGACAAAGAAGAGCATAAAGGCTGTAGAGAAATCTGGCTCAAGGAAAATTAGAAAGGATATTACTGAAATAATCAGAAAAGGAGGCAAAAAGCCTCTGTAAAAGTCGTTTATCCTCTCTCCCTTTTTCGATAGAATAGAGGAGAGATATAATATCAATACAATTTTTGCAAACTCAGAAGGCTGGAATCCCATACTGTATATCAGAAACCACCGCCGTGAAGGATGTACAATCCCCATATCAATGAAGGAAGGAATCAGAAGCATCGAAAGTATAAGAATTATCAACCATATAAAAAGCTTTGTAAACCTCTCAAGTATAGAATAGTCAATAAAGATAAAAATGATACATGTAACGAAAGAAATTGCTACCCAGGTAATCTGCCGCTTCAAAAAGTAAAAATATTCCCCGAACTTTATCCCTTCGTTGATACTTGCACTGAAGACCATGACAATCCCGAGTCCATAAAAGACTAAGATCACGGAAAGCAGGATATAGTCAATCTCTCCTTTACTCTCCCTTGTAAGCATCCTTTATCCTTGACTTTATCTCTAATAGTATTATTGGCTAAAACTGTAATTCTATAACCTATAGTTAAACCCCTTGAGAACAAGAGTATGGATACCCTTTTCGTTTATAAATAACCCCTATCAACGTATCTTTAGCGTACTTAAAGCTATAAGTGCGAGCATGGCTCCGATAATCCAGAACCGAACAATTATCTTTGACTCTGACCAGCCCTTTAACTCAAAATGATGATGGAGCGGTGCCATTAAGAAGACCCTTTTTTTACGCATTTTATAAAATAGTACCTGTATGATTACAGAAAGTGTCTCAGCAACAAAGAGACCGCCAATGATAATTAATAAAATCTCCTTTTTTATAAGAAGTGATATGATTCCAATCGATCCTCCCAGTGATAGAGAACCTGTATCTCCCATAAAGATCTCTGCGGGATGAGCGTTATACCATAAAAACCCGATCCCTGCTCCAAGAATGCTCATGCAGAAAACAGTTAGCTCCGCGCTCCCTGGAAGGTATGGTATAAGTAGGTAGCTTGCGATCTTTACATGTCCAGTAAGATAACAGAGACCCGCATAAGCAGCTGCTACAAATATTATCAATCCAATTGCAAGGCCATCCAGTCCGTCTGTTAGATTAACAGCATTAGTAGTACTCACAAGCAATAGAATTCCAAAGGGGAGATAGAAATAGGACAGATCGATTACAGGTCTTGTGACGAAGGGCACATATAAAAGGGTTGTTTCAGTGCTTCTGTTCGGACCAAAATAGATATAGAAGACAACTGCAGCTGATATTAGTATCTGGGTAATCAGTTTGAAGCGTACATGCAGTCCTTTTGAACTCTTTTTAACAAACTTCAGGTAATCATCAAAAAATCCAATCACACCAAATCCAAAAGTGGCAACTGAAACAAGGACAGTATATTGATCATGAAGGTTTCCCCATAGTATGATTGAGGATAAAATGGCAATCAGTATGATAATTCCCCCCATAGAGGGTGTTCCCGCCTTCTTATCATGGCCGCTGGGAGTATACTTTCTTACCTTCTCTCCGGTTCCTATAAGCCTTAATTTTTTTATCAGTGGTGGGCCAAATATAAAGCAGATAAGGATAGCGGTTACAGTAGCATATACTGATCTGAAGGTTATATACCTGAATACATTGAAGGCAAAAAACTCTTTGTATAACGGATAAAGAAAATGGTAGAACAAGTTCCCCTCCCTGCTACAAATAGGATCATCTAAAGAGCAAAAAGGCCCTCTATAACCCTTTCCATTTTCATAGCCCTTGATCCCTTTATAAGAATTAGGTTACCACTTTTCATCTCCTGTCTTAAACTGTCTGTAAGTTTTTTTATATCTGAAAAGTCAAAAACGGTGTTAAAACCTGCATGCATGCAGCTCTCAGCAGTAATTCCTGCCATTTTCCCGTATGTGTATAGAGAATCAATACCGCTTTTAATGATTTTCCCCGCAATCTCTTTGTGGAAATGTTCTGATTTCTCTCCAAGCTCAAGCATATCGCCAAAAACAAATATCTTCTTACCTGAGGTTTTTATCCTTTTCATATAATCGAGAGAGGCTAAAACAGCTAAGGGATTTGCATTATAGCTCTCATCGATAACAGTAATGCCATCTTTCACATAAAGATTACCTCTCCCACTTTCCCCTTTATAGCTCTCAATGCCCCTTTTTATCTCTTCCATTGTGATTCCTAAGTGTAAGCCTACAAGAGCGGAAGCTGTTGCATTGAGAACTCCGTGAACTCCTATTGCACGCGTTATAATTTTCTCTCCAGCCAGTAAAAATTCAGTCCTATCGAGATCAACTCTCAAAATCCCTTCTGGAAATAGGTCACCTTTTTTTAAACCAAAGCTTTTCACCTTGGCATTGAGTCCATCTCTGAAAAAATCAAAATAACTGTCCTCAGCATTTAAAAATGCAACACCCTGAGAACCCAATGGATAGAGGGCAGATTTTTTTTCATGCGCTATATTTTCCACACTACCGAAAAACTCAATATGTGTAGGACCAATATTTGTTATAAGAGCAAAATCCTGCTCTACTATGTTTGAGAGATATTCTATCTCTCCAGGTTGATTTGTACCAAGCTCCTGTATGAGCATATCGGTTTTATCATCTATACTCAATATAGTCTTTGGTACGCCAATATCATTGTTATAACTCTGGGGACTCGATACGACATGATACTTTTGAGAAAGAACTGAATGAATCATACCTTTCACTGTCGTTTTTCCACATGAACCTGTTATAGCTATCTTTTTTACATCAAACAGTGCAAGGTAGTTTTTTGCAATTTTTCCAAAGAGCTTCCTTGTATCAGGAACTCCAACAAATATTACAGATGGAGATTTCTGAAAATAGCGTTTTACTAATTGAATTTTACCCGATTCAAAAACAATTCCAGATGCACCTTTTTTAAGAGTATCAGCAATGTATGAATGCCCATCAAACCTCTTGCCGGGGATTGCAATAAAAATATCATCTGCTCTCAAAGATCGCGAATCTGTTGATATGGAAGATGCTAAAGAGCTATTAAAAACATTTCTACTGCTGATAAAATCTATCTCAGTACCAAGAAATAGCTGAGAAAGTCTTACACACTGCATTAAACTCTCTATCTTAAACAGTGGATCATATTCTTAATATACAATAAGTTTCACATCGTAATAGGTAATAGGAGTCATACCAAACTCCTCCACTGCAATCCCTTCAATTCTATCTCTGGATTTCAGTGAAGATAGTTCCATGTTCTTTAGATATACCGTTTTTTCAAGAGCTTTCTTCTTCTGGGCAAGTTTTTCAATTCTCAAGTTCATAAGGTATAAATGAACACTCTGCCATGTAATACAGAAAAGGAGGGAAAATACGATCCCAATAAAAAGAGTAAGCTTTACGATTTTCTTTATGATACTAATATTTGTATCTATCATACCTTATCCCTATGAGTACAATTCATTATAAGTTACACTCATCAGGCAGTTACCTTCATCTTTTTCTCTAAACTATCTGATGAACTTTCTCGTGCCTTTAGCGCACACCGCAGGCGAGCACCGCGAGACGCCGGATTCGCCTCTACTTCTTCTGAAACAGGAACCAGAGGCTTTTTTGTTATTACTCTTACAAGCTTCTTTCCACCACAGACACAAACAGGAAAATCGGAAGGGCAGGTACATCCCCTAGCTAATTCCCTGAATACTGATTTCACTATGCGGTCCTCAAGGGAATGGAAGCTAATCACACAGATACGACCACCCTGTTTTAAAACATCTATGCCATCTCTCAATGCCCTTTCAAGGATCTCAATCTCATCATTTACAAAAACTCTTATTGCCTGAAAGGTCTTGGTTGCAGGATGTATGTTCCTGGGCCAAAACTTTTTTGGAATTGCTCTCTTAACAATATCGGCCAATTGTGTTGACATTGTGATTGGCTTTTTTTCTCTCTCCTTTACAATAAACGTTGCGATTCGGTTTGAAAATTTCTCCTCACCATATGCCCATATTATTTCGGCAAGCTTTCTTTTATCAAACTGATTAACAACATCCATTGCATTCGGGGATCTCGAGATATCGAGACGCATATCAAGCGGCTCACTCTTAGAAAAAGAAAATCCCCGCCCACTCTCTTTAAAATGGAACATGGAAATACCTAGATCAAAAAATATCTTATCAACCTTTCTCCTAATTGTTTCTTTTACTATCCCCTTAATATTAGAAAAATTACCCTTTACCGGGATAAACTTATCATGATACCCTTGAAACCTTCTCACAGCCCTTTTTAATATCTCTTCATCCTGCTCAATTCCCAGAACAGCACCTCTTTCCACAATATCAATAAAATAAGAAGAATGACCTCCCTCTCCGATTGTACAGTCAACAACTATATCACTGGATTTAATATCCAGGCAGTCCAGAACTTGTTTCACCATTACAGGTTTATGAATAAACATCTATCCCCCTAATGTGGACAAGCCACATTATGTGGCAAGCCACATTTACGATTATGTCGCTTTGCTCAACATTGAGGCCTTCGGCCTCATGTCGCTTCACTCAAATTAAGGCCTTCGGCCTCACGTCGCTTCGCTCAAATTGAGGCTTTTGGTCTCACGTCGCTTCGCTCAAATTGAGGCTTTTGGCCTCACGTCGCTTCGCTCAAATTGAGGCCTTTGGCCTCAATAGGGAAAAAAAAAAAAAAATTCTTAAATTGCAGGAAAACCAGAATTAAGGTACTAAATGCAAGAAAATCAGTATTGAGGCACTAAAGACCAAGATCTGCAATCTTTTCGCCAATGATATCGAAACTCTTCTCATTTTCCTCCCTGTATCTGTTCCAGTTTTCCTCACTCCATATTTCTATCCTGTTTATGGCCCCTAAAGTAACGACATCTTTCAGGATTCCAGCATACTCCCTTAAACTCTGTGGGATAGCAATCCTTCCCTGTTTATCAACAGCCTGCTCTGTGGCAGGAGATATAAACATTCTCAAAAAAGATCTATCCTCTCTCTTTGTAAAGGTCAGTCTTTCATTGATCTTTTCTACTATCCTCTTCCATTCATATTTCGGATAAAGAAAGAGACAGCGGTCAAATCCTTTTGTTGCAACCCAGTATTCATCTTCTCCAATCTTGGAGTATCTCAGCTTTGCTGGAATTGCTATTCTTCCCTTATCATCTAGAGTATGTCTGTATTCTCCAATAAACATTTTCCCTATTTAAATGATAAACTTGTTGAAATTAGCTATCATCCTCACTGATTTCATAAAATTATCAGGGTGAACTTTGAGATTTCAAAACCAAACTCTCCATTCACCCTAATCGTACATCCCCCTCCCTTTATAAAAAGATCGCCTTTTAAATAATATTTCTATTCTAATAAACATACCACATTTTGGGATAATTTACCACTTTTCCCCACATATTTTCTAAATAATATACCAATTTTAAAACTTGTCAATGGATTTTTACGGATTTTTTAATTTTTTTTTAGTCTATATGAGGGCCACTTGATGTGGTAAAAACAGGTTTCTATCTGTATTCTATAGAAACAACTTCAGGGATGGATCTGATATCCTTTAAAAATATTTTTAGCTGCTTTGCATCTTTTACCTGTATCCGAAATGCTGCCTTCACTAAACCGTTATGGTGTGATTTTAGATGCATCTCAATAATATGGGCATTCGAATTTGCAGTTGCAGTTGATACATGCATCAAAAACCCAAACCTATCCTTTGAAACAATATCAACTGTATATACCTTCTTTGTCTTTTCTTCCCATTCTACGATGATCTTCCTTTTAGAGTAATCCTTTATAGATCTCAGATTTCTACAGTTTACTCGATGGACAGTTATTCCTTTTCCTCTTGTAATATATCCAATTATCTCATCTCCAGGATGAGGTGTACAACACTGAGCAAGCCGGATCTGAACATTCTTTTCACCTTCTGCTATCAGTTGAAATTCCCTTTTAATATCCTCTCTTTCTCTCTTATCACTTCTCTTAACGACTTCCCTGTCCTGTTCAGTCTTTAGTACTTCCCTCTTTTCTTCATGACTGGAGAAAAAGGCCTTTATTTTATGGCGAGCACGAGAGCTCTTTACAACATCCAGCCATTCACGACTGGGAGTTCCTTTCTTCGCAGTAATAATCTCAACAACCTCACAGCTTTGCAAGGCTTTTCTTAAAGGAACTATACGGCCGTTGACTTTAGCTCCTATACACTGATTTCCCACTTCAGTATGTATCTTATATGCAAAATCAATCGCTGTAGAACCTATTGGGAGTTCAATGACATCTCCCTTAGGTGTAAATACATATATTTCATCTTCAAGAAGATCCTTCTTTATATCTTCCATAAATCCAGACGGGTTGCTAAGGCTCTCCTTCCAAGAATGTAATTTTTTTAACCATGTAAGTTCTTTCTCTATCCCCACGAGATTTTGCTTCCGCTGCTTGTAAGCCCAGTGTGCAGCTATACCTTCCTCTGCAACAACATTCATCTTCTCGGTTCGTATCTGCACCTCTAATGATTTTCCTTCAGGTCCAACAACAGTTGTATGTAGTGACTGGTACATGTTCGTTTTGGGCATAGCAATGTAATCCTTAAATCGACCCCTTACAGGCATCCACAATTTATGGACAATTCCTAGAACTTCATAACATTCTTTCACTGATTCGGTCAATATTCTAATTGCATAGAGGTCAAATATTTCATCAAAACTCTTATCCTTTTCTTTCATTTTCTGATAGATGCTGTAAAAATGCTTGACTCTTCCAACTATCTGCCCATTTATTTTATATTTAGTAAACTCCTTATAAAGAATATTCTTTACATTTTCTATATATTTCTCTCTCCTGTCCTTTCTCTGCATGATATTATCTTTTAAATCGTAATAGAAGATAGGTTCCAGATATTTTAAAGCAAGATCCTCAAGCTCTACCTTTATTCTTGCCATTCCAAGTCTTCCTGCAAGCGGGGCATAGATATCCAAGGTTTCCCGTGCAATCCTCTGGGCCTTTTTCTTTTCAAGATGTTCAAGAGTCCTCATATTATGGAGTTTATCAGCAAGTTTAATAAGGATAACGCGAATATCCTTTACCATAGAAAATAGCATCTTCCTGATATTCTGTGCCTGCCTCTGTTTGATATTTTTGGATCTTATCCTCGATATCTTTGTCACCCCATCAACGAGATCTGAAATTTCTGTTCCAAACTGCCTGCTTATATCATCAAGCTCTATTCCTGTATCCTCAACTGTATCATGCAAAAGCCCAGCAGCAACCACCTTTGCATCAAACCCCATATCAAAAAGCATCTTTGAAACATGGAGGGGGTGTATAATAAAAGGCTCCCCAGATAACCTTTTCTGGACCCTGTGAGCCTTGGTAGCAAAGATGAATGCATCTTTAATAATCTCACTATCTTTTTTATCAAACCTCTTTACATCAATAAAATCATTAATATCTGGTAAAGGCTTTTTCTCTAACTTCTGCATTTCTTCTACCCATGCTTCAGCATTATCATCCGGTCACAGCCAGATAGATCTTTGGTAATCTTTTCTATCATATAATGATTCTCACATGCAAGAGCAACTACAGCATCAAGTAATTCATGATCCAATTCAAGCAACAACCTTCCGCCATCCTCTAGAAACCTCTTTCCCTCTCTTATAATAATTCTGAAGGCACTAAGTCCATCTGGCCCCCCATCGAGAGCACACCTTGGCTCGTATTCTTTGATTTCTCTCGGTAACTGATTCAGTTGTTCACTTTTTACATAAGGAGGGTTGCTTGCAATAACATCGAACTTTTGAAAGGCTAAACTTTGAAAATAATCACTCTGTAAAAATACGATGTCATTTTCCCCAATAATACATACTTCATTTTCGAAAGCAACTTCAAGTGCCCGTTCACTTATATCCAGAGCTGTTATGGAACATTTTTTTAAATTGTACCTAACAGCTATTGCTATATTTCCGGAACCTGTTCCAATATCGAGAAGGCTATTAGGTGCAATGCTGATTATCTCATCTACAAGGATCTCTGTTTCTGGTCGAGGGATTAAGGTATGCCTATTGACCTTAAAGAGAAGCGAGTAAAATTCTTTCTCTCCGGTTATATAGGATGCAGGCTCTCCATATACTCGTCTTCTTTTATAATCATTCCATTTCAAAATCTCACCATTAGATGGAACATAATCAGGATGGGTAAACATAAACTCTTTACTTTTATTAAGAGCATATCCTAAAAGGCAGTATATGTCTGTGATGGGAAGCTCTGCCTTAGTCTTATTTATAAGATCAATGATATTCGAGCTTTTTGCAATCATGATATTATCACTTTATTATAGATAATCAAGTCTTCATATCTGCCACGATTCCCTTAATCCTCTCTTTTACCTTTGATTCGATTAGAGCATCTATAAGTTCATATAGCTCTCCATCCATAATCAAATCGAGCTTGTAGAGAGTTAGTCCTATTCTGTGGTCTGTAACCCTGTTTTGTGGAAAATTGTAGGTTCTTATCCTCTCTGAACGATCCCCAGAGCCAACCTGATTCTTTCTCTCTTTTGCCTCAGCATCCTTCTTCTGTCCCTCTACCATCTTAAAGAGTCGTGCCCTCAGGACCTTGAGAGCCCTCTCTTTGTTTTTATGCTGCGATTTCTCATCCTGGCATGTAACCACAAGGCCTGTGGGTAAATGAGTAATTCTTACAGCAGAGTCTGTGGTATTTACATGCTGGCCTCCATGTCCACTTGCTCTGAAAACATCTACCCTGAGATCCTCATGAGCTATCTGAATATCCGTTTCTTCTGCCTCTGGAAGCACTGCAACTGTTACCGCAGAGGTATGAATTCTGCCTCCGGATTCTGTTATCGGAATTCTCTGAACCCTGTGAACCCCTATCTCAAATCTCAACCTCTGATAAACCTCCTTGCCCGATATATTGAAGATTATCTCCTTGAATCCTCCTACACCGATTTCGTGTCTTGATAGTATTTCTACCTTCCAATTTTCTCTTTCACAGTACCTCGTGTACATTCTGAAAAGATTGGCCGCAAATAGAGCAGCTTCAGCCCCTCCTGTTCCGGCACGTATCTCCATAATTATGTTCTTTCCACTCATGGGGTCTTCAGGGATTAGAGAAATTAATATCTTTCTTTTTGCATCTTCCCTTTTTTTCTTGAGCTCTCCTATCTCTGCAAGGATATCTTCTCTTAGAGTCCTGTCATCTTCACTATCAAGCAGCTCACTATACTCTTCTATCTCTTTATCCATGGCCAGTATCTTTTTCTCTTCATTCAGTATCTTTGAAATGCTGACAAACTCCTTCGTTAACTCTGCATATAGAGTCTTGTCTGATATCACTTCCTGACTGAGAAGTCTCTTCTCTATCTCCCTGTATTTTTGCTCCATCTGTTCCAATGTATACAAAGAAACCTCCAAACCGAAATTACAATTTTTGGTACAAAACAGAGTAGTGCACGATCCCCAATTGCGCCTGTATACAACCCGTTCGGTAAAAGACCACCCGCAAAGAGGTTGCCTTCCTTTTGGCAGTGACCGTCCTACATAACGGAAAATTACCAACCTATGAGCAACGTAATAAGATTAAGAATCTTCGGTAATATCAGATACCTTAAAAGTATTAAAAGTATGAGTGATATCAAAACATGTACATCAAAACCCCCAATTCTTCCAAACTTCAGTACATTTCTTAAAGGTTTTACTGCTGGTTCAGAAATGGAGTATACCATGGAAACAACGACATTGTTAACTCTCATTCCAATTACTTCGAATATAAACCTTAATCCCACTGCTATTATAAATATAAAAATGATGAAATATACAAATCTGAAAAGAAGTTCGATAATAAGAATTACGATATGTTCAGCACTTATATATCCCCATTTAATTACATCACCAAGTAATATCATTAAAAGGTATAATAAAAATAACGCAAGTATTGGTGTTAAATCTATATTACCTATTCGTAAAAACTTAATCCCTGCAAAGAGCTTCAGATAAGGATCAGTTGTATTATAAACAAATTGGACAATCGGGTTAAACATATTTGGTCTCAGCCATGCAAAAAGAACTCGAATGAAAATAAGTATTATATAAATAGCAATAAACCATTTAACCAGTTGTGCAAAAACTATCCAATTTATCCCATTCATCCTATCTTCCTATGAGATAATATCACCATAAATATAGTTATAAAAAGAGACTGCTCCAAGTTTTTTATCTCAATCAACTCATCAGGAGCCGGGCAAACTTGATAGAGGAGAGCTTTGTTTTAAAATCATCGGATCTTGAAGGAACTACAATAGGACATACGCCCCCGAGAACTACTCCAGCAGCATCACCTCTCTGAAGGCAGGTTATAGATTTCCAGATTACATTACCAGTTTCTATATTAGGCGTAATAACTACATTTGCATTTCCAGATACCTTACTCCTTATACCTTTTGTGTCTGCCTTCTCATGGTCAAGAGCATTATCAAAAGCAAAGGGACCATCTACCTCACACTCACCAAAATATCCTGTTTCTGAAAACCTCTTCATTAAAAAAGCATCGAGGGTCTCAGGCATGGCAGGAAGTTTTACCTTTTCTACTGCAGCAAGCATAGCAACCTTTATTTGTTTTATCCCTAACTTTCTTGCAGCGTCACAAGCATTCGCAACAATGTGAATTTTTCTTGTAAAGTTCGGAAAAATATTTACACCAGCATCAGACATGAGAAATATCCTCCCTGTTTTGGGAATTTCAAAAAGCGCAACATGACTCAAAATCCTCTCTGTTCTGATTTTCCACCGTGGGTCTAAAAGAACATGAAGGAAGTCTCCTGTACCCACCATTCCTTTCATGATAAAATCAGCTTTACCATTTAATATGAAGGAAGCAGCATACTCAAGTACCTCTTCCTCCCTTGAATGAATAATCGATAACAGATTTAACGGTATATTGTACCACTCTGCGCTCTCTCTGATTCGCGATTCATCTCCAACCAGAAGAGGCTCTATAATTCCTTCCTGCCTAGCTGAATAAACAGATTTAAGAGTCGCACTATCATAAGGTAAAACGACAACCATCTTTCTGCTCTCTAATTCTTTTGCCGTGTCTAGAAGATCGTGCATGTTATATAGATCACCGTTCATCTTAATCTACACCTCTCACAGCAAGCTTTCCCGAACGGGACATCTCAATTATGCCTAGTGGCTTGAACATTTTTACAAGCCCGTTCACCCTCTTTTCTTCTGAGGCAAGAGTAAGCACCATAGAGGTTTCAGAAACTGCAATAACCTGCGCATTAAAGAGTTCAGCAATCTGAAGTATTTGAGGTATATTCTCCGGTCTTATACTTATCTTTATTAAGAGTAGTTCCATAGCAATAAGCTCTTCTTCTCTTAAATCGAAGAGCTTGATAACCTCATCTATTCCTTTTAGATGCCTTTCTGCTCTTCTAACAGTATCTTCATCTGCATCCACAACAATAGTCATTCTTGATTTATCCTCTTCTTCAACCTCTCCGGCAGTGAGAGAGTAGATATTTATACCCTCTTCAGCAAAAGTGCGGGCAACCTTAGCAAGCACACCTGGTTTGTTGTATGTAAGACATGACAGTGTGTGCCTCATAATACCTCCTTAAATTGGCAGTAGCACCAATACTAGTTTACACCCATTTAACTTTACATACTATTGACGATACCAAGAAATCAGTACTATACTCTATTATAATCTAGGTTATATTCTTAGACACCATAATTTTAAAACATATACTTTTTATATTTCATAATATACCCTGAATTACAATCATCAATTGGGAGGTATAAATGGTAGAAACCAATGAAGAGTCAAGAAGATTCTGGCAAGAGAGGGAGAAAAAGAAGGGAGGAAAAGTTGAATTCTTTACTTTTGCAGCCTTTATGGGAAGATCAAGGGATAGACATGTTAATCTAGGAGGATTGCTATATATCATTAACAAAACTGTTACATTTGAAGACTTTGAAAAGGACAACTGGTTTGCCAAAATTATTGCAAGAAAACAGAAGTATGAAAAGACCGAATTCTGCTTTAAAAAAGATGATATTACTGAAATTAAAACAGTATCTAAAAATAGTGCACTAAACTGCATATCTGGAATCATTGACGATAGAGATACAAAACCGCTCTCTAATATCTCAGGGCTATTCTTTCAGGCTATTGTTCAGATAAAGCTCAAAAGTGGTTATTCCCTATTCTTTGATGTAATGAAAAGAAAAGAGTTTACAGCTGCTGTGTACCAATGACAACATTCAAAAAGAGTTTTTTTCATAATAGAAGGGATAGAAACAGGGTGAATCGATCTAACAAGGCCTTTTTAATACTCCTGGCATCCTTTTTTATATTTATACTAACCACCAGTAGTAACTTTAATATAGATGAAATACGTGCTAAATCAACCTTTAATAAAAGAGTAAACGCTTTTATCCTCAATTTAACTCCTGACCAGATGGAGTACTTTCTCAATAATCTTCCATTTGTCTCTCATCTTTTAAATGAATACGGTATTCATTCATTAATGATTCAAACCGCTGGAGAAAAAAGCTATCATGCAAAAGACGAAAAGGGTTTGGAGGGTACATTCAGTATGACAAAACAGGAAGGGAGATTTCACGAATATGCAGGGTATGGATCAATCAGCAGTAGGCTACTCGGGAAAATCAGTGCAAAGGTGATAGCTACTATTAATTTTCAAGAAACAGCCACTGCTAATATAACAAACGATCTGGAGTTTTGGGTCTTAGTTGACAATGCCCTTATTGATATACTATGCAGAATCTTCAGACCTTTTTTATTACAAATACTCAACAAAAAAATGGAAAATTTCATAAATGTAGCACAGATACTTGCCCAGAGAGTACAAACTGACCCCCAAGAAGTAGTAGAGCTTTTACTGAAAAGGGGAGTCGATGAAAGTGAAGTAAATGAGTTTCGTGTTATTTTTCAGAATAAAGGTACGAACCACGATTGACAGAATTGTTATAAATCAATCCGCTTTCGAACTCCACAAGCATGAACACAGAATCCTCAACCGTCATCTTCCCCTCCCATTGCCTTAACAGCAGCTTTAAAGGTATCAGCCACGACCTCATCAGGAAGAGGCCCCTCTTCAAAAAGCTGTTTTGTCATAGCAGTAACACTTTTGATCTCACCGACCACTTACCTTACAAGATCAATACTCCTGCCACAGGCAACTTTCAACACAGGCCTTATTTCTAAATCGAAGAAGAGAGGGATCTTGATCCAGGCATTGCTGTGCACCTTCCCCTTAAACTTATAGCCGACAATCCCGATATTCAATCCTCTAATTTAAACTCTTTCTTCATTTGGATTAAAAAACTTGTTCAACCCCACATTAATAAACTTTTCTGTATTTCAATTTGTGAGAAAAACGCACTAATACTATTTTCAGGACTCTTCGACTTTCAGGTCCAATGCTTTGGCCATGAGTTCTAGTTCTACCTTTTTATGACCAGTTATCAAGAGGTAGTGGTGGGAATAGAATTTATCCATTATTTTGTGACCATTAGAAACCTCTATGATCGCACCATTTCTGCAGTCAGAACCAGGGTATTGAACGTATCTCTCAAGGGTACATTCCTCCACCATCAGATTAATGAGTGTTGGATCCAGCTTTGCCAGTGTAATATTACCCTCCGGAAGGCGTGCATCAATTGCTGTAGCGTTCTCATCAACAATGTCAAGGACCTTTGGCTTCAATTTCCATTGAGTTGAAAAAGACTCCGGCACCACTCCAAGATAGCCACAGTGCGCAACGAGGAGGTGATTTTCAGGCTCCTCTACATCAGGCAATTGCTCTATTCTCTCATGCTTCAGTGCTGCCATTCCTATCAGAAATGGGTAAATGTTGCTCATCATGATAGGAACATCAAGTGACTTGTTTATGATGTACTTTGTTAAAAGGACCATGATATCTGCCTCACAGGCCCAGATTAGCCCTTTCTCTTCATAGAGCATACTCCATGCAAGGCAGGGAGTGGTATCTGAATAGAATGACTCATTGAGGCAATTCATGCCCGCCCCTTTGATGTTCTCATCTTTCTCGATCTCTCGTTTCAACGCAATATACATTTTTATGGCACTACCTAATGCCCTCTGGGAAACTCCTTCTGTTTTTATTTTCCAAAGCTTAAGTACCTCTTCAGCCTCTCTATCAGATATGCGCTTGGCATCTTCTCCCAATTTTCTGAAGCTCTTCTTTTCTATGGAGATACCGAACTTATCCTTGATTAGCTGGATACACCGATCCTCCCACCAGTAAAACCGCTTGAAGATACTGGCCTGCATTCCTTCACCTGGATTATCCTGGAAAACAAGAAATTTTGTACGCTTCATATCCCTCTTCAGGGCAAGTGCTTTACAAATCTCTTTTGTAAGCTGTATATTATATGGAGAGAATGTCTTAACTCCCTCAGATTTCAAAAAGCTGACAATCTCCCAATCCCACATGTTAACAGTTCCAAACTCAGAGGTGACTACAAGAAGAGGTACTTCAATCTTTTTAATATCTCCGATCTGCCTATAGGCATCTCCTACAAGCTGAGGGAAGATGACAGCATCGGCATCAGGAAGTGTTGAACCAAGTGCTACGGGCTTTAGAAACTCCGCTTCTTCTGAGATTAATTTCTTTAATGTCTCTAACTGATCATCAAACTCTTTATCCCTTGAATATTCAAAGTAGACCGGAACAAGAGCTGCCTTCATAACCTAACCTCCAGTAGATTGTATGGCTTTCCTCTCTATAATTGGTTAACTTGAAAAACCTATATTTAAAATTGAAGATATTATAGTACACCTGACAGGAAAAGGAAAGAATTAGCCGAGATGGGCGACACTATGGGTATCATTTTCAGGTAACTATAAAGAGCCATAGAGTCAAGGTAATAATTGAGAGTACATGTGTAACCATGACTATGTCTGCAGAAACTGTATCATTCCCGCCAATCACTCTGGTCATAATATGACTGGCAATAGCTGTTGGTGTAGCAAGCAGTATGGTTCCCAAAGCTCTGCTCTGGTTAGTAACATTGAAGACTGTCAAAATGGTAAATCCCAATAGAGGCATAATAACGAGTTTGATCAAAGAAGCAGTAACTATAATAGCTAAATTATCAATTTTTCCAATTTTGAGACTCGCTCCCACGCATATGAGAGCAAGAGGTACAGTCGTTTGGGTAATAAATACTAGACTTTTCTCCAAGAATGTTGGGTATCGAACTCCCCCAAAAGAATGGCCTATCAAAGAGGCAATTATTCCTGCTATGCAGGAAAGAATTATTGGATTTGTAATAATCTCTCTTCCAATTTTATTAATACCCCCGACCTCTTTCAAAGCATGGCGGGGCAATGTGAGGGAGAGTACAGCAAATACATTAAAAACAGGAGCTACAAAGGCAATGAATAACCCTACTGCGGGTAAAATATCAGCGCCAAAAACACTGAGGGTTATAGGAATTCCAATATAGGCTAGATTGCATCTGTATGATCCCTGTACAAAGGGGCCCTGTTTATCATTTTGGACATTTAAATGTAAGACAACCAAAAGACAAAGAAAAAAAATAACACTCACCGTAAGAATTGATAAACCAATGAGCTTTCCAATAAATGAGATGAACAGATCTGCTTTTGATATATTTATGAACAGGAGTACTGGTAAAGCAATATAAAAAACGAATTTTGAAAGCTCTGATTTGAATCTTTCAGAAATGAATCCTATCCTCAACAGAGCATATCCAATTCCAAGGATTATAAAAACTGGAGAAATTATTTCTAAGATATATAAAGCCTTTGCCATAATTGAACCTTCACCTATTCCAAGTTATATACTCTTTCTAAGATCGCTTGCATGATTGTGATCTCGCAATTGTGGTGTTACGGTGACAGGTGATTCTGCCTATATGACAGACTATTCTAATAACATTAATTTTAATGATTCAGAATAATAGTTCATATGGTCCATTCTCCAAATTGACCGTTATCCATCTGTATAAATAAAAAAACCTGGCAACGACTTACTCTCCCACACAGTCTCCCGTGCAGTACCATCAGCGCTGGGGAGCTTAACTTCTGTGTTCGGTATGGGAACAGGTGTTACCTCCCCGCTATGGTCACCAGGTTATTTTTCATAAATTTATTAAAAGAGCATATCTCGGCGCGATCCAGCGATCTTTAAATCGCCGATTGCACCCTACATTGTAGGGATTGTGCATTCGCAGATTGTAACAAACTAAGTTTGTCACAATCGGCTCAGCAATTCTTGCGATCCTATGAATCACACGAATCGCCACGATACGTAAATATTAAATAATATGGTCAAGCCTCACGGTATATTAGTACTGGTCGGCTAAATACATTACTGCACTTACACCTCCAGCCTATCAACCTCGTAATCTTCAAGGTACCTTCAGTACCTTTACAGGTAAGGGATATCTTATCTCGAGGCAGGCTTCCCGCTTAGATGCTTTCAGCGGTTATCCTTCCCATACATAGCTACCCAGCAATGCCCCTGGCGGAACAACTGGTGCACTAGAGGTATGTCCACTCCGGTCCTCTCGTACTAGGAGCAGCCCCTCTCAAATATCCAGCGCCTATGGCAGATAGGGACCGAACTGTCTCACGACGTTCTGAACCCAGCTCGCGTACCGCTTTAATTGGCGAACAGCCAAACCCTTGGGACCTGCT
>CAYRKG010000046.1:0-42225 GCA_964424795.1 uncultured Spirochaetota bacterium
TTTTTACCGAAGGTCAAAATAAAAGAGGCGATTGTAAAGACTCTTGAATATCTTGCTAATAACAAGTCCTTACTATTGGAAAAGGTATGACTATCAAAATAGCATCCTTATCAAATCAGATAGTTATAGGAAGAGCCGACATACACTAATTAATCGAAGTGGAATTATCTGCTAATCATTTAAGATGCACAAGTTTTAACGTCTAAATTCATATATTAATACCGTGAAAAGATCCACAGCTTTTCAAACTCCTTCGAATAGGAGAGATCAAATGAGTTACAGGTTTGGTATCATTGGATGTGGATTTATCGGAAACAAACGAGCTGATGCCATTCGAGAAATCGGGCACGATATTACAATGGTTTGCGATGTAAACCCTGAAAATGCCCAAAAGCTAGCCCGGAGAGTGGAAGCTGAGGTATCTAAGGACATCGATCAGGTTATTGAGAAGTCTGATATTACCATTGTAGCCACCACAAACCAGTGCCTTTCACAATATTCAATAAGGGCTATCGAAAGAGGTAAGCATGTACTTGTGGAAAAACCCTGCGGTCGTAATCCCGAAGAGGTGGAGAGGATTATCGATGCTAAGAATAAAGCAGCAGTACCGGTTGTTGTAAAAGCGGGTTTTAATCACCGTTTTCATCCGGCCATACAGAAGGCTAAGGAGATCTATGAATCAGGAGAGATAGGGCCTTTGATGTTCATTTGCTCCCGATACGGCCATGGAGCTCGGGTGGGTTATAATAAGGAATGGCGGGGTATAAGGGAATATGCTGGGGGCGGCGAGTGGCTCGATCAGGGGTCACATATTATTGATCTCAGCCGCTTTTTTGCCGGTGACTTTGAATATGCCATCGGTTATTGTGATAACTTTTTCTGGGACATGGAGGTTGAGGATAATTGCTTTGCGATACTAAAGAATAAGGAGGGTATTACTGCTCACCTTCATGCAAGTTGTACCGAGTGGAAAAACAAGTTTTCGTTGGAAATCTACTGCAGGAAGGGAAAGCTTGATATATCGGGGCTTGGCAGAAGCTATGGTATTGAAACCCTGACATATTACAAGATGAAGCCAAATATGGGTCCTCCTGACAGCTTCGTGTATGAATATCCAGATACTGATACTTCATGGAAACTTGAAATAGAAGACATGATTGATGCGATTGAGAACCACAGAAGCCCAAACGGCGATATAGTTGATGCTCTTAGATCTATCCGGATTGTATTCGATATTTATGCCTGGGACAAAAACAATAATCCAGTAAAGTATAAATGTTAAAAAATATTGAATTATCTAGCGAATTTTGAGTTTTAGGAAAGTAGATAATAAAAGGTGTTCATACAGTAAAAATAACGGAGTGCTGACAACCTTTGGTTGTACAACCAAAGGTTGTAGGGAACTTCTGTTTCTAATTAATTCTGAAAGAATTAATTATTGAGCTGGTGAATTTATTTACCAGCGACTAAATCATTAAAAAATATAACTATTTAAGGAAATATTATTATTAAGTTTGTTAAATTTGAAAACTCGAAGTTCGCCTTTATCATAAGAGCCATACAATTTTCCTATCTTGGAAAGAGGTGTTATAAGTAGCCGGAATCCCCAAATTATGATATATTAAGATTCTAAGACTGATCCATGAAATTCCTTTTTTGTATAGTCGGTGGTGCTTCCTCACAAATTTTATTGGTGCTAAAGATCTCCTTCTCAGCAGGAGAAACAAGCTTAATATAATTGAATTATTAACCAGGAAAAGGTAAATACCGTGAGTACGATATCGTTGAAAATTGGAAACAGTAGTATTGAAATTGAAGGGGGTAAGAGCATTCTTTCAATATTTAAAGAACTTCCTTTGAAAACCCCCGAAAAGGTAGTTGCAGTATATTTGGATGATACAATCTATGATCTTCATATGCCCATAAAATCAGGGGGGAATGTTGTGCCTGTGACAATAGAATCGGATAAGGGGCTTGACATTCTCAGACACAGCACATCTCATATTATGGCACAGGCTGTAAAGCACCTCTATCCTCATGCAAAGTTAGCTATTGGTCCGTCGATTAAAGATGGGTATTATTATGATTTTGATTTCCAGGAGCCCATATCCTATGAGGATCTTGATAAAATTGAAGAAGAGATGAACAGGATTGTAGAAGAAGATCAGATGTTTGAAAGATTTGTGAAGTCAAGGGATGAAGCCCTTCTTTTCTATAAGGAACAGGATGAACAATATAAGATTGCGCTTATTAAAGATCTTGGCGAGGAAGAGGAAATATCCTTCTACAAAAATGGTGATTTCATAGATTTGTGCAGGGGACCACATCTGCCATCTACAGGATATATAAAGGCATTTAAACTTTTAAATCTTGCCGGGGCTTACTGGAGAGGCGATGAGAGAAATCCAATGCTTACCAGAATATATGGGACATCGTTTTCTCAACAAAAAATGCTTAAGGCTTATTTAAGCAGAGTACAGGAAGCAAAGAAGAGGGATCACAGAAAACTGGGACGGGAGCTCGAACTCTTTTCCCTCCATGAAGAGGGACCTGGTTTTCCCTTCTGGTTACCAAATGGGATGGTTCTGAGAAATATCCTCCTCGATTTCTGGAGGGAGGAGCACAGGAAGGCAGGATACGTTGAAGTTCAAACTCCAATCCTTTTAAAAAAGGAACTCTGGGTAAAATCAGGACATTGGGATAACTACAGGGACAATATGTATCTTACTGAGATTGATAGATCCCCATTTGCTATAAAACCTATGAACTGTCCCGGAGGTATGCTTCTATATAAGGAAAAGATTCATTCGTATAGAGATTTTCCAATGAGGATTGGGGAAATAGGGCTAGTACACCGTCATGAAAAATCTGGTGTTCTTCATGGATTATTTCGGGTGCGAAGTTTTACTCAGGATGATGCTCATATCTTTATGTTACCATCTCAGATTAAAGAGGAGATTATAAAGGTTATTGAATTGACAGAAAAGATATATTCAATTTTTGGATTTACATATCAAATGGAACTGTCCACAAGACCAGAAAAATCGATAGGTACTGAAGAACAGTGGGAGATGGCAACAAAAGGCTTAGGAGATGCACTTGAGGCGCTGGGGAAAAACTATACAGTAAGCCCAAAGGAGGGGGCCTTCTATGGTCCTAAAATCGATTTTCACCTTGAAGATTGTCTTGGAAGGCTTCATCAGTGTGCAACGATCCAGCTCGATATGTTTCTGCCTGAAAGGTTTGATCTAAACTTTATAAATAAAGCGGGGAAAGAGGAGAGGCCTGTTGTTATTCACAGGACTATTCTGGGGAGCATCGAACGCTTCATAGCTATTTTAATCGAGCATTATGGTGGCAGGTTCCCATTATGGCTGGCGCCTATACAGGTAGTTGTTATGCCCATTACAAGAAACCATGTTGAGAAGGCAGCAGAGGTTTATCAGAGACTATTAAATGAAGGGTTTAGAACTGATATGGATGATAGAAATGAAAAGCTTGGCTATAAGATGAGGGAAGCTGAAGTGAAGAAAATTCCGTATATTGTTGTGATTGGTGAAAAGGAAATTTTAGAAGATACGGTGTCCGTCAGGAAGGGTGGAAGTAAGGATATTGTATCTTTAAAATTAGATATGTTCATTAGATCGTTGTATGAGGAGGCTACATTAAAGAAGCGTTAGGCTGTTTCGTAACAAAAACCTTGATTTTTGTACATTTTCATATATTATATAAAAAATATTTAAAGGAGGGGTGTAAATATTAACAAGCATATTAGGGTAAATGATGAAATTCATGTAAGAGAGGTTAGACTAATCGATTCAGATGGTGCCCAACTCGGGATTGTGGATATAAAAAAGGCTCGTGAGGTAGCGGAATCAAAAGGGCTTGACCTAGTAGAAGTTTCACCAAGCGCAAAGCCCCCAGTATGTAAGATACTTGATTTTGGAAAATACCGGTTTGAACAGTCTAAGAGAATTAAGGAATCAAGAAAGAGTCAGAAAATCATTATTACAAAAGAAATTAGATTAAGACCTAAGATTGAAGAGCATGACTATAAAACAAAATTACGACAGACAATTGGATTTCTCGAAAAGGGTTATAAAGTAAAGGTATCAGTAAGGTTTAGGGGGAGAGAATTAGCTCATACAGAAATTGGCGGTCAGATTATCAACCGACTCATCGAGGATACAAGTGAGGTAGGGGCTCCAGATTTTACCCCAAAGTTTGAAGGTAGGGTCATAGTTACAGTACTATCTCCATCAACAAAGTAAGTTCAGGACTCAGCACTCCCGTACGGGAGTGGATACAGTATGGAGAAGTTTACGAGGAATAGTATGATTAAGCGGAGTGGATTATGCCAAAGTTAAAGACAAAAAAGGGAGCATTAAAGAGATTTAAAATAACTAAAAGTGGCAAAATAAAGAGAAATAAAGCCTTTAGAGGTCATTTATCAACTAAAAAGAGTACTCAAAGAAAGAGGGATTTAAGGAAGCACGATTTTGTTTTCAGGGGCGAGAAGAAAACAGTGAAGAGAATGTTGCCGTACAGCTGACATCTTAATAGTTTAACAATTCTTTTCTCCTTAATCTTACTGTAAAATCATAAAAAAACAATGTTACATAAAGAGAGAGGGAGCTAGAAGATGCCAAGAGCATTATCAGGTATAGTTAAGCATAAAAGAGTAAAGAAGGTACTAAAGCATGCAAAAGGGTATAGAGGTGGCCGAAGTAAACTATACAGACCTGCTAAAGAAGCGCTGATGAAAGCAGGGCTTTATGCTTATAGGGATAGAAAAGCAAAAAAGAGGGATTTAAGAAAGCTTTGGATTGCTAGGATTAATGCACGTTCGAGGTTATCTGGGATATCATACAGTAAATTTATGCATGGTTTAAAAAAAGCAGGTGTAAATATTAACAGGAAATTTCTTAGTGATATTGCAATAAATGATGAAATTGCGTTTGAGAAGTTCATAGAGATAGTACAGGCAAATAAGTAGTTCAATAAATTTTTTTACATTTTTAATTTCAAGAAAAGACCTAGTTAGTTTTATGTGAAGGGAGCTTTTATAAGGGAGATTTTATATGGAAGAGGATAAATTAAAAATCCTGGAAGAAAGAATTGGTAAGGCAATAGAGTTTATTGAGAACTTGAAATCAAGAGAGAAAGTTCATATTCAGGAAAAAGAGGATTTAAAACAAAAAGTATCTTCTCTTAAAAAAACTATAGATGAAAAGGAAAAGAAGGTTGAGGAATTAAAAGAAAGTCAGCTTTTTTTAAAGGATAAAATAGAGACAATATTAAACAAAGTTGAAAGCTGGGCTGATATGGTTATGGAGTACGACTATGATTTAAGTGATCTCTCGGATAAAGAGAAAGAGGCTACAGTTGAGCCTCTGGAGGCTGAACAACCGCTTGAGGAGTCTGAAAGTATAACTATCGAGGAGGATATAGAAAACTCAAGCGAAGAAGAGATGGAGGAAGCTTCATATTCAGATAGCAAGCAAGAATCAGAAGAGGTCCAGATTGATGAGCCTGATGAATTTCAAGAGCCACCGGGTGAAGAGGATGAAGATACATTATTCAAAGAAGAAGATGATAATCATTCTGAAAATATTTCTCAAGCCGAAGAAGGCCATGAAAAAAAAGATAGTGGCTTCGACGATATGATTGAGGAACAATCCTCTGATGATAATCCCTTTATTGAATCCTAGGTAGTTAAATTTTTTATTGTCCTTTTGGTTTCCATAAAACTTATTTTAAGCATAGAAGCGGTTATTATTCATGGAAAGTTCAGATGACTACATAAGTTTTAAACTTCTTGAAGAGAACTTTACTATAAAATCTGATGTTCCAAAGGATTATTTTCTGAGTCTGGTTAAATATCTTGACAAAAAGTTAAAGGATGTAAAAAAGAAACTTCCCAATTTAACTAATATAAAGGTATTAATACTTACTGCGCTAGATATCTCTGATGAGCTGTTCAAAGAGAGAGAAAGCACATTTGATAAAGATGCTATTAAGCTCATATCTGATCTATCAGAATCTCTTGCTTCTGCAATTGAGGAGGAGTAGAAAGTTTCATCTCTGTCTCATCTCTTAATCCATTCTTATGCTAAATCTATAATACTGAGAATCCTAAAGTTATTAGTCATATATTGAATAATTTAAAGGAGAGACTATTTTTATTGAACATTCAGCAGCTTGGTATTATCTTAAAATAGTTATTAAATGAGGGCCCTTAGCTCAGCTGGTCAGAGCAGTTGACTCATAATCAACGGGTCGTAGGTTCGAATCCTACAGGGCCCAAAACCTTTCGGATCTAATTCTCTTAATCGCAGAGAATTAGGTCTTTTTTTGTTCAATGGTTTTTTTAAATGTATAGATGATCCAATGATTCGAGGGCATGTTAAAGCTGATTGAGAGGAGGTTAATTCGTTTTCTAATACATATCCATTTATTAATGATTGCTTATCCCGACCTCGCAGCGTAACTGTTAGTACTTATTTTAGATCCATACTATACAATATTTATACATATAAACAAATAATTTGTCCATATGAACAAATTTATTGACTATAATAAAAAAAGATTATATGATTTTGTTATGTTGGAAGGAATATTTGGAAATAAAACAGCAGAAAAAATATTATTACATATCTACCATTATGGGGAAATTCATGCTTCAGCAATAGCGGAAGACTATAAAATATATAAGAATTCTGTATTGAACCAACTTAATAGATTTGAGAATGCAGGTGTTCTCATATCAAAACAAGTTGGTAAGAGTCGTATCTATTCTCTGAATAAGAAATCTCCGTATTATAATGCAATCAAGGAACTTTTACAAATAGCGTATGAATCGATTCCTCTCGAGGAGAGGGTGAAACTTTTCAAGATGAGAAGAAGGCCCCGAAGGAAAGGTAAGCCTATTCGATGAAAGAGCCGGATTGGGAGAATACAACAGAAGAAGAGTTATGGAAATACGTTGGGTACTTTCTTGCATTGAATGGTATTGATACAGTACTGGTCGGCGGTTCGGTTGTGTCAATTTATAGTTCAGGTATTTATCGGTCCGGGGATTTAGATCTTGTAGTAAGGAATGATCGAGATGAATCGATTATCAAAAATGCGTTGAACGACCTGGGATTTGAAAAACATGGTAGACATTATGAACATCCCAAGTGTAAACATATTTTTATAGAATTTGTACCCCCTCCCCTTTCCATTGGTTCGGAATATTCTATAAAACCGCATGAGATTCCTGTTGAGGAAATAACAATTAAAATTCTAAGCCCAACCGACTGTATTAAAGATCGCCTTGCCTCATACATCTATTTTAATGCACGGGAGTGCTTGGATCAAGCAGTTATCGTAGCAACTAAACAGCCATTTGATTTAAAAGCTATTAAATATTGGTGTGATAACGAAGGAGAAGAAGCAAAGAAAGCTTATATAGATTTTACACGAAATTTGAAAAAAAGCGGTTTAAATATCTTATAGTCCTACAGGGCCCACAATAGGTTCAGCTCCCATTTTAATTTCTTATTGTAACGCTTAAATACAAATAAAAAGAGAGGGGCTGAACATTTTTTTTAAAAAAATGGGAGCTGTCCCTTTTTCCCCATGAGGTTTTGACGGTTTTTTGGCTATGTTGGTGAATCTAGAATTATAATTTTTCCTATCAATAAAGTCTAGTATGGGGGTAAATTATTTTCACAATGTGCTGTAGGACACTGAGGCAATAATGGATATATAAGAAGAGGCAGAAAGATGAAACGTATATCAATGATTTCTTCGGCAATGATGATAATGCTTGTAGTGAGTGTCTGCTTCTTGATTTTCTGTTCAATCCCTGGAAATGGAATTACATATATCCTAATGGATGTGCATGGTGCAGGTGCCCAAAGAAGTGACCCGAAGACCGGCGATCCGAGTGATTATCCATATGGGCATGGTCCTCAGGGTGATGTTATTCGTATTTATAATTTTGTAAGATGCGTAAGAGGAACTTCACAAGTATCAAGCGATTATACTATAGTAGATACAAATCAAACTCTATATTTTAATAATACTATAATAATTAGCCCACCAAATCCTGGAGATGATTTTTATGGACAGGATGCAAATTATACAGGAGTGCAGTCATCATATAATGATAATGGTGATGGCACAATCACAGACAACCGAACTGGTCTTATGTGGCAAAAAGACACTGAAGATAAAATGACACATGCTGAAGCTGTTACAGGAGTATCTATATTTAATTTAGCAGGTTATAGTGACTGGAGATTACCTACTATAAAAGAATTATATTCACTAATGGATTTTAGCGGTCAAGATCCCTCCGGCTATCAAGGAACAGACACATCCGGTTTAGTACCTTTTATAGATACAAATTATTTTGTATTTGAATATGGGGATACAAGTATAGGTGAACGTACCATCGATGCTCAGTATGCAACTTCGACACTATATGTAAGTACAACAATGAATGGGGCAGCGACTATGTTTGGTGTTAACTTTGCTGATGGAAGGATAAAGGGATATCCTTATCAAGCTACTGATGGTGAGCCTGCAAAAGAGTTTTTTGTAATGTATGTTAGAGGGAATACTAATTACGGCAAGAATAATTTTGTTGATAATGGAGATAATACCATTACAGATACAGGCACCGATCTGATGTGGATGAAAGATGATAGTGGTATTTTAAATGCAGGGGATAATAGTGATGGCAAGCTTACCTGGGAACAAGCTCTAGAATGGGCAGAAAATCTTGATTATGGAGGATATACTGATTGGAGACTACCTGATATAAAAGAGCTTCAAAGCATTGTAGATTATACTCGTTCTCCTGATACCACTAATTCAGCAGCAATTGATCCAGTATTTAATACTTCATCTATCATTGATGAAGGTGGAAATACTAATTATCCTTTTTATTGGTCCGGTACTACTCATCAAAGCACAGTTGATGGTCAGGCTGCAGCATACATTGCTTTTGGTGAAGCTCTTGGATATATGACAGATATGGCTCCTTAAATGTAATAGAATTAAAGTGGTGATACATGGTGATAATTAAATCTTGTACGGATCTTGTATGTATAACACTTAACATTGAAGATTATAGTGAACTAACGTAGGCTTTAATTCTTAGAAGTGTAAAAAATTAGAGTCCAAGATAGGTTAGTAAAACCCCGTATATCAAGCCAGATTGTCCTAATGGGCCCAGAATCTTCAGGACCTAACTCATTGTTGTTGAATGGGTTAGGTCTTTTGCGTTTAATGGTTAGTTCCATGTATAGCCGATTAAAAGATTTGAGAACGCTCTCAAGTTGATTTGGAAGCAGATGACGGTATATATCTATCGTAGTTTGATACGAAGCGTAGCGCAATAATTTCTGCACATCTGCTACCGATGTACCCTGTGCAAGCAAAATCTAAGCAAAGGTATGCCGCAGATCATGGAATAGTAGTCTCTCTGGAAGGTTAACCCTTTTTCTTATCTGTATCCATTCATCACTGCCCCTGCTCTCAGCTGAAAGCGGCTTGTTTCTCAGCCTTTTAAATACCCATATTGGAGGTATTTATTCCCGGCACATTTCAATCGAAACTTAGGTTCTATTGTCCGTTACAGTGAGCTGTATTCAAGAAGGACAAATGGTAAGGCTAACAAAGAGGGGAATCTTGCGATATTTGAATACACACCGGCCACCATAAAGCCAATAGACAAAAAATGAATCTATAGAATATGTATCCTTCGAACATTTTTATCTTTTTTTCATGCGCTCCGGTAGGGTGTTGAATAGAACAAACATGTCGGATTGTGTATTTTTTTTATTTTTCTTAAACATGAAATTAATTACCTTTATGACATTGATTTTTATTGGCATAATCTACAAATTTCTAATTATTTGGGCAAATAAAACCTTTTTAGATTGGGCTCATATTTAATTTTGTCACTTCTAATTATTGTTAATTATTTGAATTTTTAATAAATCTATTGGGGTTTTGTGTATAGCGGCGGAAAGGGAGAAGATTGCTTTGGAAAAAACAAATATTTTGATCGTTGAAGATGAAGAAGTTAACAGAGAAATGCTCAGTGAGCTTGTGAAAGGTGTTGGTCATAATCCAATCACCGCGACAAACGGGCGGGAGGGTCTTGAACAGCTTCATGCCCAGGAAAACATCAAGGGAATTCTTCTTGACTGGATAATGCCTGAAATGGATGGATTGGAGTTGCTCAAGATTATAAAAAAAAAGGATGCCTTTTCCGATATTCCAGTGATCATGCAAACTTCGAAAAGAGATAAGAAAAGTATTCTAGAAGGTATTTCACACGGCGCTTACTATTATCTCACAAAGCCTTATGAAACTGAAATACTGCTTGCGGTACTACGAGCTGCAATCGAAGAGTACGAAAAGGGTCTTGAGCTTAAGAGAAAGATTTCTGAATACGAAATGAACATCGATGACTTTATCACCCAGGGGAATTTACAGTTTCGAACTATTGACGATGGGAAAAAAATTGCAACGTGGTTTGGAAAATTCTCTGTCAATCAATTTACAGCACCAGGTCTGCTAGAGCTCTTTATCAATGCTATTGAGCACGGCAACCTTGGCATTACCTACGATGAAAAAACAAAATTTATGAAGGCAAATATCCTAGTTGAAGAGATTGAGAGACGTCTAGAGCTCCCAGAAAACATTGATAAAGTTGTGGAAGTACGTTTCAAAAGAAATATTGGTAATATGGATGTCGATATTATAGATCAGGGTGATGGGTTCGAGTATACCAAGTATCTTGATTTTAACCCTGAGCGAGTTTTTGATCCTAACGGACGGGGAATTGCATTAGCAAACAATAATTACTTTAATGGAATCACCTATTCGGGGAAGGGAAATGAAGTCAGTGTTGAATTTATATTAAAATAGAATCCCAGTGAGGGTGGATTGTTAGGATTTGTCATGGTATAGAAATAGAGGAAGTAAACGTGAATAAATAAGATAATAGTGGTATAATTAAGGAAAGGAGTAAAATTATGGAAGAAAAGAAAAGGATACTGCTTGTTGATGATATTCCACAGAACATTTCTTTATTAAACGAAATCTTGAAAGAAAGTTACACTATCAGTGCTACTACAAACGGTGAAAAAGCTGTTAAGATAGCACAGTCCGAAGCTCCTCCCGATCTGATACTTCTGGATATCGTAATGCCGGAGATGGGTGGCTATGAAGTATGCAGACAGCTCAAGAATGATGAAGGTACCAAGGATATACCTATCATATTTGTCACTACAAAGAGTGAGGTTGAGGATGAAACGATGGGACTTGAGCTTGGTGCGGTTGATTATCTGATAAAGCCGGTTAATCCTGCGATTGTCCAGGCCCGAGTCAAGAACCATCTGGAATTGAAAGAAGCAAGGGAATACCTTAAGAATCAGAACATCATCCTCGAGGAAAAGGTTGTAGAGAGGACTCAGGAGCTGATAATAACCCAGGATGTAACTATCCAGTGCATGGCATCACTGGCCGAAACCCGTGATAATGAAACAGGAGGGCATATACGCCGTACACAAAACTATGTAAGGGCTTTGGCCGAAAAGCTCTCTGAAAAGGAGAAATACCGAAATATTCTTGATTTTAGAACTATTGACCTTCTCCAGAAATCTGCACCTCTGCACGACATCGGGAAGGTGGGGATTCCTGATAGTATCCTGCTCAAACCAGGGAAACTCACAGAAGAAGAGTTTGAGGAGATGAAAAAGCATACGACTCTCGGTCGGGATGCAATTGCCACAGCAGAGATTCAGTTGGGAACCACATCTTTTTTGGCATCAGCCAAGAAGATAGCCTATTCGCATCATGAGAAGTGGGATGGGAGCGGATATCCAGAGGGTGTAAGCGGTGAGGCCATTCCACTGTCTGGTCGTTTAATGGCACTCTCAGATGTGTACGACGCTCTGATCAGCAAACGAGTGTACAAGCCCCCCTTTCCGCACAGCAAGGCAGTATCCATCATCGAGGAGGAATCAGGTAGCCATTTCGACCCTGACCTAGTGGAGGCTTTTAGCTCCATTAGCGAAGAGTTCAGAGAGATCGCCTTGGAATTTGCTGACGGAGAAGAAGAGCGGGAGGTGCTATCATTGTAGTAGATATTCCACTGAGGATAGGTACTGTTTAATGAAAATCAATAAACAGTTACTGTACTATTAATTCGAAGAACACGGGCAGCAATACCGAAAAACAAACAGATAACTGTACCTATCATGAATAGGGTATTTCACTAGGGAGGATAAAACATGAGGATCAAGCATAAATTGCTTACTGTAATAATAGCATCTATCCTGATAGGATCCGCACCTTATGGTCTTGCGTTAGCCCAATCACTCCAAGATTCCTCTGTTATGGATATAGACGCCCATAAAAACATAAATCTACTTGAAGAGGAATTACAATTCAAGCTGACTAATGAGGAGCATGCGTGGGTGGCTGCACATCCAGGAATACGAGTGGGTATTATGGAAGCCTGGCAGCCCATGAATTATATGGATGAAAATGGAAATCCTCAAGGAATCGGCACTGATTACCTCAATTTGATCAACAAACGCTTGGGAGGTGTTTTTACTATCGAGGCTGCGCCGTTTGAGAAAAACTTCAACATGGTGAAGAACAGGGAACTCGACGCCCTGATGGATATCACCCCTAAGAAGGAGCGTGAGCCATTCTTTAACTTCACCCGACCATATCTTACTATTCCTCATGTGTTTGTAGGTCGAAAAAGCGGAAAGCATTACGATTCTGAGGAAGATTTGATTGGAAGGACAGTTGCTCTTGAAGAAGGATTCTACAACATAAAGTATTTTCAAGATAACTATCCAGGGGTCATTATTAAGGAGTATGGATCTACAAGTGAAGCGCTGGACGCAGTATCCCGAGGCGAAGCTGATGCTTATGCCGGGAACCGGGCTGTTGTGACCTATCTCATTGAAAGGGAGTTGCTTTCCAATTTGGAAATACAGGGAAGAATGGACAAGCCTCCTGTTGTACTGACCATCGGCGTTCGAAAAGACTGGCCTGAATTGGCGGCTATAATCGACCGTGCCATTGGATCAATCACAGTGGAAGAGGAGAGACAGATACATAGAAAATGGTTGATTGAGATCGAAGGTGTAAAAGAAATCGTTCAACTGACAACCGAAGAACGTGATTGGCTGGCTTCGCATCCGGTCATTAAGGTGGGTGTGGACACAATGTGGGCGCCTGTTGAGTATGTAGATGAGACTGGCGAATACAAAGGGATGGTGAATGATTTTTTAAGCATTCTGTCCGAGCGTCTGGGTGCTCAATTTGTACCGGCCAAGGAGTTGTCCTGGGCTCAGGCAGTGGAGAGAATGAAAACCGGAGAGTTGGATCTGTTCTCGGCCGTGACCTATACACCTTCCCGTGAGAAGTATGTTAACTTCACTAAGCCGTATATCACTCTACCTCAGATGATTTTTACAAGAGATGAGCATCCCTACATTACGGACATAAGTGAGCTGTATGTTGGAACTACTGCTATTGTTAAGGGCTACGCGATCGCTGAATTCCTTAAACGGGACTACCCTAAGATAAATCTCCTGGAAACCGAAAATGTAGAAGAAGCACTCCGGGCTGTAGCTTCAGGCAAAGCAGAACACTATATCGACGCACTTCTTACAACAACCTATTATATCCAAAAACTGAGTTACGCAAAAATCAAAGTCGCCGGAGAGACACCATACGATATTGAGCTCTCTTTAGCAACAAGGAAAGACTTACCCCAGTTGCTGACAATTCTCGAAAAAGGTCTCGCATCCATCAGTGAAGAGGAGCGTAGAGCCATCTTTGCCAATTGGCACTCCGTCGAGTACGAACATGGGTTCGACTATTCGCTGTTGTGGAAGATAGGAGGCTCACTCTTTGCAGTACTTGTGTTGTTTATCTTTTGGAATTGGCAGCTGAAACGTGTAGTTGCTAGACGCACAGCAGAGCTCAGAAGCAGTGAAGAGGAATACCGTATCCTGTTCAACAGCGGCAACGATGCAGTATTCGTCCATGGGGTTACTGCGGACGGTGAGTTTGGCCGTTTCATCCGGGTCAACGAAGTGGCCTGTCAACTTTTAGGCTATTCGCGTAATAAGATAATGGAATTATCTCCGAAAGATATACAAAAGGATTTGCACACCCCAGAATTCGATGAGCAAAAAAGGGAGGGTCTTGAGCTTCTTAAGGCCGACAAACGAGTGCTCTTCGAAACTGAATTCACAGCAAAGGATGGTCACAGGATACCTGTTGAGATCAGCTCCCGTATGTTCGATATGCAGGGCCAGCCTATGCTTCTTTCAATCGCCCGTGACATCAGCGAGCGCAGAGTAGCTGAGAAAGAACTCAAAGAGACATCCGAACGACTTTCCCTGGCAAACCGGGCCGCCAGGATGGGTATCTGGGACTGGGATGTGAAAAAGGATTACCTGGTCTGGGACGACAATGTATATGAAATATACGGCGTGAAAAAGGAGGACTTCCATGGTGCATATGAGACTTGGATCAAAAGCGTTCATCCGGATGATATGCAAAGGATTAATGATGAGGTTCAATCAGCTCTGAGAGGTGAAAAGGACCTAGACATCGAATTCCGTATTGTCTGGCCTGATGGAACCATACGATATGTAGAATCCCATGCCGATGTCTATCGTGATGAAGAGGGAGATCCGATCAGATTGATTGGTTTGAACTGGGATGTCACAGAGCGCAAACAGGCGGAGGAAGAAATAGAGAAGCTTGCGAAATTTCCTTCTGAGGATCCCAATCCTGTTCTTCGTATTGCAAAAGATGGTACTTTGTTGTTTGCCAACGATGCAAGTAAACCACTGCTCGATGACTGGGGCTGCGAGATAGGTCAACTTATGCCTAAACATTGGAATGAATTAATTACTGAGTGTCTGGTATCTGGACAAAGCGTAATGAAAGAGGTCAAAATCAGAGGCAGGATCTTTTCATTTATTCTGGCACCTATAGCCGATGCCGGCTATGTCAACATGTATGCCAGCGACATTACAGGGCAAAAAGAGGCGGAAGAAGAACTGAAGAGATACCGCGATCATCTGGAGACTCTGGTAAAAGAGAGAACTACAGAGCTCGAAATGACAAATCGTGCACTGCTCGAGGAAAGGAACAGGGCTCAGAATTATCTGGATATTGCAGGTGCAATCATTGTGATTATTGATAAAGACCAAAAGGTAAGCATGATCAACAAGAGGGGCTGTCAGGTTCTGGGGTATCCTGAAGAGGAAATTATCGGTAAAAATTGGTTTGATCATTTCAGACCCATGGTTGATAGAGAAGAGGGGCGAGAATATTTTAAAAAGATTATCAAGGGAGAGAAAGAGCTTTCAAAGCACTTTGAAAGCAAAGTTTTGACCCAAGATGGGCAGGAGCGGATCATAGACTGGCACGAAACGCTGCTTAAAAATGAACATGATCGAATTGTCGCCATCTTGAGATCGGGCGAAGACATTACCGAACGCAAGCAGACAGAGGCTGAACTGATAGAATGGCAGAATCGTTACGACGCTGCAGTCTCCACGAGCGGTCATCTGCTCTATGACTGGAATATAGTCGATGATGATGTGATTTACGGAGGATCTATTAACGAGATGCTGGGGTATACCTCCGAAGAGATGATAGGTGGACGAGATCGCTGGTTAGAACTGGTTTACCCTGATGACCGGGAGATCTTTAATAGCAAAGTCCAGCAGACTATAGAAAAGGGGCAGAATTTATCCGGGCTTGAGTTTCGAATGAGACGAAAAGATGGTGAGTTTATTACAGTCGAAGCTGACGGAAAGTTACTTAAGGATACCCATGGCAGACCAGTACGCATGATAGGATTTGTGAAAAACATCACTGATAGAAAAAAGGCCGAAGAGTCATTGAAAGTTCTCTCCCAGGCGGTTGAACAGAGTGCAGCATCGATCGTCATAACCGACAAAAAGGGAAGGATTGAATACGTGAATCCAGGATTCACTGCCGTTACAGGATATACTGCTGATGAGGCTATTGGTAAGAACCCGAAAATACTGAAGGCTGGCAACCTCCCCAAATCTTTCTACAAGAATCTCTGGGATACCATTCTCGCAGGAAGAGTCTGGAAAGGAGATTTTATCAACAGGAAAAAAAATGGGGAGATCTATTGGGAAAGCGCTTCAATTGCGCCTATCATGAATGAAGATGGCGATATCATCAATTTTGTTGCCGTCAAAGAGGATATTACAGAAAGGAAAGAATTGGAGAAGGAGCTGCAAAGCGCTAAAGATAGGGCAGAGGAGGCAACCAAGGCCAAGGGTGATTTTCTAGCCAATATGAGCCACGAGATCAGAACCCCAATGAATGCTATTATCGGCATGAATCATCTGCTTCAGAAGACAGAACTGAGCCTGAAGCAGCAGGATTATGTGGATAAAATGTACCGATCTTCACAGACATTGTTGGGTATCATAAACGACATACTGGACTTTTCCAAAATTGAATCTGGAAAACTGGAGCTCGAAACCATTGATTTTGACCTGGACGAGGTGCTGGACAACTTGGTCAATATGATGGGCGTTAAGACTCAACAAAAAGGTTTGGAGCTGATAATACACACTTCTCGTGAAGTACCTATTCATCTGATAGGTGATCCTCTCAGGTTAGGCCAGGTTCTATTAAACTTGACAAATAATGCTGTGAAGTTCACCGATTCAGGAGAGATAGTACTTGCCATCGAGCTTGAAGAAGAACAGGATTATCGGGTTACTCTTCATTTTTCGGTAAAAGACACAGGGATTGGTATGAACGAAGAGCAGACAGCCAAACTCTTCAGGCCCTTTTCCCAGGCTGACAGCTCAACTACCAGGCGATACGGTGGTTCTGGTCTGGGGCTGAGCATATGCAAGAATCTAGTGGAGCGAATGGGAGGCAGCATTTGGGTGGAAAGCGTGCAGGGCAAAGGTAGCACCTTCCACTTCACTGCCACCTTCGAGCGACAGACGCTGGATAAGAGAAAATATCGGTTACCCTCCAAGGATTTGAAGGGAATGCGGATGTTGGTGATCGAAGGTAACTCAACAGTCCGGAGGGTGCTGGAAGATTACCTGAAGGACTTCTCATTTAAGGTTGGAAGTTATGATTTGAGCAAAAGGGCGCTAAAAGAGCTCGAGCAGGTGAGGAACTCAAGCTCTTACGATCTTGTGCTCTTGGATTGGGGATTGCAGGGGCTAGAAAGGTTTGATATCCAGTCCTGGATCAAAGACAAACATTCTCCTGTACCCACAATCATTACAATACCGGCGAGCAAGTGGGAAAAGGTGAGGAGACAGGCCGAGGGTCTTGGTTCGGAGAACTTCTTGCCGAAACCGGTGCTTCAGTCCACGCTGTTCAACAAAATAACTGCTTTGTTCGGGTATGAGCCGCAAAAGAGGTATCAAGCGGTTCTAGACACAGTGCCAACGGATGAGGCTTTCAATGCAATCCGGGGTGCGAAGATACTGCTAGTGGAGGACAATGAGATCAATCAGCAGGTTGCGACAGAGCTGCTTCAGGATCATGGATTCTGGGTAACTATAGCTGCTAACGGAAGAGAAGCCGTGGAGAAGGTAAAAGAGAAAGGAATGAAAAGTAGATACGATGCAGTACTGATGGATCTGCAGATGCCTGAAATGGACGGCTATGAGGCAACTAAGGAAATCAGGAAAGAGGAAAAGCTTCGGGATCTTCCGATTATCGCCATGACAGCAGACGCAGTGAGCGGGGTACGTGAAAAGGTGCTGAAGACAGGGATGAATGACTACGTGACAAAGCCAGTGGAGCCTTCTGGTTTATTTTCTACTTTAGTCAAGTGGGTTAAACCTGGAGATCGTGAACTCTACAATTCTGGGCAGGAGACTGAGGGGAAAGTAGGTTATATCCAGATACCGGAGCTTTTCGGTATCAATGTGGAAGGAGGGTTACTAAGGGTAAATGGGAATAAGATTCTTTATCGAAAGCTGCTTTTTTCCTTCAGGAAAGACCATGAAAACGCTGTTCGGGAGATTCGTAGCTCACTGGAACGTGAAGATATTAGAATGGCGGAGCGCTTGGCACACACCTTAAAAGGGGTGGCAGGCAATCTTGGGGCAGAAGATCTTGCAAAAGTGGTTGAAACACTTGACTCTGAATTGAAGAAAAAGGCATACAATAGAGGTAAGGTTGAAAAATATCTGAAGAGAGCAGAGGAGTGTTCCGGGAAGGTAATGACATCGATCAAGGAGTTTGAGAAGTCCCTGCAGAAGCAGAAATCTCAAAAAGAGCAAAAACGTACAGGGCCATTTGACAAGGCCAAGATCGAGCCTATTGTTCAACAGCTAAAATTAGCTATACAACAAAATGACACTATTGCAATAGAGCATTTTCAGGAATTTAAAGAGCAGCTGATCGATACCGGTTTGGATAATGAGCTAAAAGAGCTAGAATCGAGTATTGACGAGTATAATTTTGATGATGCCTTGAATGTTCTTGAGGAGATATATCGAAAGGTTACTGAGAGTTCTTAAAGATAGAGCAAGGAGTTGTGGCCATGACAGAACAAAAACAGAGGATTTTGGTTATCGATGATCAACCCCAAAACATCACTGTGTTAAATGAAATTTTAAAATCCGAGTATGCAATAAGCGCATCTACCAATGGCGCTAAAGCTCTCTCTATTGCGAAATCAGATAATCCACCAGATTTAATCCTGCTGGATGTGATGATGCCAGGTATGGACGGATTCGAAGTGTGTAAACAGCTAAAAGCCGATAAAAAGACAAAGAATATTCCTGTAATTTTTGTTACTGCAAAGGGAGAAATAGAAGACAAGATAGATGCCTATGAGTATGGCGCCACAGATTATATTACAAAACCTGTAGATCCATCCCTTGCCTTAGCGGTTGTAAAAAAACATCTGAAAAAGAAATAGTTTAATAATCAAATAACTGCCTAGGAATCGTTGTTAATACAGGGATCAAAATAAAATTTTTTAAAATCCCAGATACTTAACAAGAATTGGTTCCCTGATAACTCTCTTGCCAATATACCTCTTCAGGAGTATCAATAGATTGGGAGATATTTCAGTATTTTTAGTAAGTACTACCGCACCGGATGAAGTCATAATATCATCAACCAGTATCATACCTTCACGAAGATCTTCCAGTCTAACTCTCTTTTCGATGAGCTCAGGCTTTTTCGATTGCGTTTCCCATAGTGCAATGAGCAGGACCTTTGGATAATCACCACCGCGGTTTTTTAATTTAGTGAGTGCTGATTTAGCTGATTTCTCGCTTGAAAGAATCTTATCATACTCTGTAATGAGCTTGATCAATTGGCCGCCCAAAATAGCTGAATCCCAGTCACGGGGATGTCCCTTAATATCATTTTTATCTATTGAATCCATTTGTTTGCTAATCATATCCGCTACAATATCCAAACGAGGAATATTGACAATGAGATCAAACCCTACAGAGGGATGTGTCTTAAATATTAGTTGCTCTTTTTCCGTAAGTTTTACTCCACGATTAACCTTTTCTAATATTTCATTTGGTAAAGCTACATAACCAATGTGAGACAGCATGGCTGCCAGCTCGAATTGCCATATATCATCGAGGCCGAGTTTTTCGGTAATTTCTCTGGCATATATTTTCATTCGTGAAACCTGGCTAAAAGCGGTTGGACTAACCAGCGCCAGTATATCAGTCAGAACTTTTAAACTACCCATTAGGGTCTTCGAAAGGAGCAGCTCCACCTGATGTTTAGAGGCAATCAGGTCCAAATGGGTTTTTACTCTCGCTAGTACAATAGGGGGACTAACCGGTTTAGTAATATAATCTACCGCACCAGCATTAAAGCCCTGAACCTCATCTTCAATTTCACTTTTAGTTGTAACAAAAATGACGGGGATCTTCTTTGTTTTCTCATTTGTTTTCAAACGCCTGCATACTTCATATCCATCCATTTCTGGCATCATGATGTCAAGAAGGATCAGATCTGGAGTTTCCTCGCCACCTGCTATCTCCAGGGCTTTTCTACCATTTATTGCAGCTTTTACTTTGTATTCCTGTTTCAATATATTATTCATCACATCAATATTTTCTTTCACATCATCAACAACAAGAATTGTTTTTTTTCTCACCTTATTGTTCATACCATTAACCCCTTAGGTGAAATCACAGCTTTAATAAATTTCTTAATCTGCTCAAAATATTTTTTTCTCGATAATTTAATCATATTCATTGTATCTAAACTATACAGAATCGACAAGGTAAAAGCAGATTTCACTTCTTTTAGCCAATGGTCGGTGGACTTCCTGAATTGAGGCATCCTTGCCACACTTCAGGACTAAGAACCCTCCATCTGCCGCACCCGCTATGTCATGAAACATTTTCAAGTCTTTTTGAAATGTACTTATGCTCCTGGAAGGTTAGGTTAAAAGCAAAATCATCAAATCTTGTTTTCCATAACTTTAGATATTACATTAAATATACTTAATATATTAACCACAAAATGCATTTAAGTCCTGTTTTCAGTATATTCATTTGTTAGAATAGTTACTACTTTGGAAAAAGGCAAAAATACTCATTGTAAATTGTGTATAGCGATGTTTCAATTATCTTTGTGATATGAAAGGAGGTATTATGGTGAGTGTTATATTAGCAGTAATGTTCTTAGTATTTTGTACACTTCCAGCCATTGCTCAATCATTTGAAAAGGATATTATCAAGACATCGGAAGGTGAGTTAGAAATCACGTTCGTTGGTCATGGAACACTTATGTTGACGTTTGGTGGGAAGATTATCCATGTTGATCCCTTTAGCCAGTTAGCTGATTATGCGACACTTCCAGAAGCCGATGTAATTATCCTCACCCATCATCATAGTGATCATCTTGATCCTGTAGCATTACAACATGTGCGCACCAAGAATACGGTAATTATACTAACCGAAATCTGTGCGGAGAAAGTTGAAGGGGATATCATCATGAAAAATAAAGATGTTCAGACGGTTATGGGGATTAGGGTCGAAGCTGTCCCAGCTTACAATATATTGCACAAGCGGAAGGATGGACAATTCTATCATCCTAAAGGAGAAGGAAACGGTTATGTGCTAACATTTGGGGACAAACGCATATACATTGCCGGTGACACGGAGAATACATCGGAGATGAAAGCCTTAGAAGATATTGACTACGCCTTTTTACCGATGAACCTACCTTATACGATGACACCGGAGATGGTCGCTGATGCAGTAAAGGCATTCAAACCGAAAGTATTATACCCCTATCATTATGGAGAGACAGACACGTCTAAAATTGTTGAATTGCTTAAAAACAAACCGGATACCGAAGTACGTATCCGTAAGATGAAGTAATCCCAAATTTCCCGATTAGAAAAGCATCAGACTCGAAATCTAGTGTTCCCGAAAAATATTTGTAAATAAAAGCATCCATGATGTATTGAATTACAATCACATGATTTCTTCCTATCAATGGAACAAATCGAAGGTGCCTGGCAAGTATATCTACAAAAATCTCCGGTTTTTCTCCCAGGGGTTCCAAATATGAAGAGGCTCAAGAAGCTGATCCAGTAATGTGCAGTAAGCAGCTCTCTCTAATTCCACATTAATCTTTTCTAAGGAAATTATAACCAGACGCTTTCCACTCATTGAAACCTCCATCAAGCTCCATGATATTGGTATAGCCTAATTCTGCAAGATCTTTTGCTGCAGAGGTACTCATACTACCGCTTCGACAGTACAGCACAATCGGTGCATCCTTTTCAGGTAGCTTCTCCAAGCTTCTGGCATCTGTGATCTGGTTGAAGGGCATAAAGAGGTCGGTTTGTGGAAGCTCTCCTTCATATGGGATGTGGACATTTATGAGCATGAAGTTCTTGTTCCGCATCATTTCAGAAAGCTTTGAAACTGTTATATCGATATAGCCATCTGAATTTTTTGGAAGAGCGAGCGAATTCATTGTTTCTTCAGCATTTTTTGCCGCTAAAAAAACTGGTTTCTTTTTATTAGTTTCGGCTGCAAGAGGTAGTGCCATAAAGATGGTGATAGCCGCTACTATCAAAAGGTTTTGCCTATTCATTTTTATCTCCTTCTTTTATCTATCTCTTTCCTTTTGCAATTGTGGTTCTATTTAAAGAGCAGCAATCAAGCCTCTTCCTCCCATATAGTTTTCTATTTTCTTCTGCAAGACTCTCAAGCCGCTTTTTAATATTCTCTTTTAAGGCGAACTTCGAGTTTTCAAATCTAACAAATTTAATCATAATATTTTCGTAAATAGTTCTATTTTTTAATGATTTATAAACAGAAGTTCGCAGGCACTCCGTTATTTTTTCTGTATGATCACCTTTTATTATCTACTTTTCTAAAACTCGAAATTCGCTATTTTATTCTTTTAAGCCACATTTAAGAACCTCCTCATATTTCAATACGTCTCTAAATGCCGGTGTAAGCTTCCCCCTTATACTTTTCAGTTCAAAAGCTACATCATACATCCAAACATTCCTCTCATGCCTCTTCTTCCAAACCAACCGTACTTTCCATTACTTAGACGAGTAAGATAGTTGTATCCCATCCTTATATGCGCTCTTTTAAGGCTTTCAGATCCTTCACCACCCATCATTTGATCCATAAGCTCATGCTGTCTGGGATTTGGATGCATGATACTCATAACTGCTTCTCCTAATTCTTCAAGCTCTTCATCACTGACCTTCCGAGGGTCGATCGCCTCATCGGGACCTAACCCCTGTTTCTCCCGGATTTCCTGTAGTATAACTTCCAGAGACTTACCATGCTCACTTTCAAGACCTGTATCTGCATATACAAGGATACCTGGCAGTAACAGTGCGAGGGTGATTGTCATTAGGAGTAAGAATAGTGATATTCTATGCATAATGTTTTTCCCTTCTGATGTTATCATTTTCATTGACATGCTCCTGAGTTTTTAATATGATTATACACTACCTTAGTAGGGTATATTAATAATTTAATTAATATACAAAATTAAGTCAAGCGTTTTCATTGTTTTTAATTAGTATAAAAAATATAAGATTGGTATGATTTTATTTGACTTATATACAGGATTGAATAACTTTTTTATTTGATATCCATTAGAGAAGAATGTGGAAAAGGAAAACTGCTGATAAGAATAATTATTTAATGTTTTAAGAAAAAAACATTATGATAGGCAATGTCAATTGAGAAAAAAAGGAATTAGATTCTATATAAGGTATTGAAATAATTAGAGAATAAAATATTATTATATTAATTTTTTTGTATAAAAAAAGAGGGCTGAACCGTGCAATTAATATCAATTAATGTTGAAGAACGCTATAATGACAAAATTGTAAGAGTTGAAGGGTCTGGTAATCAAACAAAAGAGATATTTGCATTCACGCTATCAACTTGTATGTGGTGTTACCTAGG
The DNA here is from genome assembly GCA_964424795.1 of uncultured Spirochaetota bacterium. Lineage (GTDB taxonomy): Bacteria > Spirochaetota > B62-G9 > B62-G9 > DRHN01 > CAYRKG01. Next base: position 23,505 of record CAYRKG010000046.1, read on the forward strand.
GAAAAAGTGGCTCAAAGAGAAAGGCTATAGCTATTCCTATCTGGACATTGATAAGTGCCAGGTCGAAGAGAGAGATCAGCTGAAGACCGAGCTTAAGGAACTATTTGGTGAAATGCCTCGATTTCCTTTTCTGATAATTGATAAAAAGAAATGTTCCTCCGGTTATCAACCATCGGTATGGGAAGAGCTGTTAAATGAATAAAAAGAAAACATTTGAAGATGTGAAGGAGTATGTGAAGAAAATAGCTCACCGGCATGGCTGGAAATTAAATATGGATGAAGAGATGTTTGACATTTTGATTGAAGGTCTCAAGAAAAATTTCAATCGATTAGGGTACTATAATTGTCCCTGCCGAGATAGTCAGGAGGATCAAAAGCTCGATCAGGATATAATCTGCCCTTGTACTTATGCACGAAATGCCGATATCGAAGAATATGGCCATTGTTATTGTGCTCTTTTTTTCAGAAAGGAATTCGAAATGTCTCAAGAAATTTCCATGATACCGGAAAGGCGACATAGTCCCTATACCCAGTAGAGAATATGAAAATTTTAGTGATATATCGCCCGGAGGGTGAGTTTTATAAAAGACTGCTTATCCTGTCTTTAAATTGAATATTTTGAATAAAGTGAGTAAAATATCTGAGCCGTTTCTGATCCAAGTCTTGTTGACAAATCGAAACGGGTAACTACAATGAAAATATCAATATCATATGAGTGGAGGGATTCATGGCTGTAAAAACATACACCCGACGTGAAATCATAAACAGTGCAATAAAAGCGGTAGCTACCGCGTTGTTGTTTCCCCTGTTCATTGCTATGAGCAAAAAAGCAAAAGGAGAGAGCCCGGAAGGCGAAGGAAAAGAGCCGTTGAGCGTCACACTCAGCCTCGAAGAAGAAAAATATGCTGTCCTCAGAGAAATTGGAGGGTCAGTCTATGTTTCGATAGATGGAGAAGGAAAGCCGGTCATTGTTCATCGTGTCTCAGAGAAAGAGGTTTCAGCATTTTCATCCAGCTGTAGCCATGCAGGCTGTAAGGTCAGGTTACCTGAAAATGGTAAGGTTATCTGCCCCTGCCACAGCTCAGTGTTTGATGCCCATGGAAAACAATTAAAAGGTCCTGCATCAAGAGACCTTAAACAGTTTTCTGCAAAGCTCCAGGATTCAACCATTGTTGTTACAAGCAGTTAATCAAAATAGATCTATTGCCCTTGATCGTACTCATATGCTCCCATGGACCACGGTTCAGTGCGGGTATTTCCGTCCTTGTCAGTGGTAAACGATTCTGACAGGTCCATACCCCCCTCTGTAACCTCTGAAGGTGAAAGCTCAGTCAGATGCCAATCCAGATTTTCCTTGTCAACAAATACGGGCTCAATCTTCACATTATTCCAGTCTGTATCCATCCACCCAGTGCCTTCCTGTGTCGTGATCTGATTGTGAATAGATAATTTTGATCCTAACTCAAAATCACGATAAAGGCTATAACCAAACAAGTGGTAGAAAAGGTTGTTGTTTCTCACTGAAGCGGGTTGGGCATCTGCATCAGCCTCGAATATGCAATACGTGGTCGAGGTGAGGAAAATGATGTTGTTCTCAATGGTTGGATTCGAGGTCGACTCTATATGAATACCGCGGTTTCCTCCTCGTAGGGTATTGTTCTGTATCAATGAACTGGAGGCCGTCTCCTGGATGGCGTAGCCTGCTCCATCGGCTATTATAACGTTGTTTCGGATAACTGCCGAGCTTGCGTTATTGTAGATACCGTACAATCCTGCGGTGATGGTATTACCGTCGATGACCGGACTTGAGCCGCTGGTACAGTATATCGCGGTTTTATCTCCAAGTGCAGTTCCACAATCGATTTCGTTCCCCCTGATAATTGGTGAGGAGTTATCGATGCGGACTCCGTAACCCTTGCTTCCGGTGCCTCCACCGCCTCCACTGATGGAGTTATTCTCTAAAACGGGGGAGGCAGTGTTTGAGATAATAACCCCGTAAAATCTGCCGTTGGGGCCGGTGTCACCTCCGTTAAGAATGCAATTCCTGATAGTGGGTGATCCCCCGTCAAGGAAAATTGATGTAAAATGGGCTCCAAGACCTCCCGAGCTGCCGTTGATTGTAAAGCCCTCTATAAGGGTCGAGCCGGTAACTGACCCATCCGCATAGAGCATATGGTTCGGGTTTGTTTCGCTATTTCCAGATGTACCCGTATCCTGGAGCGTGGTGGTATGTACCTCCGGATCCCGGATGTCCCAATCCGAAGCAGAGTATCCACCGAGCAGTGTCAATTCGTCCACGAGGCTGACATTGGTTTCACTATAGGTTCCTTCTGAGACCATTACTATAGCTGGAGTAGAGCCAATTATTTGGGCTATGGCATTTGTTATTGTAGCTACAGGCTGATCCTGTGTGGTTCCGGAATTGCCGTCGTCACCACCATTAGCCGGTGTGCTGACATAAATAATTTTCTCTATAATTTCGTAACTTAGACTTATCGTAGCTAAAGAATTTCCAGCTAAATCTTTTACATCGATTATTAGAGTCCGATCTGTACCACAAGTCCATTTTGAGATTGGACTTATCGTTAGCGTGTCATTTTCATTAGAATTTGATGACCATACACCAGAATCACTCTCTGCAGCCATATTACCTCCTAGATTTAGTGATTCAGGGTCCATCTCTTCGTCAAAAGTAGCAACAATAGATATGGTTGATAGAATTAAGCCGTCAATCGGTGAAACAGTACCGGTTGGAGCAGTTTCATCAGGAGTAATATCATCTTCAATATCATTATCCGTCTCTGAGTTATTGTCTGTTTGCGGAGCTGAAGTACATGAAAATAGAAAGGCAAATAATAAAAATACATAGAGTATTAAAAACAAAACTGATTTTTTAAAATGATTCCTCTGATTAAAACGCATATTTTTTTCTCCCTTAAGTTTTATCAGGTAACATTATTAATAATTTTTTAGACTACAGTATTTGTAAATCAATGTCAATTTTATTTTTATCAAGGCGAACTTCGAGTTTTCAAATTTAACAAACTTAATAAAAATATTTTCCTAAATAGTCATATTTTATTATGATTTAGTCGCTGGTGAATAACTTCACCAGATCAATAACTAGAAATGTGCTTAATTAAACATTCAGCAGTGAGTGTTTCTTACCCGATAGTCACCTAAACAGAGGTGATAAGCGCATTACACTAATATTTTAGTGAATGTTTTCGGCAGGTATTACGCCAATTCTTGCTCTGGTGAGCTCCATGGCTGTCTTATTCAGAGCATCGTGTTTGTCCAGATAGTTACGCTCCATAGCCTTCATTAGCCCTTTCGACAAAATATCTTTTTTGGGCATAAAATAATCAAGGACATCACTGGGATGCTCGCGGGTGGAGTCGAGCTCCGGGTCAGCACCTTCGTGTTTGGCTGATATATTAGGGACATCTCTTGCTACCTGCAACAGCTCCTGACGACGGTTATATGGTTGACGTACAATGGACTTGTAGGTCTCTGTGATATGGTGCTCAAATCGGACCACATTGCCCAGGTCGAAAGCCTGGCGAATTTTGTCACTATCCCTGAGTGTGTCGTTATTGGCCGAATTGGAAAAGTTAAAGCCAATCAAACTTGTTGTGCCATCTTTTCGAGATAGCAGTCGGGCTGCTAACAGTGTCCAAAGCACAGAGTAAGGGTTATCGTTTCCCATAAAAACTGAGATCTTAAACTCAATATCGATACCAAGTTTATGTAGAATATAGGCGATAAAAATCGTTCCCGCGTTTACATTGAGCACCTGTTGGATTCCATAATTGGTGTAATAGTAAAGGTACTCTTCGGCCCACTTAATGGGGTAATCGTTGGGCTGGCCTACACCCCCGAAATATCCGGTGATGGTATCTGGTCCACCTAGGTGAACATTGGAGCCATCCGTTCCCTTTGTATCCAGAGTCTCCACATAAGTTGCCCCCAGGATCTGCATCGCTGCAGCTACAGCCAGAGTGTCACCATTATCATCCACCTGCTCCTTCATGCTGCGGACCCTGATATATCGACCTGGCATCAGTTCATTTTTTTTAATAGCCTGTTTGGCCTCTGTAATCAGCCAGGGGAAGAATTGTAGTGCACTGATTTCCAGTGTAACTGCATTTTTTTCATTAAAAACCATGTTCTTGGCAGCTTCACCAAGGATCTTCTTTCTGTAGTCAGAAATCTTTATAAAGGCACCGGAATCCCGCTGATCTATCAGCCATTTGAGGTCAGATAGATATGGTGAGTCCTGCTCCTTCAAACGAGAAAGCAAATTTTCCAGCTTACGCGCCTTTTCTGCCTTTTGGTTGATTTCTTCAGGTCCGCCATATTTTTCTACGATATTGAGAAGCTTATTGATGATCTCATTATTCTCATCCAGCATGAAACTGTTGATTTCTCTCAACCTCTCCTGGCTGATCTTCAGACGATTACGTAAACCTTTCATGGATTTTCCTTTCATTTTCAAAAGTCAAAATAAATTTTTTATGGCGAAATTCGATTTGCAAAATATTACATTTTTCAGTTGGAAAAAAATGTTAGTTCCCTGCAACATTTGGTTGCAGCAACATTTGTTTGCCGGTACTGCTGTATTTTAATAAGAACGCGATATTGGCGTTAATATTCGTACTCTTTTATCAGCTCTTTGAACTTTTCGTCTTCACCTTCGAGCATATGATAACAGTGTTCATCGGTTGGGAAGGAGCCTGATTTGATCTCTTCTATATACTCCTTCATAGCTTTGGTGATGACCTCGGCGATATTTGCGTACTTCTTAACGAATCTAGGTGTAAAGGCCTGGAATTGCCCGATCAGGTCAGAAATGATCAAAATCTGTCCATCGCACCCTGGACCGGCACCAATACCAAGTACCGGTATGGAGAGCTTTCTTGTGATGAAGCCTGCTACCTCAGGAGGCACAGCCTCCAACAAAAGCAGTTGAGCTCCAGCTTTTTCTATGGCCAGAGCATCTTCAATCAGTGCTCGCGCTGACTCGACTGTACGGCCCTGGGCTTTATGTCCACCAAGCTGGCCTGAACTTTGCGGAGTAAGTCCTATGTGACCACAAACCACAATCCCGGCATCAAGTATAGCTTTGATGCGGTTGATTACCCGCCTGCCACCTTCGAGCTTGATCGCATCCATCCCTGATTCCTTGAGGAACCGCCCTGCATTGGTCACAGCATCCTCATCGCATATCTGGTAGCTCATAAACGGCATATCGCCTACTACGAAGGTATTGGGAGCGCCACGACGTACAGCCTCACAATGTACAATGCACTGATCCATGGTCACCGGCACGGTGCCTTCATAACCATATACGCACATGCCCAGGGAATCTCCTACCAGGATCATTTCCATCCCAGCAGCTTCTGCAAATTGAGCAGTAGGATAATCATAGGCAGTGATCCAGGAGATCTTCTCCCCCTCTTTCTTCATCCTGTAAAAATCTTGGATCATCAGTTTCTTTTTCAATATGATAAACCCCCTCTCGTGATTATGAAATTTCGGTTACTAACAATAAATATTTTTCATTAATAGAAAGTCTATACGAAGGATGATTCGTTGTCAAGTGATCAGAATATTACCGTCCGATTAACCGAAGCTCTCTTCGAATATTTCTGATTGAGTTAATATGAATTAAAAATTGATATATGGTTTATACTTTATTATTGTATAAAAGAGCTTAATGAAGGAGAGAAAATGGAGAAAAAGATCTTTATTGCATCAACTGAGCAACGAAGCGGTAAGAGTTTAATCACTATTGGTTTAATTAACGCTCTACAGGGAATTATCCCAAAAGTAGGCTATATGAAGCCTATTGGACAAAGCTATATACCAGAGAGTAATGTTGATGATGATACTGCTTTGGTCAGAGGGATCTTTGGATTGACAGATAGCCCTACAGATATAAACCCGGCTTCTATGGATGATGTACAGGAAGACAAAGATCAATTATTTGAAAGAGTATTTGACTCTTATAACCGGATTTCACAGGGAAAGGATATCATTGTTATTGAAGGTACAGATTATATGAGTACTATAACAGCATTGGAATTCGATATTAATGCTGAACTAGCGAAAAACCTTGGTGCTCCTGTACTTTTAGTAGCCAGAGGCTTTGAGAAGTCAATTGATGAAATTGTGCGGAATATAACTGAATGTACTGAATCTTTCAGAGAAATGGGCTGCAATTTCCTTGGCGCAATTATAAACCGATTTAACTCACAAAATTATAAAGAAGACATAGAGAAGATTGATAAAATACTCAGCGATAGGGGTATACCCTTATTTGGAACTGTTCTCTTCAATCCAATACTTTCAGGCCCACGGCTGAAGGAGGTTGCTGAAAAGCTCGATGCAAAGGTAGTTTACAGAGGGGATGATATGTCAAAAGTAGTTACAGATGTGAAAGTGCTGGCTATGACTCCTGAAAATGCGCTTGAGTATATAAGAGATAAGGATGGCTATCTTCTTATTACACCAGGGGACAGAGTTGAACACATTTTTACAGTTTTAAGTGCCCAGAAATCATCGTCTTACCCTAAATATTCCGGCCTTATTTTGACAGGTGGTCTAGTGCCTGGTGAAAATATAAGAGACTTAATCACAGGATTGACAGGAGCTGACCTGACCATTCTGTCTGTTAATAACGATACCTACACGACAACTCTCAGGGTAAATCAAATTACAGGGGAGCTCACCAATGATGATTCTGAAAAAATCGAATTAGCATTCCGGGTAGTTGAGAGATACATAGATATCGAGAGAATATTTAAACAGCTGGGAGAGATAATTACAGATTTAACGACTCCAAGGATGTTTCAATACCGTATTATACAGGCAGCAAAGTCGGATAAGAAGCGTATCGTGCTACCAGAAGGAACTGAAAAACGGATTATTCAGGCTACTGCAGAGGTTCTTCGAAAAGAGATTTGCGATATTATCCTCATAGGTGAAAGTGAAAAAATTAATGAAATCAGCAGGAGTATTGGAGCAGTTGTTGAAGGGGCATTAATAATTGACCCATCAAAATATGACTCCAGTATATTGGATGAATACACAGATACATTTTACCAGTTGAGAAAACATAAAGGCGTGACAAGGGAGATAGCTCACGATTTAATGCTCGACCCGGTTTATTATGCTACAATGATGGTTTACTATGGCCATGCTGATGGTTTTGTATCAGGGGCTACGCATTCGACTGCAAACACACTTAGACCCGTGCTGCAAGTGATAAGGACAAAGAAAGATGTCTCACTTGCCTCAAGTATTTTCTTCATGTGCATGCCGGACAAGGTTCTTGTATATGGAGACTGCGCTCTTGTAGAAAATCCAAACGCTGAGCAGCTGGCAGATATCGCAATAACCAGTGCGGAAACGGCAAAATCTTTCGGCATAAATCCTTCTGTTGCATTGCTTTCCTATTCCACAGGAGAATCCGGAAAGGGCAGGGATGTTGAGAAAGTGAGAGAGGCTACTAAAATAGCTAAAAAGAGGAGGCCTGACCTTCCTATAGAGGGGCCAATACAGTACGATGCAGCAACCTCAGTGGAGGTAGCGAGGGTAAAGCTTCAGGACAGTAAGGTTGCAGGTAAAGCGACGGTATATATATTTCCTAACTTAGACGCAGGAAATACAGCCTATAAAGCAGTACAAAGATCTGCAAATGTACCGGCAATTGGACCTGTACTTCAAGGACTTAACAAGCCAGCCAATGATTTAAGCAGAGGTGCGACTGTTAAAGACATTGTTTATACCATTGCACTTACAGCAATACAGGCTCAGCAATCTTGAAACTATTAAGTATGTTCAAACTGGGACAGAGCCCTTCAAGGATAGAACCTGTAGGATAAGCCTATTCCCAAACCTGTTTTCCAAACAGTAGCTTAATAAAATTATAGAAATTTTCAACAGACGTTTGGAAGATATTTGGGGCCAGCGGAAAGGTACAGCGCTTAAATATAGATGGGATTGAATATGTTTTTTTGAATAACCACCGGTGTCCCTCAACTAGTTCTTCGACACTCATCAGTTTAGGCTTAAAAGTCACGTCCCAGTAATTATAGTCAACCCATGGATTATCTAAAAGTCTGCCTTCAGATATGAGCCTTTCCCGTAATCGGGTGCCAGGAAAGGGAGTTAGCACCGAGTATGTAGGATACGGAACTTTTAGCTCGTTAATGAATCGTAAGGTCTTCACAAAAACATCTTTGTCATCTCCATCTAAACCAAGTATTATTCCTGTTTTAAAAGATATACGGGCCTCTTTTAAAGCTGAGAACACCTCTTTATAACTATCTACTTTATTTGCCGATTTACCTACACTATCCAGGCTGAGCTGGTTAACGCTCTCAATACCAAGGTAGAGGTCTGTACAGCCACTTTGCTTTGCCAGAGACAATACATCCTTTCTTTTGACAACCCGTATATCAGCCTGACTGCTCCACTTTAGTTTTAGGGGGATGAGCTTTTCGAATAATTCGAATGCGTACCTGGAATTGCTTGTAATATTGTCATCACTGAATAAAATTCTATTTGGCTTATACCTTTCTTTAATATACCTGATATGGTCTATAACTTCATCTACCGGTTTATACCGAAATGTCTTGCCATAGAAGTTTGTAACAGCACAGAAATCACAGTTAAAAGGACACCCCCTTGTAGCTTGATAAGGTATCATGGGTAACATCGCCTTTGTTTTTATAAGATCAAATCGAGGTACAGGTAAGCCTTTCATGTCATGCCATTTATCGGTTTTATAGATCCTTTTCAATTTACCGTTTTCGAAATCTTTCACAATAGAAGGCCATAGGTATTCTGCCTCTCCAATGGCTACGGTATTACAATGCTCAAGTGCCTCTTCGGGTAATGCAGAAACATGCATTCCACCCATAATAACCGCCTTTCCGCGTTTTCGAAATTCATCGGCAATATCATAGGCCCTTCTGGCATGCGTTGTTTTAGCGGTAATCCCTATCAAGTCATAGTTATTATTATAGTTGATCTCCTCTACGTAATCGTTCACTATCTCGATATCATGCTCTCCAGGTGTGTAGGATGCAATTGTGGGCATTGTGAGCACAGGAAACAGAAGCTTTCTCTGCTTAAAAACCTTTCCATCATTCTGATAATGTGATGGTTGAACAAGCAAGATTTTCATATAATCTCCAGACCGATTAATCGCCTGTATCTTTTTTTAACGATAGTGCGTTAATCATTTTTTGTCAATACAAACAAATAAAAGTCAGTAATTCTCCAAACAAAGAAGGGTTTATAAAGGCTTCATACTATCACCTTTTTCTGATGTACAATCCTTTCAAGGAATCCAAACAGGATGTTGTATAACTTGGTACGAATGTGTTTACAATCTACTAATTTTTAGCGCTTCAATATTGACTTTGTGTTATGCCAGATAGATATTATACAAAAATCATATTGTAAAGTATTTATATTTGACAGCTGAAACTAATCAGAATATAATATGTGGCTTGAGTTACCCAAGTGTATTTAAATAGTGAAAACCTATTTGTATGGGTTTTAATAAAAGGTCAAAGAGGCTATGAAAGTAAAGGTAATGTTTTTCGCACCCTTTAGAGAACTGTTTGACACAAGTGAAAGCGAAGTTGAGCTAAGTGGTGCGCCCAACATCCATGAACTCCTGGATATCCTATGTGATTCAGATGAACGCCGCAAGAAGATATTCGATGATTCTGGTGAACTAAGACCTTACGTAACCATATTGAAAAATGGCAGGTACATCAAAACGATGGAAGGAGTTAAGACTGAACTTGAAGAGGGAGACGAGGTAGCAATATTTCCCCCGGTAGCCGGAGGGTAAGTAATCGCAATTTAAAGAGGTGCATTTGAATCTGAATTAACTCCTAATTTTAGCAATAAGGGCTTGCTTAAGTGAATTACTATACGAATTCACCCTAGTGTCAGGTGGATCTATTGTCAGCACCTGGTTCGGTTTTCTCACAAATCGGTTGAAAGATAAGTTAATTATTAATATATCAATAAGTTACATTTTTAGACACAGAATGGAGATGAAGGTGATAAAACCGTAACTCTCCGAAGGAGAGTCATTCTCCGAAGGAGAGTCACTTTCCGAAGGAGAGTCAACCCGCCGTTTGCCGTAATTACAGGTATTTGTGACAAACGCGGGCTAGAGCCTTCCCTTTTCCCGGACAGATGTTCGTCTTCTTTACAATAAAATCATAGAGAGGGTGTAACAGAATGATACTGCGTGTGAACATGAGTCAGTTAAAGGTTGCTTATGAAGAACTTCCAGAAGAGTGGCAACTCATAGGTGGTCGAGGACTGATTGCCAAGATAATGAACAAGGAGGTACCCCCCACTGCTGATCCGCTTGCTGCTGAGAACAAACTGATTGTTGCCATTGGTCCGCTGGCAGGGACATTAGCTCCACAGTTAGGGAGAATCTCGGTTGGTGGTAAAAGCCCGCTTACCTTAGGAATAAAAGAATCTAATGCCGGTGGCCCGGCAGCGCAGAAGTTAGACAAACTGGGTATAAGAGCTATCATTGTCGAGGATATTCCAGAAAGGGGGAAGTGGCATCTTCTTAAGATTTCCAAGGATGGTGTTCTATTGCTGCCGGCTGATGAATATCTGGGGATGAAAAATTATCAGCTAGCCGAAAAGCTCTATCAGCGATATAAGGGTAAACCGACAATAATATCCATCGGGCTCGGGGGCGAGCGGCGCTATAAGGCAGCTTCGGTCTCGCTCACTGATATGCTGGGCGACCCCTCACGGAATGCTGGAAGGGGCGGTCTGGGTGCTGTGATGGGATCAAAGGGACTCAAGGCGATTATCATTGATGACAGAGGCACGCCGCCTATTGACATTTCTAATAAGGCTCAATTTAAAAAGACAGTAAGGTCCTGGGTAGATACTATAGATAAAGATGTCACCTGCGGCCTTTTTGCCACTTTTGGTACTCCTTTTACAATTGCCTCTAACAGCTATCAGGGAACCATGCCCGGGAATAATTACACTACAGGAAGGCCTGAAGGGTTTATGCGGGTTACCGGAGAGGTGATGAAGGAGAATCTGATGAAACGTGGTGGCAGGATGCATGCCTGTATGCCAGGTTGTGTTGTGAGGTGCTCCATTATCTATAACGATGTCGATGGAAGGCGCTTGGCCTCTGCATATGAGTATGAAGGCGTGGCAATGCTTGGTACCAACCTGGGTATTAGCAACCATGATTCGATTGCCAGGCTCAAGTATATCTGTGACGACCTGGGTATTGACATCATCGAGATTGGTAGTAGCCTGGGTGTCGCGGCCAGTACTGGTAGGATGAAGATGGGTGATGTTGAGTCAGCGATAGAGCTACTGATGGAGATAGAGAAGGGCACTGAGCTTGGCTATGTCTTAGCCAATGGCGTTATAGCCACTGCTGAGAAGTTTAATGTTAGCCGTGTACCTGCCTTCAAAGGACAATCGATGCCGGCTCATGATGCCAGATCAGTAAAGGGAATGGGTGTGACCTATGCCACAAGCCCTATGGGAGCAGACCATACCGCAGGGCTTACCTACCGAATACCATTACAGAAAACAGGGCAGATAGCTAACTCTCTACGGGCTCAGGTACAAGCAGCAACCTGTGATACTTTTGGATACTGTCTCAATTCAGTGCCTGGGAGGCAGGCTTCAATCTATGCTTTCCTTGCAGAGTTGATGAATGCCCGTTATGGATTAAGTCTAACCCGTAGCGACATATTTGAGATGGGTAAGCAGTCGATAAGAGATGAGCTGAAATTCAATGAGGGTGCTGAGTTCAACAGGATCTATGAGCGTTATCCGGCTTTTGTCAGGACAGAGGCACTATCACCGACAAATAATGTATTCGATGTGGAAGATACCGAGCTGGATAGCATCTGGGAGAAGTTAGACATCTTCACTGAGCCGAGGAAGGTCTGGGAGATACGTTTTCCAAGACTCCCATCAATTCTGTTTGGTATTGGCGTGATTCAGAAATTGGGTGAGCGGGCGAAAGCACTTAATATAAAAAGAGTTATGGTAATAGCAGACCCGGTAATGAAAAAGTTAGGGCGCATCGATGAGGTTCAGGGGCTTTTGGAAGAAAGCGGGATAGCTTCGGATACATTTGCTGAAGTAGAGGCTGACCCGCCTGTAGAGTCTATTGAGAAGGCTGGACAGTTTTATCGAGAGCATGGCTGTGATGGTGTAGTTGCTCTGGGAGGAGGAAGCTCTATGGATACAGCCAAGGCAACAGCTGTAAGGGTATCACATACGGGAGTGTTAACAGAATATGAGAACATGGTTGGTGGAAAGGCGAAGATTAGGCCCCCTTTGCCTCCGGTGATCTGTATCCCGACTACCTCCGGGACTGGCAGTGAGACAAATCAATATGCAATAATTACAGACAAAGAGCGAAATCTTAAGTTTACCATAATGAGCGGATTTATGGTTCCGAGATTGGCAATAATTGATCCAGATTTGTGCCGGACGATGCCTCCATCGATAACAGCAGATACGGGAATAGACGCACTGGCACATTGTATTGAGGGATATGTGGGGATGAATGAGGCATATCACCCCTATTATGAGGCGCTGGCGTTATATGGGGTGAAATTAATCGGACGGAGCCTGAGGACGGCTTATCGTGATGGGGAAGATATAATGGCCAGGAGGGACATGTGTATGGCAGCTGCCTATGGAGGTATTTCATTTACCAAGGGTCTTGGTTTAGGCCATGCTATCAGCCATGTTCTCGGTGCCTTTTTTCATATTCCTCACGGCAGAGGCTGTGCTCTGGGTCTGCTCTGCTTTGTTCGGGCAAGTAGAAAGGTCTGTGAAAAGCAGTTTTCAGATTTAGTTTGGGCGCTTGGTGACTCAGGTGACCTGGAAGCTTCACTAATAAGGTTGTATAATGACTTGAATCTAGCAACAACACTGAGGGATATGGGGATTTCGGAAGGAGATTTGAAAAGAGTTGCCTTTGAAACATCAACGAACGCAGTTAATCTGGCAGCCAATCCAGTGATGCTAACCGAACAGCAGATACTTGCGCTACTTGAAGAGTTTTACTCTTAAAGAGTTTTTTTAACGATGACTTTTACTATAGATTGATCTGTTATCGAGAATTTTATAAAAAAGTATTATTGGACAAACAATAAAAGGAATAAAAAAGATATACCAATGTTTAACAATAACAGACTAAGAAATAGTATGAAGAGCTCTTTTAAACTTATTCAGATTCTTATTCCTCTGGATACTAGAGTACACTTAAAAACTTCTTCTGGTAGTATTGGAATAGGGAAAGTTGAAAACGATGAGATTAGACTTGAATATTCATCTGGAAAAATTCGAGCAAAAGATTTGAGTGCCCGATTATCAGTACCAAAACGAGTTCCGGAGATATTGATATTTATAATTGTAAAGGCCGCTTAAATGTAAACAGGGAATAGTTCTTCTGGTGCTCAGTCATATAAATAGATCAAATATCGCAGAGTTAATCAAAACGAATGCATTCTGATTAATCAAGAATCCTAATAGTGTACCTTTCCAATCTTTAACCGGAGGTCACGTTCGTAGCTGCTCATAAGTACTGCTGTCGCAATGCTGAAGAATTTGCTTCTTGGTGAATCCGCCCTTGAGGTTAGAACCACAGGTCGCTTAGCACCGACCAGCACACCTACAGTATCACCACACCCAAGGAAAGCGAAGCTCTTGGCAAGCATGTTGCCGGCCTCGATGCTGGGGACAACAAGAATGTCTGCCTTTCCTGCAACATAGCCTCCTATTTTCTTGTGACGGGCAGCTTCAGGATTGATTGCGTTGTCAAAGCCGAATGGCCCGTCAATCAGACAGGGGGCTGAAAACTGATGGCGGTAACACATACCAGCAAGTGCCGCGGCTTCGACAGTCGCGGGCATGGCAGGGTTGACAACTTCCACAGCCGCCAGAAGGGCGACTTTAGGTTTGTCAAGCCCGAACATACTTGCCAGATGGACTGCGTTTAGAATAATGTCTGCCTTGCGATCAATAGAAGGGGCAATGTTCATAGCTCCATCAGTGACGAAGATCAGGCGATTTAGGGAGATAGATTCCCAGATGAATACGTGGCTCATGACAGCCCGAGTTCGAAGCCCGGTTTCTTTATCGAGCAAAGCGCGCAGGAAATCGTCAGTATGAATATATCCTTTCATAAGAACATCGGCATATCCGTCATGAACCTGCCTGACCGCCTCTGCCGCTGCCTGCAGCGGATCAGGCTTGTGGATTATAGTATCCGGATTAACTTGCTTTCCTATATCGTCAGCGGTTTTCAGAATCTCATCCCTGTCCCCAATAAGCACATATTCGGCCACTTCCTTTTCCCTGGCCTCGCTTACAGCCTCCAGAACACTAGGATCCTGAGCAACTGCAACTGCTACGCGCCTGATGGGAAAGTCCATGACTGCTTCCAGGATCATATCAAAATTGACGATACGCCTTCGTTCATTCCAGTATTTTGACGTTCCCTTGTCTTCTTTTACCGAGCTTCTTGAACGGGTTTGTTTTAAGACTTTTTCTTCCATATATAATTTCTCCTGATAATTGGATTTTTATGATTCCTGACTCGTAAAGATATTAAAAAAGTAGCACTTTGTATAACACAATAAAGCAAAAAGCAGCTTTCACCTACAAATTTCTGCTGCTTACAAACTATCACCTCTGTTAAGAGATAAAAAAAGCCCCTTTTTACAGGGGCTTTTTTTGTTTGAAGATTTCTTTTTAAGGTGCTAAAGAATTGTAATGATCTTCAACTTCAGTTGCATCAATAACTCTATCATAAAGAAGAACATTATCAATAATTCCATCGAATCTGTAATCATAAGGAATCTGGGAACCGATCATCAATTCACCATCAGAATCCTTTGCTGGAGCAAAATCATCCGGAAGATCAGATCGCCAGCCATTAGAATAGATCAGTCTATTTGTTACTAATGATCCGTCAATATAGAGGTAAACATCATTCAAATCCCAGGCAACTACGATGTGGTGCCATTCATCTGTGCTCAGCGTGCCCTCGTTAGATATAACATAGGTGTGCTTATCATCGTTATTGGTTATAATGAAAGCAACCTGGCCAGGCTGATTATACTGGAGACTGTAAGACTCATCAGAATAGTCTAATTCAACGCCCTTATGTATGATTCCTGCAGCCAAAATGTTCGTATAAGGATATATCCAGACTTCTACTGTGCCCTGATCGGTTAAATCGAGTTCTGCAGAGTCAGGTAATAGGATGAATTCACCTTCCTGGTCAAACTCCATTGCACTTCCATCGATACCTGGAACCCACTGAGTATCACCAAAAATTTCAGCAGGGCTGTCCTCATCGAGATTTTCATCAAGATTCAAGCCTGCAACAACTCCCTCCTCTTCATCTACAAAGACACCGCTATCTTCGGGTTCGTCTCCACCTTCAGTCTCACCGCCTCCTTCTGATTCGCCTCCACCTTCAGTCTCACCGCCTCCTTCGGTTTCACCACCTTCTTCAGTTTCTCCACTATCTTCAACTCCACCACTATCTCCCTGTTCTGGAGTAATAGAATCGTATTCTTCTGTCATTTCAAGATCAATGCCCACTGGAATTGTGCATGCGATACAAAATCCAATAGCAGCAAAAATTGATAATATAAATATTAATCTTCGCATCTTTTAACCTCCGAAATAATATAGCGCATTTTAAATATTTTTCAGGTTTTTTTTTAAAAAAATTTACGGTGCTTTTAATTTTTTAAAGGCACAAGAGCAGTTGCAAGTTATTTCAAGAGAGGATACTGGTATATTTATCATTGCCAAGTTCGATATATTTTTATATTATAGGAACTGTATATATACATTTCATAGTCCGGGTGTCAAATAAATAAAAGACTCAAAATGAGTTATTCTTTGAGGAAAGAATAGATGAAAAATGAAAAAGGATTAAATGTATTTGAAAAATATCTAACTCTCTGGGTCCTTGTTTGTATAGGAATCGGCATTTTACTTGGTAAAATAGCTCCAGGTATTGCTATTAAACTCGATTCATTGTCCATCTACCAGGTATCTATCCCCATTGCAATATGTCTCTTTTTCATGATGTACCCGATTATGGTGAAAATCGATTTTGCTGAAGTGGTAAAAGCAGCAAAAACTCCAAAACCAGTTGGAATGACCCTCTTCATTAATTGGGCAATAAAGCCTTTTACCATGTACCTTATAGCAACCTTTTTTATTGGTTCCCTTTTCAGAGGATTTTTACCAGGAACAGAAATTATAAAGACTGGCCAGGAGGTTGAATTGTGGAGGAGCTATATATCGGGTGCAATACTACTTGGAATAGCTCCCTGCACTGCAATGGTTCTGATGTGGAGCTATCTGTCAAAAGGTAACGATGGGCTCACGCTTGTCATGGTTGCAATCAACTCACTCACAATGCTGTTTTTATATGCACCGCTTGGTGGATTTTTACTTGGAGTGAATGCAATGCCCATTCCCTGGAAGACAATACTTCTTTCAGTTGTGATTTATGTGGGTTTACCCCTTATCGCAGGGTATTTAAGCAGGAAGATAATAATCAACCGAAAGGGGCTTGACTGGTTTAATGAAAAGTTTATACATCTGCTGACTCCGGTGAGTATTACAGCATTGCTTGTTACATTGATTCTCCTTTTCTCGTTCAAAGGGGAGATTATCATTTCCAATCCTCTCACTATTGTCTGGATTGCTATACCTCTCTTTATCCAGACGTTGTTCATATACAGCATTGGATACTTTCTTTTTTCTCGTATTCTTAATCTTTCCTATCATGATGCTGCACCTGCTTCAATGATTGGAGCATCAAATCACTTTGAAGTGGCAATTGCAACAGCAACTACGCTTTTTGGTCTCTCATCTGGAGCAGCGCTTGCAACAGTGGTTGGAGTCCTTATCGAAGTGCCGGTTATGCTTATGCTCGTTTCAGTATGTAAAAGAACATGTTACTTATTCAGGGAATGTAACCTCGATCTACCGCAGTGTAGAAAATCAAGGAGATTCAAGGAAAAAGAGGCATTAACGAACTAAAAACAGCTCCAGTACTCTTTTTGGATTGATATCACTTTTTTGATTACATGATCACATTTTTGTCCAATTTCATCGATATTTTTCCCCGCAATGTCAGGCCCTTTTTCAACTGAGCCTGTAAGCTGTTTTATCACACTCTTAACGCTGTCCCTTAGGCCTTCGAGATCGTATCCACCTTCAAGTGTAATTAGAAGCTTTTTATCACAAGACCTTTCAGCTATTGTCTGGAGAACCTGAGTGAGAGCTGAAAAGCCATCCGGCGTTACACCCATTCCTCCAAGGGGGTCTTTGTAGTATATATCGAATCCAGCGGATACAAGTACGAGCTGGGGATTGTATGAATCGGCAATAGGTTCCAAAACCTTTTTGAATATCCTGTAGTACTCAGAGTCTCCATTTCCAACATCAAGGGGAATGTTGATTGTAAACCCCTTGCCCTTTCCCTGACCCACCTCAAAAAAGTCTCCACTTCCCGGGTAATAGGGGAATTGGTGTGTAGAAAAGTAGAGGACCCTTTCATCTGTATAAAAGGAGTGCTGAGTGCCGTTTCCATGGTGAAGATCCCAATCAACGATTAGAACCCTGTCGATAGAGTATTTTTTTATAGCATACATGGCTGCGACAGCCACATTGTTGAAGAGGCAAAAACCCATTCCCCTGTTTGATTCTGCGTGGTGTCCCGGAGGACGAACAAGTGCGAAAACATTTTTAAACTCCCCATTCATGATCTTATCAATTCCCAAAAGGACGCCTCCAACGGCAAAGAGGGCTGCTTCAAAGGATCTTTCCGAAGTCTGTGTGTCAGGATCGAGGTAAGAATAGGGGAGTCCTGCGGTTGATAAAACCTGGTTAAAGTATGATGGTTCGTGGATGAGCTCTATCTCTTCCCTGTCTGCCTTTCTTGGTTTTATGGGCTTAAAAGTCCCGGCCATATCATCGCCTTCAAGCATATCATATAGGATCTCAAGTCGCTTCGGGCTCTCAGGATGATTGGGATCTGGTTTATGTTCAAGGTATACAGGGTCTTTGACTATTCCGGTTTTGGACAATAAAACCCCCATACTATTTTTTATCTCCCATTTTCTCCATTTCCTTCTTTATTAGATCTTCTTCAAGCCTCTTGAGTCCTCCTCCCCTGAAGATGTAAGTAGTTAGAAAATGGATAAATACGCCGATACCCCACCCGAGTGCCGGCCATAACCACCACTGATATCCGGACCAGGTAACATTATTGATGATCGCCAGGACAATCATAACGAAAATATAGACAATAAAATGCCTGATAAATCCTACCTTTTCTTTGGCAATTTTTTTTGCAAGCTCATACTTTTTATTTTCCTTTTCCATAGAACCTCCATAGAGATATGATTTTTTTCAATATTTCATAAAACTCTTTTTAGAATATTATCGATAAAAGATAAGAACAAATATACAAATCCTATTATATCAAAATTTTCCAAATTTTAATACTATCTCTGCAGCTGGCCCACCTAACAGAGCATCGTTTAAGCCTGCTAATCCCTGAGCGCCGATTACAAACCTGTAACTCACACCTGCACAGACCCTGAAAAATGTGGTTATATTTACCTCCACATCA
>CAYRKG010000047.1:0-19393 GCA_964424795.1 uncultured Spirochaetota bacterium
AGCCAAGGATTGAATTGAGAGGTGTCCTCAATTCGTGGCTCATGTTGGCTAGGAACTCACTCTTAGCCTTGTTGGCTTCTTCCGCAGCCTGTTTGGCTATCAGGATGGATTCCTCAGCTTTTTTTCGTTCAGTTATGTCATGTACAGTACCGACCATCCTCAGAGGTGAACCTTGCTTGTCCCGCTCAACAATAGCTCCCTTGGAGATTAGCCATCGTATATCTCCCTGTTTGGTGATGGCGCGGTATTCTACATCATATGTAGCTGTTTTACCAGCCTGATAGTCTCTGCCAACCTTCTTGACTCTCTCCTGGTCTTCTGGATGAATGCTGTTTCTATAGGTCGTATATATATGCTTGATTTCATCTAAAGAGTAGCCTAGTATTTCCGCCCAACGCTTATTGACAATTATGTCATATGTCTGAAGATTAATGTCCCAGAAGCCGAGGTCCCCTCCCTCTAAAGCAAGATTCAAGCGCTCCTCGTTCTCCCGCGCCTCTGATCTGGCTTCGGCTAAAAGCTTAAGCATTCTACGTTGCCACAGGATCAACAGACCTGTAGCCGTTAGGCATAAGGCAATCAACAACATAACAACAAGTATACTGACCCGCAGATGTTCGATTTGCTCGACCTGCCGTGTTAAAGTCTCAAGTACTTCCTTATTAGCCAATAGATAGGCGCTTCTGAGCTCTTCGATTATGTCTTCAAGACGGGTATGTGCCGCCAGAAGGTTACTTTCATCGATCTCCGGCGTGACTTCGGCCCAGTGATCCAGAGTATCTAGAACCCGCATGATCTCGTCTCCAAGGATAAGGTAGTCTTTAGATGTAACTGCCGAAAGTTCTTCCAGAAAGTTTTGAGTCAAGGAATATGCAATATCCAGAGATACAGCGAATTCCTCCAACCGATCATCCGAGGTCTCGGTCTTAAAGCTGTCCAGCGCACTCTCAAGTCTAGATAAAGCCTGTATCAGCCCATAAACTTCTCTGTGCTGGGCTAAACTTGCTACTGGAAGCAATGTTTCAATTCTATGCAGAGTCGACCATACATACCAACCCCCACCTGCTATAATAACAGTAAATACGACGAATAGAGCAACGACAAAACGAATACCACGAATACGCATCTTCTACTCCACTGGACAGGGACCCGTGCTTGGTTCGTCTGGTGCCCAGCATCGCGCCTGAGATTCTACAATTATCTGGCACAGCTTTTCTGCCTGTGATTCCAGGACTGGTCGGATATCACTCCCCCGAAGTACGATTTTCGAGAAGGCTCCAAGGTATACCATGTTGAAATCTTTCTCCTTTTCCCCGAGACCTACTGGAAGTAAGCTGGGAACCGCATCCCTGGAGCTTGACTGCTTCAAAACACCATCTTTGATCTTTGCAAGACCTGGGAGCAGTTTTCCGGTATCGCCAGTTTGAACCACCGGAAAAAAGCCTACACTTTCCAAAGTATAAATCTGCACTTCGGGACGAGTCAGGTATTCAATTAAATCTGCTGCTTCGCTACTGTAAGAATCTTTCGGCAAACCCAATCCTGCCAGAACTACCATGAAGCCACGTCCCTTGGGACCGGCCGGGGCTGGAAAGACAACAAACTCATTGGGCCTCTCTTGAAAAGCCTCTAAAAGTCTTGCAGTATGATCCCATGCCACCCAGACCTCTCCGGTTAGCAGCTGTTTTCCCATGCTGTTATAGCTCAGAGATCGATTGCTCACATGTTTCCATAGCTCACGAAAAGC
Organism: uncultured Spirochaetota bacterium; assembly: GCA_964424795.1. Classification (GTDB taxonomy): domain Bacteria; phylum Spirochaetota; class B62-G9; order B62-G9; family DRHN01; genus CAYRKG01. Next base: position 1,748 of record CAYRKG010000047.1, read on the forward strand.
TTTCCACATTGTTTCTGCTTCCGGACTTCGGAATTTTCTCACAGTGCTTCCCGTGTAGGACGGATAGAGGTACCCCTGCAAGAACCGGTGCATGAGCCCTTTTGTGCCCACCGGAAAACCCAGCTTTGATTCGCCAGCAGCCTTGTGCATTTTTGATGCCCACTCCTCAAGCTGGTCGTAGGTGAGTCTGTCCAGTGTGGCGTCTTTTGGTAGATATTTCAATGCACATCTGTTTGCGGCCATGATGTAGGTCGCCTGCATCCATGGAATAAAGTAGTGGTTGTCCCCTTCAAATATCCCGAGCTTGATAAAACTCTCTACAAACTCACGTCCTTCCAACCTGGACCACATATCATCGACGGTGTTCAGGACTCCTTTCCTGTAAAGAGCTACGAAATCACCGTGTAGACCTCCTATAAGGTATGATCTGTCTGTGTCGCTCATAGAACCAATCACCAGTTGATTAAAAACCTCTCTGTTGTCACAAGGTTTGAAATCAACCTCATGCGAGAAGCCTTTAAGAATTACCTGTCGCATCACGCTGGCTTCATTGATCTGGGAGAGCTGCGTGGACAGGAAGATCAGTGGTTCAGCAGAGGCCCGTGGGACAAGCATAATGCCAAAAAATAGCAGCATTAAACTTCTGATTAAATGCATAAGATGCACCTTCTTTCGTCCTTAAGGTTTGCTCAGCAACATCAGACAAATTATGATAATAGAAACCAGGAATTTAATTGTTAGAGGAACCTGACTAATCTTCATGACCATTCTACTATAGGATAAAAAAGCTCCTCCAAACTCTATAAATAACCTCAATAATAATTATATATTTTAAATTATTTCATGTTCAGATAAGTGATTTAAAAGTCATTATTACCACAATTCAAGTCTGCACAAAATGTATTTAGTACCTTAATACCGATCATCAAAGCTATATGATGAATCATCGGCAATAATAACTTACATAGCACACTATTTACCTTCATAAACTTATGTAAATAACATTTAATTAATTTATCATAGTATATCAGATAAAATAGAATCAAGATGTAGGTAATAGTCTGATTTTTTTGTAGGATTTTGACTCAGTAAGTTGTAGGTATTTGTCCTACAGAGGCAAGATACTGGGGAATCGATTTATAAATTACACATATCAAGAAGCTCGGGAACGTGCCTCTCCCATCCCATTGCCATAATGTGTAAACCCTGGCACATGGGTTTTATCTCTCTGATAAAATCTGCCATGAGCTCAATACTCCTCTTTGGCCTATCCTCTCTTGATGCTTCTTTAAGAGGTGTAATCATATCTTCTGGTACAATTACACCAGGAACAAAATCATTCATATATTTTGCCATACCAGCAGATTTTATTATAACAATTCCACAGAGGACAGGCACATTGAACCTGGACGCCTTTTCCATGAAATTTTCAAAAATCTTTGGCTCATAGATAGCCTGTGTCTGGAAAAAACAAGCACCTGCTTCTATCTTTCTCTCCATTTTTATGAGCTGCATTTCAACAGGATCAGCCCCGGGAGTGACTATAGCACCTGGGAAAATATCCTCAGGTATACCTTCGAGTTCCTGCCCTGCAAGGTCCTTTCCGTGCTTAAGAGAATTTATTGCCACAAGGAGACTCACAGAGTCAAGGTCAAATACAGGCTTGCTCTCAGGATGATCACCTGCCGTGTTGTGATCTCCTGTGAGTGCAAGAATATTTCTTATACCCTGAACATAAGCTCCAAGAATATCTCCCTGGATTGCAAGTCTGTTTCTGTCCCTGCATGTTATCTGGAGGATAGGTTCCAGTCCCTGCTGAGCCAGGAGTGAACATACACTTTGTGAACTGATTCGCATTACTGAGCTCTGGTTATCTGTAACATTAATTGCTACGACACGATCCTTTATATATAAGACCTCTTCCTCCATACAGTGTGTCAGATCAATCCCCTTGGGAGGCCCTATCTCACCTGTAATGGTAAATTTACCCTGCTTCAAACTTTCCTGCAATTTGCTCATGTTAAGCCTCCTCCCTCTGGAGAAATCTGCTTCGGTGCCCTATAGATTTCAGCCTTTTCAAGAGCCCACCGTGTTGTAGTTCGCTCGGTATCAGGAACATCAAGTTTTCTATGATCCCTTAAGGCGGGAATCTTTTTCAAATTATCAAGTTTCCCGAGCTCCTTTAATCGATTGTATATGAGATACCAGCCACAATCCCTTGACTTTTCTACTTCGCACTTCCCGTCATGCTGTCCGCCGCACATCCCGTTAAGAAGGCTTTTGGAACAGGAGGTGATAGGACAGATGCCACCTGTAAGAGCTAGATAGCAGGTTCCGCATCCTGCACATCTTTCCGATGATGGCCAAAGTCCCTGCATTCCCTGACTCGAAAGTGTATCATTGGCTGGAATAGCAGGTATATCAAGTATATTTCCAGTAGCCTGGACTCCAATACCACAGGATACTACTAGAACAGCCTGGGCAGCTTTGAGTTTATCAAGCTGGTAGCTGAGTTTTGAGCCAACAAGTGCCTTGTTGCACAGAAAATCTATGAGAATACTTCCTGTAACCGACCTACCATTCTGAGAAAGTAATTCTACCAGCTCTTTAACACGCTCCATCCCACCCGATTCACACCCTACAGGACATCCGCCGCATGCAACAATAAATAGCTTTTCAAAGCTCGAGAGTATCTCTATAATCTCATTGTCTGGTTTAGAAACACTAACAACCATTACCATTCCTCCTTAATCAATATCATCTCTTAGATTCCATCTTTCTTTAATTCTTGGGCTACCCTATCAACCAATCTGTTGATTGTGCCCTTTATTACAGGGGAAAGCTCCATGGAAATTTTTATTTGATAAGGTTCGATACCAAAAAAAACAATCTCGTCCGGTATATCACTCATAATACTTTCAAGTCTAAATGACTGTAAGACCCCAATATCGTGGACAGATAATGATATCTCATTCTGTGATTCAACATCATTCAATTCAAAGCGATATATTGTGCCCGGCTTCTGCCCTCCCCTTGTCACATCCACGATAATAACCTTATCGTACTGTTTTAATTCTGGAACTATATCGAAGAAAGCTGTACCAGCATCAATAAGATCAACCTTCTGTGAATAACCTCTCTTTTCTAGCTCATTTATTACCCTTATACCAGCACCTTCATCTCCCATAAGGATATTTCCAACTCCAACAACTGCAATCTTCTTTTTATACAATCCTTAGAGCTCCAACTGTTTTCCCTTTGATATTTACTGTGTGAACTGAGCACGCAAGGCAGGGATCAAAGGATCGTGCAATACGGACAAGTTCATACGGATTTTCAGAATTTCTCACTTTTGTACCAATGAGGGCCTGCTCCATTGGTCCTGGTTGACCCTTTTCATCCTTTGGAGAGCCGTTCCATGTAGTTGGTACAACAAGCTGATATTTATCTATCTTCCTATTCCTAATCTTTATCCAGTGACCAAGCGCACCCCTCGGACCATCAACAATTCCCATTCCCTCTGATTCTTCAGGTATATCATACTCTACATATACCGGCGCTTCCGGCTTTAGCTCCAACAGCCATTCAGCCATACTATCTGCAACGAGTTTTGTATCAAGCGCACGGGCTGCATGCCTTCCAAGAACAGAATTTAGATCCTTCAGTTCAATACCAAGTTCACTTATGATACTGTCAAGAACCTCCTTCACCTGTTTTTGACCTGCAAAGTAGGAAACAACCCACCGCGCAAGCGGTCCTACTTCGTAAACCTTCCCCTCATATCTCGGGGATCTGATCCAGCTGTATCCTCCCTTTTTGTGTACATTTGGTTTTGTGTCCTCCTTAGATGGATGAAGAGCATCTTCACCATCGTACCATGAGTGCTTGATGCTTTCTGTAATATTATCTGTGTTCAATTTCTTAAAAATACTCATCCCCTCAACTGCACCTTGTAGAAACAGCCTTTCCCGTGTTGAATAATCTTTACTCGTACCCTCTAGGTCAAAAGCTCCATAACAAAGGAAATTTCCAGGACCTTCACCAATCCTGAAATAATCCGGGTACATTTGAGCTACAGCTTTGACATCTGGAATGTATTCATTGTTAATAAAATTCCTGATCTTATTCAGCCTCCAGAGAAACCTAGAAATTTTATCTACAGAAGGATGTTCCGTTATTCCACCAGGGACGATTGCAGCATTGTGTGGCATCTTTCCTCCGAATAGAGTAAGCATTTCATGAGCAAGTCTTCGTATTTCAAAAGCTTTGAGATAGTGCTTTGCCAGTTCCTGGTTCATTTCTGTACTAAAACGATAGTCACCTTCGTACCTTGGAACGAAGGGTGCCAATTCACCTCTGGCAATAAAGTTTTTTAGTGAGTTTAATTCAACATCTTTTCCCATATAATCCGAAACTGCTGCCACATCGACAAAATCGAGAGCGGTAAGATGGTAGAAGTGAAGTATATTGGATTGTAGGTAGTTTGAGCCAAGCACAAGATTTCTGAGAATTCTCCCATTATCTGGTATTTTATCAGCAATACCAAAAGCACTATCAAGATTTAATGTAGAGGCTGTTCCATGAACAGCAGGGCAGACACCACATACCCTCTGAGTAATACGCTGTGCATCTCTCGGATCCCTTCCTTTGAGAATGATCTCAAAGCCTCTGAAGAGTGTGCCTGAACAGTGTGCATCCTTTACCGATCCATCATCAACAGTAGCTTCTATCTTCATGTGACCTTCAATTCTGGTTACAGGGTCAATTGTTATCTTTGTTGACATATATACCCTCCATTTTATCCATCAACGTGTTTTGATTTTAAACCTTTCAAGAGCCTCTTCATCCAGCTTTTCGAACATCGGAGCAAGCTTATCGAGGAATTCAGGTTCAACACAACCAATGCACTGCGCTCCTGAACCAATACACCAGTTTACTCCATTATTCCAATGCCTTATTGGACAATCTGCATAGGTAACAGGGCCTTTGCACCCTATTTCATAAAGACATCCAGGCTCACTTGGATTTTTTGCATATTGACCTGCATCAAAATAACCACGGCGGGGGCAGTTATCATGAATGAGTTTACCAAAAAAGGCTTTTGGTCTTAGTTTTTCATCAAGATCATCCGCTGATGGAAGTCCATTTAAAAGAATATGTACTATTGTTCCAACCATCCAATCCGGGTGCGGTGGACATCCAGGTATATTAATGACTGGCCTTTCAATACCCCCATTTTTAAAGTATTCCATCACTGATTGTGACCCTGTAGGATTTGGAATACCCTTCGGTATACCTCCAAAAGCAGCACATGTTCCAACAGCAATCACAGCGAATGCGCTCTGTGCAAGCTCCGTAACCATATCCTTCATAGTAATATGTTTTCCATTAAATTCACCAATAGTACAGTAAAGACCATTATCTGCTGTTGGAATTGATCCATCTATAATGAGCAGGAATTCATCAGCTTTCTGAGAAGCTGTATCCATCATAACTTTAAGAACTGGTTCTCCCTGACCCGCCATGACTGTGGTATGGAATTTAAGGGATACATGCTTTCCTGGAAGTACAGGGTCTACTAAGACGTTTTGGATACTTGGATTGATTGTATTAAGGAGCGATATTGAACATCCTGAACATGCAGCACCTGCGATCCAAATTGCTGGAAATTCTATAACCTGTGAAGACACAACACCCCCCTTTGAACGATATATTTTACTAATAAAAATTCACTGATAGAAATTTTGAAGGTCTAATTCTCAATGTAGGTTTCACGGAAGGATCACTTCCCACTCAAACCTTACATACATATAATAGTAAAGCGCCCCCTTGCAGAACCTGTAAAAGTATTCTGGCATATGGTTGATTTTATGCTTTAATACTCATTGTTTTAAAGATATTTCACCCTTATCTTAAAAGACCAAATTTTTTAATCAATAATTAAACTCCATTCAAGTAAAATATCGAGGGTATATTGTTTAAAATTTAACAATAAAAAATATAATTACCTCCTCATTCGTCGTCAAGAAAAAAATAATGCAAGTACCCCTCTATAAAAATTAATACATTGAAAAAGTGATATCCGTAAATATCGAATAAGTTCAACCCTCTCAAAAAGAAGAGCAAATATCAATGATAATATAAATAGTGACCAGGTTAATATAAATACTAATGATGAAAAATATCCATATCTTTTAAGATCGGGCTGATCCAGTTGTAGATAATGAATGGTAGCAATTATGTGGAAAGAAATCGTTATTCCAATAATGAAGTAAAATATTGAAGCGAGAATATTACTTCTATAAAAAACAACTAAAATTCTATAGATGATTATTATGAAAAGTGTATACAAGGGTAGAGAGTAAGGCGCAAGGGCGATAATGATATTAATTCTTTCTGTCTTTACATAACCCTCACTATCCTTAATAGAAAACTTCTTTACTTCAATACCACTCAAGAAGGCAAAAAGAAGATGTGAAAGCTCATGTTCTAGAATGTAGCTTTTTACAGGTGGACCAAAAAGAAAGAATAAAAAAATAAAAAGGCTAAATCCTCCACATGTGAAAAGCATTTCAGATGTGAGTCTGTTATAATTTGCAAATAAATCAGGTATATTAATGAGGAGAGAAACCGTTAGGGGTAAAATTCCAATAGACAGTATAAAGAAAAATATCTTTAAAAAAACTTTTTTACTTTTTCTTACCGGCCTTTTCTGTCTCAATTTTTGCTATAATCTGTTCCGTTAGTTTTCGTGCAGCATGCTTTTCTTACTTTTTCTTACCGGCCTTTTCTGTCTCAATTTTTGCTATCATCTGTTCCGTTAGTTTTCTAGCGGCAGGATTTTCTTACTTTTTCTTACCGGCCTTTTCTGTCTCAATTTTTGATATCATCTGTTCCGTTAGTTTTCGTGCAGCAGGATTTTCTTACTTTTTCTTACCAGCCCTTTCTGTCTCAATTTTTGCTATCATCTTTTCCGTTAGTTTTCGTGCAGCAGGATCCTGAAATTCATTTATTACCCTTCGAAAGTATTTCTCAGCATTGTCATACTCTTTAAGTACATAATAGCAAAATCCAATCTCATAATGTGCCCATGCCTGTGCCTTTACGTTTTCTGGATAATTCTCTATTATTGCTCTGTATGCTTCAATCGCATATTCACAATGATCATTATCATACTCTCGTTGTGCTATCTTTTCATATTCAGTTATTGTAAGTGGCTTCCCATCATTATAAAGTACTGGTTTATTTGACGCACAGGTATTACCTATAAAATAAATAATTAGTACTAGCAAGATATAGAAAAAACGCTGCCCTCTCATAATACTTCCTATTAAACTATTATGACTTAACGCAAAAAATAGATCACGATAAATATATTATTATATCACACCAATTTCTGGACATTAAAGACGCAAGTAATACCAATAAATCTTATTCATACTGCTATATAGCGATTATAATATAAAGGGAACTATCAGGAAAATATATCATCTTTTACCGGAAGGCTCTTTTTCAAATCCTTAATAAAAGCTTTTTCATCACCCATAGGATCATAAAATTCGCACTTCTTAAGTGTTCGTCTTACAATGGTAAAATATTTATAGACTTTTTCCTCACCGGATCTCTTCTTCCATACACCCTTACTGCATCTAACCCTCAGTACATAGGAGCTTCTATGGCCCAGTACCTGCTTAAAAACAACACAGTGTGAGCAGTTCGCACAGTATATTTTTTCTCTCTTCTTTTTCCCATCAATAGTAAAATCTCCAGATTTCATCTTCTCTCCGGATGTTAGATAAAATAAATCACTACCTATAAAAGTCAACCACAATTTACGCTTGACATAAAATCCATTTGTTTTTAATTTTATCTCAAGGGGGTGTAGCTCAGCTGGGAGAGCGCTTGAATGGCATTCAAGGGGTCAGGGGTTCGAATCCCCTCACCTCCATTTTTTCACAAAGCAGTTTAAATAAACAAACAGAAGATCTTTTTCTCTTACCATTATTATACATATCTGGTAACTTGTCTTAATATATACCACCTTTACTGATATTTTTTGTCGAAAAGATCACTATAAATCCTAGATACACAGTGAGTATATCTATACTTAAGATTTAATTGCAAATTTATTTATTTATTATTAAAATGATTACTATATTGAATTTCGAGTTTTAGCCAAATAGATAATAAAGGGTGGTCATACAGTAAAAATAATGGAGTGCTGACAACCTTTGGTTATAAAATCAAAGGTTGTCGGGAACTTCTGTTTCTAATTATTTCTGAAAGAACTAATTATTGAGCTGGTGAAGTTATTCACCAGCGACTAAATCATTAAAAAATATAACTATTTAGGAAAATATTATGATTAAGTTTGTTAAATTTGAAAACTCGAAGTTCGCCTAACTGATTAGTTTAACTAGCATCAGCATCTAATCAAATCATATAAGGAGTTGAAATTGGAAAATGATCAAGAACTAGATCCAGAAATTGCGGAACTTTTAGGTATAGAACCAGAGGAGGAAAAAGTAGTAGAAGAAGAGGAGAAAGAGGAAATAGCCATTGAAGCTGACTCTGATATCGTAAAACCTGTACCTAAAAGAGAGATACTGCCCATCAACATTAATAAAATCCTGAGTGACAAAAATCTCTACACAAAAATAATTGATGAGGCAAAAGAATCTGGAAGACGGGTTCATGATTTAATCTCTAATTTTTTCAAAGCAGATGAAAAAGATGAAAAATCAATGTATAGAGAAAAGCTTATACCAGCCTATTGGAATATGCTGACATTTCTCATCGATAGCTTCTTTGATAATCTAACAGATGAAATGAAGGCGCTGTATAGATATGGTCTTCTCAGCAATTCATTCATTGATGAAAAGCAGAAAGGTATTCTTTTCGGAATAAGTGAAAAAAGTAATCTCTCTTATGATTTTTATTACATTGACGAATGGCTTTTGATGATAGGAAACGGAAAGATAAAGCAGAGCTCAGTCGATGAAACCGTAAAAGCAAAGAAACAATCTCCATCTGTCTTAAAAGATAAATTAGATAGAAAGCTTGGCTCAAAAGAGGCAGAACTGGCAAACCTGAAACAAAAGATAGAACAACATCTCATGATAGAAAAATCTCTGAAGAGTAGCGTGTCGATAATTCTAAATCATGATACAAGACATGAATATGAAAATGCAATTGCACCCTATAATATTGAGCAAAAAAAGACAATCTCTCAAATCCAGGATATCTTAAAGAATCTATTGAAATCTAACAGGGATATTGAGGATACCTACAACACCCTTAAAAGTCTGAAGGATGATATTAGATCGCTAAGTACAAAGGGCGGTGAAGTAACAGATATAATCGATACAAAGACCGTAAAAGATGAGTTTTTTGTAATTCGACAGATGGTAAAGATGACTGTAGGAAGACAGGGCAACCACTTTCCATTTCTCACAAAAACCTATATGCCACGAATAGAAAAAGATGTTTGTACAAAGAACAACCTTGAGATGGCTATTAAAGAGATTGAAGAGGTTGATCCCGGGATATTTAAAAGAATGTATAAACAGAAAGAACACAGAATAGTTCCATACTTCATTATTGTCCCATCTTATGGCGATTATGGAATATGCTGGGAGCCTTTTGATAGAATGAATAAAGCTACCAGTAAAGGTAGAATTGCTGTTCCCATGTTTCCACGGGACTTAAAAACTGCAATATTGTATGCATTCGGGGATTTGAGGTGGCAGATAGCTAAAGAAAAAGCGCTCCATTACTGGATGGAAGAGGGATTAACTGGTCACTACTATGAGTACACACAGAAAAATAAATTGAAGGGTGATCTAAAAGAATATTTCATTCAGGATTATATTCTATGGGTCCTTTTTGAGTCCCGGGCAGTTCAGAAACTCTCCAAAGAGGTTAGATCTATATTCTGGAGACATATTCCTTTCCCGCAGGGAATCAAGGAGGATTTACGAAACAGGGGCTTCTATTATGCCGAACTGTACAAGAAGGATAAAACTCGAGAAATGTCCAGGGGCTACTAGTAGCCACCGGGTTACTAGTAGCCACCGGGTTTTTAACAATTCGGTTAATAAACACCAAGCACCGGATTATTGATCCCGATGTTAACAACCACTGTATTAACCTCAATTGAGAAGAAACTCCCTTAAATGACTGAAGTGCTCCCTTATCTTCTTCAAAGCTCTTATCTCTATCTGTCTTACCGTCTCTGGAGAGATTGATAACTTACTCCCGATTTCCTTTAATGTAAACCTTTCACCTTGCAGGAATGAATATCTTAAAAGAAGTACTTTCTTCTCCCTTTCAGTTAAAATTGTTAACATCTCCCTGGTCTTTTCTCGCAGGTAGTTTTTCATTACAATATATTCTGGACTGTACTTGGGATCTTCAATCATCTTCCTCAGTGAAAAATTATCACATTCAGATGATGATTCAAAGGATAGAAATGTATCTGGGAGTCTAAGAATATTTCTTACCTCTTTCTCTTTAATATTAGTTTCGTCAACGAGTTCCTCCACATCAGGATTTCTGCCAAGGTCTTTTGAAAGTTTTTGTTGAGCATGCTCGAGCTTTCTAATCCTTTCTTCCTTTCTATAAGGAAATCTAATAATCCTGCTTTTATTTGATATAGCACGAGCTATGCTCTGTCTAATCCAAAAAGAGGCATAGGTACTAAACTTTACATTCTTCTTGAAATCAAATTTTTCAGCAGCTTTTATCAAGCCAATATTTCCTTCCTGGATTAAATCCAGTAACTCCATATCATGAGAAAGATATCCCTTCGCAATCTTTACAACGAGACGAAGATTGGAGTTAATAAGTATCTTCCGCGCTATCTTGTCTCCATTCAATATCCTTCTGGATAATATCTTTTCTTCTTCAGCAGTTAAAAGTTTATCATTACTGATCTGAATTAGATATGTATTTAAACTGTTTTCCTGTTCTCTATCTGTATTTATTACAGCCATACTAAACCCCGAAAAGAATATAAGCAAATATTATGCCATATTTTTTATCTATGTGGAGCTGTAAGTATGAAAATATTGATAGTTAGGAGAGTGGATAATAGAGGTAAAATACAATATTAATAATTGTATGATTTTTTATAACAAAGATTGTGTACTTTTTTATAACACTGCTTTCACAGCAGCAAGAGCTACTTCAAGCTGTTTTTCATCCGGCTCTTTGGTAGTTATTCTCTGGAGAAGAAGGCCAGGTGCTATTAGAATCTTTACAAGGATACTACTTTTCAGTTTATCAGACAACTTTAAAAGTTCATAGGATAGAGAAGCTATAACAGGTAAGGCAACAACGATATGAAGAAAAATTGTTATTACTTTTCTGTATACAATATGCAGATTCATGAACTCTTTGTACAATAATTCAACCAGGACAGTTATAAGTGGAAAAACGATGATAGTAATAAAAAAAACAAAAAATAGAAAAGAAGTACCGCACCTTGGATGTAAAGTGCTGAACTTTTTCGCTTCTTCAATAATGAGTGGTTTTTTTTCTTCATAACAAAAAATGGATTTATGTTCTGCACCATGATATTGAAAAACTCTTTTAATATCTTTCATAAAAGAGATAACAATAATATAAAGAAGAAATACTGCGAGCCTTATTGATCCTGCAATGATATTAAAGAGGAACGGGTTATCTTTCTCAATAATACCTATGAAATGAGTAGAGATGTTTGGTAATACCAAAAAGAGTGCAACCCCCAATGCAAGGGCAGGTATCATTCCAAAAATAATGAAAATATTAGAACTATTCTTTGGTTTTTTAGGATTTTCATCTTCCGGCATGGCCACTTCCGCAGAATAGAGGAGCGATCTAATACCCAGAACGAGATTCTCCAGCAGGGCTGTAATTCCTCTTATAAAAGGATAGCGTAAAACTTTATAGTTTTTCGAGGGACTATTAATGTCCTTTCTAACAACCTTAATAGTTCCATCCTGCTTACGAACTGCAATAGAGTATATATCCATATTTCTCATCATCACCCCTTCAATAACAGCCTGCCCCCCTATATGGTCTTTATTGCCCTTCTCTTTATTCATACAGTCTTCTCCATATGGATTCCCGAAAACTTATAAAAAATATGGTGAACCATATTAAGGATTTTATAAGGAAGGTTTAATCTAAATAGGCACTTTCTTAAATATGTATTTTTTGGCTAAAAAGAAAATTTTCAAGCTATGAAATTACTTCTTTGCCTCTTTAATTTTATACTTTCTCTTAAACCTCTCGATCCTTCCTGCTGTATCTACAAGTTTCTGCTTTCCTGAAAAAAACGGGTGACATGCCGAGCATATTTCAACATGTGAAATATCTGCAGTGGACCTCGTCTTTATTTTATTACCACAGGCACAGGTAATAACAACTGGCTTATATTCTGGATGTATACCCTTTTTCATTCAAATCTCCAGATATTCTTCTCAACTTGCACCATAATATAATAAAAACAGTGGTTTTATCAAAACTATTTCTTATAATTTAACTCCAGGCAAGATTTTCATATTCGATGGTATCAGCCTGTATTATTCATTGACCGCAGAAATGCAGCATTACTCTTTGTTGCATGCATCTTCTCTAATAATAATTCCATCACCTCTATTTCATTCATAGGGTGGAGAACCTTTCTCAAAACCCATAATTTCTGCTGTTCCTCTTCTGATAGGAGCAGTTCTTCCTTTCTTGTACCTGATTTCCATATATCGATAGAAGGGAATATCCTTCGCTCCACCAACCTCCTATCAAGATGTATTTCCATATTACCTGTTCCTTTGAACTCTTCAAATATGACCTCATCCATTCTGCTTCCTGTATCAATCAATGCCGTAGCAAGTATGGTTAGGCTTCCCCCCTCTTCTATATTCCTTGCTGCTCCAAAGAATCTTTTCGGTTTATGGAGCGCATTTGAATCAACTCCTCCAGATAGTATTTTACCAGATGTGGGAACAACCTGGTTATAGGCTCTAGCAAGTCTTGTAATACTATCCAGGAGTATAACAACATCCTTCTTATGCTCAACGAGCCTTTTTGCCTTCTCTATCACCATCTCTGCGACCTGTACATGTCTTGTGGCAGGCTCATCGAATGTTGAACTAATCACCTCACCATCTACATTCCTCTGCATATCAGTAACCTCTTCAGGCCTCTCATCGATCAGAAGAACCATGAGTATTATCTCAGGGTGGTTTGTCGTAATAGAATTTGCTGTCTGCTGTAATAGTATTGTTTTCCCGGTTCTCGGAGATGCAACAATAAGCCCTCGCTGCCCTTTCCCTATTGGAGTAAAGAGGTTTACAATCCTCATTGATATATTATCTGAAGTAGTTTCAAGATTAAACCGACTGTCTGGGTAAAGCGGAGTAAGATTATCAAAAAGTATCCTTCTTTGTGCTACCTCAGGATCTTCAAAATTGACTGCCTCTACTCGAAGAAGTGCAAAAAATCGTTCGTTTTCTTTTGGTGGACGAACCTGGCCAGATACTGTATCTCCTGTTTTTAACCCAAATAGTCGAATTTGTGAGGGTGATACATATATATCATCAGGACCTGGCAGGTAATTGTAACTTGGAGATCGCAAAAATCCATACCCATCCTGCAGGATTTCTAAAACACCTGATGCGAATATGAGGCCATGCCTTTCTGTCTGGGCCTGAAGGATAGCAAAGATGAGATCTTGCTTTTTCATCCTGCTTATTCCTTCAATTTTAAATTCTCGGGCAAACGCTGATAAACCAGATATTGTCATATTTGTAAGCTCATTGATGTTCAACTTGGCAAAATCGATTTTCTTCTCTTCATCGAGCCTTTTCTTTACCTTTTTAATGACTGCTACTTTACCAATACCACTCCCAATCCCAATCTGATCTTTAGATTCTATAACTGCCTCAGTATCCGGTACGGATTCCTTATCGTTCTCTGATTGAGTTATCGTTTCTTCCAAAGAATCTTCATCGGTTGATCCATTTTTTCTATCTGTTGTCTCCATATTTACTCCATTTCCCTTTTATTCAAAAATTAGCTGGTAAAAATTCTATTTATAGGATATATGGGAACTTTTTTTATCAGGACTAATAGAATATCCTCAATAACTTTTTTGAAGAACTTCCTTTTTTTTGTCAAACCTCGTATGATCAGTTTTCTTGCGGTTTATTGAAGTTTTATAAACAGCAGATTTAAGGAATGATTCAATACCTTCAAATTAAACCAATATTCTTTCCATGTCAACTAAAAAATACAAACTTATCTAAGAAAAATATTGATTTTTCCAATCATATCCACCATGCTTTCAAAGAGAGGTTCGACTTCATACTCCATTAAGTCCCCTACTGTAACCATATCCCCCTCTTTGAATGCATCTTCCACCTCCTTCAACCTACTAGTTATATTCTGAAACAGATCATCTATATTTTTATGTAATCCTGTCAATTTTTTGAAATCAATCTTGAAAATGTCCTGTGCTCTTTTAAGTAGAATTATCACTTCATCCAGTATTTCAGTCAAATAGCAAAGATTGTTCAGAGCTTGCAAGTCATTTCCAATTTGTAAATCCCTTCCTATCTGCTCAAACTTGTCTAATGACTCTGAACAGATAGTATGTATATCCTCAAAAAGCTCTTTAATGAATGAAGAGCAGTGAATTTTGTCAATCTCTCTGTCTTTTACGGCGATCCATTTGAGCAGCTTGGGGATGGTATATAAAAGCTGATTCAGTAAAGCCTCAAGAGTTACCATACCGTTAGAATCAATATATCTTTTTTCATGCATTAGAATAAACTGATCTATCTCTAATAAAATATCTCTAAGACTTTTCCCCTTATTATTTATTACAACCAGGTCCTTAATTCCTAATACTCTCAAGCAACCTTTAGTCCCCTCATCGATGAGTTTCAAACCTTCCATAATTGAATCGTAGGATTTAATGCTCTCTTCCTTCATATATTCATTTAGTATCATAAGTATATATTCGCCAAGAGTTGTAATAGTTTCAACTGCAAGCTCTGTACGTGTGGAGGAGAAAACCTCTATCTCTTCTATAGATGATATATCTCTTTCAGACACGTATGTTTCATTTTCCAGGGGAATACTCTTCTTATCCACAAGAACTTTTTGAATTATACCCTTGTTTTCTGATACCCAATTTTCCAGGCTCCTCAAAATATCTCCGAGGTTCTTCTCATCTTCAAGTTTAAAATCTAGCTTCTCTTCATTAAAAAATATCTCCATTATTTATACCCTGCCAGGTAAATCATCTATTTGATTTAAATGAGCTATTTATTTCTTAACTGGTTTGAAAAGTTTTCTAGACTCTTCTGATTCTGTTCCAGTTCATGGAGAGCCTGTTGCATTATAGTAAAGTCACTTTCGAGTTTCTTCCTGTACTCTTCCAAATGCTCACTCCACTCATCAATTCGTTTCTCCTGATCCCTAATTCCAGTATCGGTATCTTTTATATTGTATGTAACAATTCCTGTCTTGGGATCAGAGTATCCCTTTAGCATCTTTTCCATAACATAAGCCACACCATTGTCAATAACCATATCATTATTCGTATCCGATCCAAAAAGCTGCTTTACTATTTCAGGATAGTTCTTAAATGCCTCAATATACTTATCCTCATCTACCTGTAAATAACCTCCTTTAATATCATTCCAGCTTGTACCATGAGCTCCCATAGATATACCTATCTGAGCAAGAAGTGAGAGCCCTCTTCCCATATCAGTTGGATAAGGGTTCATCATTATATTCTGCAGTTTATTCTTTAAACCAAATACTGTAATATTACCTGATAGAATTCCCGCCTCATTCTCCTCTGTAAGGTTTCCACTGGCAACAACTTTCGTATGATCATTGATAAACTTTAGAAGTGTATTATAATGTTCGATCATTGCTATAGTCTTTTGTGTTATCTTTTCAAAGTCTCTATCTATAGTCAATACAACCTCATCATCGCTTGCTTTCATAAGTTTAAGATTTACACCCTTCAGAGCATCATCGATTTCATTCGTTTCCCTCTGAATCTTCACGCCATCAATATTTATTATGGAATCCCTTGCCTGCTGAACGATGTGTTTTGGAACTATTCCCTCAATTTCAGAAATATCCTCTATGACGAGATCTTTATACTCTATTCTTCTCATTGTATTATTATTGATAAATGTAATCTTTTGTACTCTATCTCCCTCATTCACAATATCGGTAAGTTTATATATATACTCTCTGAATTCATCACTAAGCTCATCAATTTCAACTGTACTTTTCAATCCTCTTGAGTCGATCACTCCAATTACAGTGTTATCTATTACTATGGGTTCCTCTTTTATCTCTATCTTCTCCGCTATATTAGAAACAGACTTCCCTCCTTCAATTTCTATATCTCTTACTGTTACCTTTCCAATATTTTTTATCTCTGGCCAGGTGACAGGAACCTCTTCAACCTTCTCCTTCTCTATATCAATAGCCCTCACTTTAATTTTAAGATATATATCTGGTGAAGCTTTAACCTCCTTATCGATGACAAACTGTACACTGTTCTTGGGGTCAAGCGATAAAATGTCATCCTCAAGGTGATATTCAAAAGACTTTTCCAGAGGAACGATTTTCTCCTTTTGAAATCTTGTATCTACTCTTAAAGCCTCTTTTTCCTCAAAGAGTCCAATATCCTTGAACAGATCAAAAGTATCCCTATCATCCACTGTAATCCTATTTTTGCTTCCCGTTCGTTTTGATTCAAGTATTAGTACTGATGTATCCTGTGTATCTTTTGTTATCTTTGCGGTAATGTGATCTCCTGCCTGTTTGTTAAGTGCCTCAACAAGGTTATCGATTCTTCCCCCTTCAAAATGCACCTCGAATTCTTCTCCCCCAATATTTAATCTTAAATGAGGTACCTTTTTGAATATCCGCTTATTCTCAACAGGATCAGAGATAATTCTTTCGCTTTGTGCAACCTGCTCAACCTTTATAATGTTCCTTGAGGGATAGGCTATTCTTGAGGCTTTAGCACTTACTATGGCTTCTTCACTGGATATAGCTATCTTATCTTCAAAAGGTGATCTAAAGCCGTAGAGCTCCTTACAGGTATTTTGTAGATCGTTTATCTTATTACCGAGATTGATCCACGCACTCTTCTCTTTATTTAACTGTCCTCTGGCCTTTTCAAATCTATCTAACTTTTTACTCTCAACCTTTACCAGACTATCAATAATCTCTTTTATATCTATCTTATTTGATATTCCTGGCAGGTTAAAATCAGGCATAAATATCCCCAAACGGTAGGATTCGATCGATAAAGTGGAAATTCGAGCTTTCAGAAAAGCTTAAAAAGGGTATCTGTTTAAATATCGACTATGATTCTTTCCGAAAACTCGGATTTCATTACCTTATTCATTATTAGTTTCGATAAATATTCATTATTCTTTATCAAAAACATCGATTTCTCAGAAACGAGATCCTGTTTTCGGCAAAATCATACAGACTATCTTTTAAAATAATATACAAGAACCCTAATGCGGACAGGCCGCATTCTCTGTTATTTTGTGTCAAGCTATTAATGCGGACAGGCCGCATTCTCTGTTATTTTGTGTCAAGCTATTAATGCGGACA
>CAYRKG010000047.1:19493-38471 GCA_964424795.1 uncultured Spirochaetota bacterium
GGCCGCATTCTCTGTTATGTCACTTTCTCTCAAATTGAGGCCTTACGGCCTAAATACAAAAAGATTTTTTTACCCTGACTCCATTTTTTACAAAATACCTTCAACGTCAATATATAGGGTCAAGAAAATCACTATCTCTCTTCATCCACGAGGAGACCAACCATTTCCTGAATTTTTGCAGCAAGACGGACAAGCTGCTCCGGTGGGATCTCTTTTACCACCTTATTGGTTTCTGTATCTATTACCTTTACCATAATTCTGTTGGTTTCCTCATCGATTTTGAAATCTAGCCTTCGATTAAAAATATCCCCAGCATCCTTTAACTTTTCTATGGCATCATTGAGATAGATTTTATTGTGTGTATCTGCATTTACAGTCTTCTTCGCATTCGCTTCAACAATCTGTTTTTTTGTAACAATTTTATATTCAATTGGGGTTCCTTTGATCATTTCTATTCCCATTTTTTACCTCCAAAATAATAATCATAAAAATCATGATTTTTGATATTACTAAAGCAAGCAATTGCTTAAAGCAAACAATTGCTTAAAGCACCTGCTTAAAGCACCTGCTTAAAGCACCTGCGGCTTTAAGCCGCAGGTCTGTGATCGGTGATAAACCTAACCCAGTAACCTCATAACTGATTCTGGCTGTAGATTGGCCTGCATCAGCATAGCAACCCCTGAATCCCGAAGGATTTTTAAGCGCATAAAGTTGACAATTTCCTGCGCCATATCAGTATCCCTTATTCGAGATTCTGCTGCCTGAAGATTCTCCTCTGCAACAGCAAGATTAGAAACCACATGTTCAAGTCTGCTTTGGATCGCTCCAAATGTGGCTCTCTGTCTTGAAACAGCATCCACCGCTCTGTCAACTCTAAAAAGAGCTTCATTTGCAGAGCTTACAGTGGACATTGACAGCCCTGAGATCCCGATAGCAGCAGTGGTCATTGTTTTCATTGCCACTGTAATACTTTGCTCTGGATTTGGTCCAACCTGAAACTGAAAAGATTCATTTGAACCATCCAGAATCTTAAACCTGTTAAACTCAGTAGTTTCTGCTATACGGTCTATCTCCTGGGTTAACTGAGAGACCTCAACTTGAATCAGGCTTCTATCCTGCATGGAATAGATCGCATTTGCAGATTGTACAGAAAGTTCTCTCAACCGATGAAGGATAGAGTGTACCTCCTGTAATGAACCCTCAGCAGTTTGAATAAAGGAGATACTGTCAAGCGCATTTCGTTGCCCCTGCTTTAATCCTCTTATCTGAGACCTGAGGGTTTCAGATACAGCTAAGCCAGATGCATCATCACCAGCCCTATTTATGCGCAAACCAGATGAGAGCTTTTCAATAGACTTTGAGATCTCTCTCTCAGTCTGAGCCAGCATCCGGTTCGCGAAAACAGCGGACATGTTATGGTTAATGATCATACTATCTCCTCCCTCCATAGAGATTCGGTCGCTGGAATATCCATTTCCAGCTAATCGTTGCATGGTACTTGAAGGAGGTGGCTCACCGATCACTGAACCCTTCTTTCCCATGCTCCGATTCCCCCGCTTCTACAAGGGATTACCGCCTTTGCATGATCAATATGATTACAACTGGATTAGGCTAATACCACCCCCAAGATACCGGTCTCTATATTAGAAGCTGCAGTACCGTCTGCGGCTTCAGGTTGGCTTGGGCAAGCATCGCTGTTCCTGATTGGACCAGTATCATGTTCTTTACGAATTCAACCATTTGCTCAGCCATATCTGTATCACGAATTAGAGATTCAGCAGCCTGAAGATTCTCTGCACCGACCAAAACACCTTTAACGGACATCTCAAACCGATTCTGGTATGCACCAAGATCGGCTCTCTGGCGGGATACGATTTTTAAGGCCTCGTCAACCTTACCAATAGCACTGTTTGCTGCCCCAGGAGTAGAGAGGCTGATTGCCAGTCCCTCCGCACTTAAGCCCAGAGCTACGGATGTCATGGTACCGATGTAGGCCTTCTCCCGCTGGTCCATGTTAGCTCCAACTTGAAACCACATTGAAGCCATAGGTGTTCCACCGGCAGCAGGATTTGCAAATGCACCGGTAAGCATATTGTAACCGTTAAACTGAGCATGTGAGGAAACCCTGTTGACTTCATCAACAAGCTGTGATACCTCAACCTGGATCTGCATTCTATCCTCCATAGTGTAGATACCATTTGCAGACTGAACTGAAAGCTCCCTTATTCTGTGGATGATATCCTGTATCTCCTGGAGGTATCCCTCAGTAGTCTGGATAAAGGAGATAGCATTCTCAATGTTTCTTGCTGCCTGCTTCAATCCTCTTATCTGAGACCTCATCTTCTCAGAAACGGCCAGTCCCGATGCATCATCACCTGCTCTCGTAATCCGCTCCCCAGATGATAGCTTCGCAATGTCCTTATCTAGGCTCAAGGATTTAAATTTTAAAATCCTGTTGGCGTAGATAGCGCTCATGTTGTGGTTGATAATCATAAAGCTACCCTCCTTGATTAATCCCATGCCTCCCTGCATGAGGTTTTTTTTCAAGGTTTTCTCCTTGTAGCTGCATGACTTAAAGGGACAAGCAACTACTTCGATGCGCGCTCTCTTTTCATCCCCTTCACCGCATTTCCCCCTCGAGAAGGGAAATACAGGCATACCGCTTTAAGACCAGCAACTAAAATTAGGCCCCTTTTAAGGGCATAGCATATATGCCCCATAAGGGGCATAAGATAAGTTGCTGGCTACTACATATCAAGGAAGAGGGTGGATTATTTCTCTTTCAAAGATCAATCTGTAATTATAAAGGTAATATTACCCTTAATAATCTCGATAGTACTAAACCCTGCGTACTATTAAGAATGGATTCAGCACCTATTTCTTATATAAAAATAGGGGTGACTCTCTTATGGAAAGGCCTCACTTTCGGGAAGCTACTATCCTTAGGACAGCTACTGTCCTTAGGACAGCTACTGTCCTAGGGCAGTTACTTTCCTTCGACAAGGACTTTCCTTCGGAAAGTTTTCACTCTTCTCACTTTGTGAGAAAAGCTTACTAATCCATCCCATTATCGAAACAACTGTAGTACGCTCTGGGGCCGGATGTTTGCCTGAGCTAACATTGCAGTGCCTGACTGAATCAAAATCTGATTCTTTGTGAAATCTACCATCTGTTCTGCTATGTCAGTATCCCTTATTCTAGATTCAGCTGCTTGCATATTCTCATAACCTGATAGTAGACCCTTTGTGGCATACTCGAGCCTTGTCTGATAAGCACCAAGATCAGCTCTCTGCTTTGATACTTGCATCAAAGCCTGATCAACCATACCAATTACCCTGTTTGCTTTTTCAGGAGTACCCAAGCTAAGAGCAGCACCTGTAGCTTGCTGCTTCATTTTGAGTCCTACTGCTGTCATTGTCCCAATAAATACCTGTTCGCGCTGATCCATGTTTGCTCCGATATGAAACCACATTGAAGCAGCAGGCGTATTCTCACCTAATGGACGTGCGAATCTGCCCGTAAGCATGTTCATACCATTGAATTGAGCGTGTGACGCAACTCGATCAATCTCATCAACAAGCTGGGAAACCTCAACCTGCATCTGCATCCTGTCCTCTTCAGTGTAAATGCCATTAGATGATTGTACTGAAAGCTCTCTTATTCTCTGGAGTATATCCTGTATCTCCTGCAGATATCCCTCAGAGGCCTGTATAAAAGAAACTCCATCCTCAGCATTCTGTGCAGCACGTTTCATTCCTCTAATCTGAGATCTCATCTTTTCAGAAACGGCAAGACCTGATGCGTCATCACCTGCACGGTTAATCCGCATACCAGAAGCAAGTTTTTCAATATCCCTATTGAGGTTCCAGTCGTTAAACTTGTTGATTCTACTGGCAAAAATAGCACTGATGTTATGATTGATAATCATACTTTCCTCCTTGAAACATTATTATAGGCATCCGTGCCTGAGGCATCCATGCCTTTGCATTCATGCTTTAGCATTACTGCCTTGAAAAAAAAACTTACCGATATCAAAATTTTTACTAAGCAAAATTACTTTGATAACGATAAGTATAGTGAATTGATAATAGTACATCACCTCCTTGCATATATGGTACTAAAAACCTCCATGTTTTTAGTGATTGCTCATCCCCTGTATGCAAGATAGACACAGGAGAAAAGGGTTTACTCCCTAACCAGACCTCCATAAAAATTGTAGTTTTTCTCCCTCTATCTATCGGAAGGTTTCCTGTAGAACTTAAGGAAAAAATGAAAGTTCTTGTTTGAAATGAGTGTATTAAAAAAAATCAACATTCACTTTATATTCGTAATGCTACATCTCTTCAACAGCTTTAATCCCTAGCAATTCGAGACCCTGTTTTAAAACCTTTTTAACAGCAAGCACAAGGAGAGCTCTTGAAAGAGATATTTTCGGGTTTTCAGTAATTACCCTGTGGGTATTATAGAAGGTGTTGAATTCAGATGCAAGCTCGAGGAGATACTTTGAAATGATGGAAGGCTCAAACTCCTCTTTGGCCCGTAAAACAGTATTTTCAAAGTCGTTTATGAGGACAACTATCGAGTAACCCTCCTCCTGAAAGGAGAGGTTTGCTTTATATTTCACTTCGCCGTACCTTTCAGTAAACTTTTTTAAAAGACTGTTTATCCGCGCATGTGTATACTGAAGGTAAACTCCTGTTTCCCCATTGAAGTTTAGAACTTCATTCCAATTGAAGGTAATATCCTTGATTCTGTAATTCTTTAAATCATTGAAAATGATTGAACCTACTCCTATAGCCTCTGCTACCTCTTTTTTGTTCTGGAGATGAGGGTTTTTCTCCTGGATTATTCTTGAGGCAAGGGATACTGCCTTATCCATAACCTCCTCTAAAAAGATAATATTTCCTTTTCTAGTACTCATGGAGCGGTCTTCAAATCGTATCTGACCAAAAGGGACATGATAGCAGTTCGAAACCCATGGCTTTTCCATCTTTTTAAGTACTTTAAACATCTGTTTAAAGTGAAGCGATTGCGGACTTCCAACTACATAGAGGCATAAATCGAAATTAAACCTTCCATATCTGTAAAGCACAGCAGCGATATCCCGAGTTAAATAGAGCGTGGAACCATCTTTCTTTTTAATAAGAGCTGGAGGCATATCTTCCAGCGGAATAGCCAGAGCCCCTTCACTTAACTCTGTAATACCGCTCTTCTTAACCTCTTCTACTGTTCTATCAAGCATACTGCTGTAAAAGCTCTCACCCGTATAGAATTCAAAATCAACGTTAAGCCGTTCATAGATTTTTTTAAATTCATCTATACTTAGTTCTCTAAACTTTTCCCATAACTTAGTAGCATCTCTATCTCCATTCTCAAGCCTACTGAACCAATTCCTTGCTTCGTCTTCAAGCTCAGTATTATGATCAGCTTCCCTATGAAACTTGACATAGAGCTTGTAAAGATATCTAATAGGATCAGATTTAAGTCTGTTTTCATCTCCCCATTTCAGATATGCAGAAATGAGTTTCCCAAACTGGGTACCCCAGTCCCCAAGATGATTTATACCAATTACATTATAACCAAAAAAGGCAAATATCTTTTTTAAAGAGTTTCCAATTACAGTCGAACGAAGGTGACCGATACCAAAGGGTTTTGCAATATTTGGAGAGGAATAATCGATAATCACAGTTTTACCTCTCCCCTGCTTCTTCAGATCTTCAAAATTGGTTTTACTGATGTATGCAATAACCTCTTTGATAAAATAATCCTTATTGATAAACAGGTTCAGGTAGGGTCCTTTGGAAAGAGCCCTCTTTATCCTATCATCTTTTCTTTGGTCATTAAAGATACGCCTTTCAAAATCTTCTGCGATCTCCTCTGGGGTCTCCATAGGCTCAGTAGTAAAGGCAAAACAGGGAATGGCAAAATCTCCTAAGTCTGGACTGGGTGGTGTTTTAAATAATGAGTAGAGTTTTTCTTGAGAAACATTAAGAATTGGCGAAAGATATTCAGCTAGCCTTTTTTTAAAATCGATACTCATAGTTGTGACTTTTTATTCACTCTATAAAAGTGTGGGGGGTAGAATTCTCAAGAAGTTACAGATTAATATCATTATTTTTTATTACCTTTGCTTCACCTTTCAAGCTATCAATGAGTTCATTCAGATGATCATTGTACTGTTTCTGAAGGAGTTGCATACGGATCTGCTGCCTGGCTACATCGATATCCACTCCAGCAAATAATTTTTTATTTTGATTGTAAATAGCCTCTATCTGTTCATCTGGAATTTCTGTTAGTTTCGGCTCAATCTTCTCATTTAGATAAACCTGAATAATCGCTCTCCTGGTCACAGCCTTGATGAGATCCTGAACATCCTCCCTCTTATTATATTTATCTTTTAGGGCTCTCTTGTAGATGAGATATTCATTGATAATGCTGATTAAAAACCTCTTCTTATTATTTACATCTTCCTGATATTTTTCCCTCTGCTCATTGTCCAGTGGAAGGGAATACACATGTACCTTAAACTCTTTTTCAAATTCTGAAACGGTAATGACCGTATCATCAATTTTTACAACCCAAGGATCTGATTCTTTCTCGGGGTTTTTAACATTTTGAGCTAAGATGAGCGGTGAACTTCTTACCTCTGCTTCATCAGCAGCTACAGATGGAACGTTAAAAATAGAGCGATACAAAAATACACCTGTAAATATAAGTAAAATTGAAATAGTTGCCATTACAATCTTTTTCATTCTTATTCCTTTACAAAAAATCCGTATGATGAAAATAATCTAACCTATATCACACCTGAGGACAATAGGTTTTTACAGATACTGAATAGATACATCGTAAGAGCTTAATGCTTCTAATTTACAGTTTCTCAAATAATAGGAAGTTTCATATCCAACAATACCACTATCAAAGACAAACTTTGGCTCAAAAGCTATAACCATTCTATCACATATATAATCTTCATAGCGCTCAGAAATAATCGGAAACTCATCAAGCTCAAGACCGATCCCGTGACCAACGAACTTAACGCCTCCCATAAATACGTCGGCTAAACCTTCATTCTTAACAACAGCTTTTATATCTCTATATATATCAGGAATAAAAGCTCCCTTTTTTGCTTGCTCGATAAAAAGTTCATGACAATTTTTTGATACTTCATGTGCATGTTTGAATTTTCTGTTCAGACGATCAATAGCAAAGATTCGTGTGCAGTCAATATTGTATCCTTCATAATTAAAAACAGTATCTATAGCTATGGGTTCCATAGCCCTCAGTTTTTTATATCCTGCGCCAATCGGGTAGGCAATTGTTACTCCTTCTCCCCCAGCTGATGGGGAATCTATTGAAGAGGGCTTTGCTGCACTCCTGCCGCTTAAAATACAGTTTGATAGTACCTCCATATTGAACATCCTTGTCCTGATAAAGGGAGATGAGCCCTCTTTTAAAAGCAGACTGTTAAGTAAATTGTAAAGTTCGTACTCTGTTATACCTGGTTTTATATCATCCTTAACCTTTGTTAATACCTTATCCAGCCTCTTACCTCCTTCTACTAATAGCGAAATTTCAAACTCCGATTTAAGAGCTCTTCTTCTTCGGATAAATGATGAAATATCCACAAAGGAGGCACTTGGGAAAAGGCTTTGAAGAAGTAAATAATTTCTTGCTGGTATGATATCTATCTCAAGACCGATCTTCCTTCTTTTAATATTACTATCAGATACATATTCATAAATGTCCCTATAACTTTTATATCCCATAATATAATCAAGGACAGACTCCTCTTTCGCTCTTATCAAACTCCTCTTTATAAAGAGAACCGGAGGTCTGATCCTCGGAACAAGCAAAACACCATCCTGTACTGTACCTGAGTAGTAAAATTGATCAACCTTCTGTATTATAAGGGCAAAATCAATATCGTTCTTTTCAAGATGTTCCTTTAAGTGCTGGATTCGATTAAATATCTCCTTTTCAGGTGTTTTCTTCATAATCAAAAAGTTCCTTTAAAAAATCCAGTTTATCTATATTATCTTCAAACATTTTATAGATGTGAAGAGTATTATAATCCTTTGGTGATATACTGAAGATCTTCTTGTTTTCATTAATCTTTTGAATGAGACTGATAATATCCACTTTGCTTTTTTCGAAGGTGAGCTCAAGCTCATTATCCCTTTCTCTCAAATGGCTTATTCCTGCATCCTTACAGAGAATTCTGAGCCGTATAAGAGAAAAGAGTTTAATAAGCTCATCCGGCAGTGTACCAAATCTATCAGAAAGCTCCTCTTTAAGCTCATCAAGCTCACCTTTACTCCTTAATCCTGCTAAGCGCTTGTATATCTCTATTCTGAGATTTTCACTTTCAATATATGATTTTGGAATAAATCCTCTGTACTTTATATCCATAACAGGTTCAATTTCGATCGAAACGTGACCACGATGTTGTAGTTCCTCTATCGCTTCGTTCAGTAGCTTCACGTACATTTCAAAGCCGACTGCAAGCATATCGCCGTGCTGCTCCCTTCCCAGAATATTTCCTGCCCCTCTAATCTCAAGATCTTTCATAGCAATTGAGAATCCTGCCCCAAGTTCAGTATGGTCGTTAATAACTGCAAGCCTCTTCTGGGCCTGCTCTGTGATAACCTTTCCATATGGATAAAAGAGATATGCATAAGCCTTCCTTTTGCTTCTCCCCACTCTTCCCCTCAACTGATAGAGCTGTGATAACCCAAACCTGTCAGCCCTCTCTATGATGATGGTGTTTACATTTGAAATATCAAGTCCTGACTCTATGATGGTTGTTGTAACCAGAACCTGAAATTCCCTA
The DNA here is from genome assembly GCA_964424795.1 of uncultured Spirochaetota bacterium. Classification (GTDB taxonomy): domain Bacteria; phylum Spirochaetota; class B62-G9; order B62-G9; family DRHN01; genus CAYRKG01. The sequence goes on from CAYRKG010000047.1 coordinate 28,327, forward strand.
TCAAAAAAGGCTTTCATAATCTCCTCAAGCTCATGTTCATCCATCTGGCCGTGGGCAACCTCAAATGTTATATCCGGCATAAGCATTCTCAAAGATTCAGCCTTCTGTTCAATTGTCCTTACTCTGTTATGGACATAGTATACCTGTCCATCCCTTTCAATTTCCCTTCTGACAGCCTTTTGGATAACCTCTTCATTATAATCTATCACATAGGTCTCAATTGGTACTCGCTCGCGGGGAGGTGTTTCAATCACACTCATATCTCTAATCCTGTTCATGGCCATATAAAGGGTTCGCGGGATTGGTGTTGCAGTCATGGTGATAACATCTACGAGCTTTCTTAACTGTTTAAGTTTTTCTTTATGCTCAACTCCAAAACGCTGCTCTTCATCTATTATCACCAATCCTAAATCCTTAAACTGAACATCTCTCTGAATCAGTCTGTGCGTGCCGATCACCACATCGATAAGGCCATTTTTCAAGTTTTCTATAATCTTCTTCTGCTCTCCCCTCGTTTTAAATCTGGAAAGCATTTCGACATTTACAGGATATAGTGATAATCTATCGCAGAAGGTATTCAGATGCTGCTCTGCAAGTATTGTGGTCGGGACGAGTACAGCCACCTGTTTACCATCCATGACGGCCTTAAATGCTGACCGTATAGCAACCTCGGTTTTTCCAAAGCCAACATCTCCACATACAAGCCTGTCCATGGGCTTTAAATCTTCCATATCCATCTTGATTTCATCAACTGTCCTTAACTGGTCAGGAGTTTCCTCATATCTGAACCCGGATTCAAACTCATACTGCCACTCAACATCCTTAGCAAATGAATGCCCCTTTAAGGTTGCGCGTGCTGAATATATTTCAAGAAGTTGCTTTGCAAGATCCTCCACCGACCTCTTAACATGCTCTTTCACCCTTCTCCAGGTTCCTGAGCCAAGCTTATCGATCCTCGGTATTCTTCCTTCCTGCCCTATATATTTCTGAACTATATTGATCTGATCAACAGGAATAAATATTTCGTCACCATCACGGTATTCAATCTTAATAAAATCCTTCTCCATCCCTCTTGTTTTCAGCTTTTCAATTCCTCGATAGATTCCAATACCGTGTTCTATATGGACAACATAATCTCCATCTCGGATATCAAAAATGCCTTCAATAGGGCTTGATTTTGACTCTAAAAACTTTCTTGTATACCTCCTCTTTCTATTAAATATCTCTCTGTCGAGAATAATAAAAAGCTTCATTCTATTAGATAAAAATCCCTCATGTAAATCGAGAGAAAGCACCCAGAGCCTTTCATAATTGCTCAGGAGATCTTTGAGCAGTTCCCTTATTCTATTCGTCTGACCTTCATAGCTTGCACCTACGATGACTGTATAACCATCTATTAAAAGCTTCTCTATCTCTCTTTTAAATTCCCTTATCTGTCCCCTGTATCCCCTCTTCTCAGCTATATTAAAATTAATTACATCATCCTTCGATTCCCGGAAAACGGAGATATTTGCATATCTATTGATATTTCCAAGCAACCAGTCAAAATCTACCATCATCTTCTCAGGTGGAAGGACAAACATCTTATCCTTTTTTTCTTGATAAAGCCTGAAGGTCTCCTTTACAAAAAATTCAGCCTGTCTTCTACACTCTTCAAGTGAATCAAAGATAAAAAGGTATCTGCTCTCCGCATAATCTAAAATCGTTCCTGGAGACTCATAAAGCAACGCCATATAATTTTCTATTCCATGAAAAAAACCAAACTCCCTTATTTCATCTATTATTTTACAGTTCTTCTTGTCCATGATTTTTTCTAATCTGTTCGATACTGGGGGCAGAAGAATAACCTCCTGTGCAGGTAGTATATTTATATCGTCTATATCATTCAATGATCTCTGTGTTACAGGTGAAAAGCTACGAATTGACTCAACAACATCATCAAAGAATTCCACCCTGTATGGATACTCTAATCCATAAACAAAGATATCAAGAATATCACCACGTATCGAAAAACTACCCTGATACGTCACTCTATCTTCCCGCTCATATCCTAATAAAGAAAGTGTCTCATCTAACTGAACAAGAGGAATTGTAGAGTTCTTTCGGATCTGTACTGTGCCCTGAACGAAGAGTTCTCTTGGAAGGAAAAAGTCTGTAAATGACCTTGCTGTCAGAACAAATACACCCTTTTGGCGATGTAATAGAGCATTAAGAGCGATAATTCTCTTTATAACAATATCCTTAAAAGGCTCGCTATCATCATATGGTAGGGTCTCTTTGGATGGGAACAGAAAGATATCACGGTCATTTAAAAAAAGGGAAAGATCCCCGTATAAGTCACCTCCATCTCTATTGTTCCTTGCTACAACTATAATACCATTATTGATCTTCTGGAATAGAGATGCAATAAGAAGAGATTTACTAGACCCGTTCAATCCTGTAAACTCAATATTCCCTTTCTTTATAAAACTGTTGAAATCATATTGATATGTTCTATTAAATAGACGTAGAACCGTTTTTAAATTTTCTTTCATATCAATTCTTTGTCATGATTTGTATTTTAAGAAAAATTCTACCATCTGTCATTACAGCAAACTGGGGGGTGCCTCCCCTTCGGGGTGGATTGCCTCCCTTTCATGGAGGATTTTATACCCTTAGGGAATGACTCTCTTTCTTAAGAGGCCTCTCCTTCGGGGAATAACTCTCCTTTGGAATGACTATCCAGATGATAGTCTACTATCCTCCGAATAGTTGCATCCCCTCCGGGGCTGTTGAGTTTTCTCACGCTTAGGGCATTCTGTGCACAATATTCGAATTTATTACTATATGATTAATAAACTTTTCTGTCTTTGAATTTATGAGAAAACCGTATTAAGTAATCTCCTCCTCAAAGATATCAAATATCTCTTTTGCCTTTATTATAAATGCAGGATCAAGCTCTACAACATGCATGCCTCTCTCTTTTATCTGTCTTATCAAGTTCTCTGCTTTTGCCTCAAGTTTTACGATCGTATTATTCTCTGTATATGAATCGACTATAGCATATCTCCTATCCCTTTTTAACTCTCTTACAATTAATATTAAATCCTCAAGGGTCTTCATATTCCTTTCAGCATTATCGTACAGAATTTGCTCTGTTCCAAAGCGCTCGGCATTTACGTAGATATCCCGGAATCTATTAGCAGTGACCTTATAATTATAATGTAGCCTTTCCCTTATATCCTCAACCATTGATAGGTTCTCCCGATATTATTTATGATTGCAGTATCTTACTCTTGTAACTTAATTATAACTAAATCGTATATATGCAGCAAGTAGATTATAACTTTTGAATGACCCAGGTAATAAATTGATAAAAACAAGAGGAAAAAAGAAAAATTATACGGTAATAATCATTATTATCATAGCTTTTATTTTGTCAATCACCTTTTTAACCAGACCACCAAAAAAAAAAGTAATAGAAAAACCGCCTGAAGTTGAAAAGGTAAAACCAGAAGAGTACAGGATTGCAGTTATTATTGATGATGTGGGATACCCTTCAAAAGCTGTCGAAGGTTATAAAAGTTTTAAAGGAAAATTAACATTTTCTGTTTTACCCTTTTTAAGTGAATCGAAAAGATATGCAGAAATCCTGCATAAACATGGTTTTGAGATAATGATTCATCTACCGATGGAACCTCTCACCTTCCCGGAAACAGATCCTGGTCCTTATGCAATTCTTACACACGATACAGAACAAGAGGTTCAGCAGAAGCTTTTGAGAATGATCAATGAAAACCCCCTTGCAAAAGGGGCAAATAATCATATGGGTTCAAAGGCGACACAGGACTGGGAGCTTATGAACTGGACATTGAACATCTTAAAGAATGAAGACCTCTTTTTTGTTGATAGTTTGACAACCAAAAATTCATGTGCTTTTGAACTGGCCTCAAAACTTGATATTAAAACCGCAAAAAGGGATGTATTCCTCGATAATGAAGATTCCTTCTATTACATATTCGAACAGTTTGAAAGACTTAAGACAATTGCAAAAGCAAATGGCACAGCAATTGGAATTGGCCATTTTCAAAATGAAAATACCCTGAAAGTCCTGAATTACCAGCTCCCAATACTGGAAAAACAAAATTACAAACTAATCTTCGCATCTGAAGCAGTTCAAAATTGAATTTGACTTTTAATTCTATTCTCAATATTCTTTCCGAAAAAATAGAAGTAAAAGAGGCTTTTTTGAAAATCCTCGGAATTGAAACATCGTGTGACGAAACATCCGCTTCTGTTGTTGTGGATGGAAAGGATATTCTAAGCAATATAGTCGCAACTCAGTTTGAATTCCATGAAGAATATGCAGGTGTTGTTCCAGAAATTGCGTCAAGAAGACACAACGAAGTGATAAACTATGTTATTGAAAAGGCATTTAAGGAGGCGGGGCTCACCTTCAAAGATATTGATGCAGTTGCGGTTGCTTACTATCCTGGTCTTATCGGCTCACTTTTAGTAGGTGTAATAGTCTCTAAAACAATCAGCTATAGTCTTGGGATACCGCTCATCGGAATAAACCATATTGAGGCACACCTATACTCCGTTCACTTTAACAACAGGCCTGAGTACCCTATTATCGGTCTTATCATATCAGGAGGGCATACACTTCTTGTTACAGCCAAAGGCATTGGACACTACGAGATTAAAGGGAGCACTCTTGACGATGCTATTGGTGAAGCCTTTGATAAGGTATCCAAGCATCTAGGACTTGGATATCCTGGTGGACCTGCAATAGAAAAGGAAGCTCTGAAAGGGAGCGAAGAGGCATTTAATTTTCCGTGTGTAACATTGAATACTGGTTATGATAGGTACAACTTCAGCTACAGCGGATTAAAAAATGCAGTTATTAATCAGAGAGACCGATTCTTAAACCATGGATATGAAAACATTACGCCTAATATAGCAGCCTCTTTTCAGAAAGCAGCAACTGATGTTCTGCTTATAAAGGTAAGATGGGCCTGTAAAGACTTTAACATAAATAGAGTAGCAATAGCAGGCGGAGTAGCAAATAATAGCAGGATTAGAGAGATTTTTAAAAGAGATCAAAGCCTTATCACCTACTTTCCAGAAAGGTCGCTAACACAGGACAATGCTGCAATGATAGCTGGCCTTGCATACTACAAGTATATCCAGGGAGACATTAAGGACCTTGATCTCGAGCCAAAATCAAGAATAGATACAATAGTAAAAGGAAAAAGGATTAAATATGGGAAGTGAAGAGAGAGATATAAGAATTGCTAAACTAAAATATATAAGAGATCTTGGGATTGATCCCTATAAGGAGCGTTACGAAAAAACCAAATCGCTTATCAATGCAAAGAGACTTCCTCTGGGCACTGATGGTGTCCGAATTGCAGGTAGAATTATGACAGTAAGAACTTTTGGGAAGTTAGTATTTGCAACGGTTAAAGACTTCTCAGGAAAAATGCAGATAGCTTTACAGGCTAAAAATCTTGGTAAAGAAAAGTTTTCCTTTTTTAATAAGTATATAGATATTGGTGATTTTATCGGAGCGGAAGGCTCAATATTCAAAACCAAGATGGGAGAGGTCACGCTCGATACTCTGGATTACGAACTGCTTTCAAAAACTATAAGACCCCTACCGGAGAAGTGGCATGGTTTAACTGAGCGGGAGCTTTTATACAGGCAGAGATATCTTGACCTTTTAATGAATGAAGGCACCTTAGAGAGGTTCTTAAATCGTACCCGTATCATAAAAGCGCTGAGGGATTTCCTCGATGAAAACGGTTTTATTGAAGTAGAAACACCTGTTCTTCAAACAAAACCATCTGGTGCCATAGCTACTCCCTTTATCACTCATCATAGCGCCCTAGACCTTGATCTATACCTGAGAATTGCTCCAGAAACCTATTTAAAGAGATGTATTGGGGGTGGATTTGAGAAGGTGTACGAGTTTGCTCGGAGCTTCAGAAACGAAGGAATTGACCCTTCACACCTTCAGGATTTTACTATGCTTGAATACTATGTGGCATACTGGAACTATGAAGATAATATGCATTTTACTGAGCGTCTCATAAAGCATATAGTTCGAGAGATAAATTGCTCACTCAAGATTAGATGCGGTAAAAGGGAGATCGATTTTAGCAAAAAATGGAAAGTATTATCGATGCGAGACCTTATACTCCGGGATACAGGTATAGATATATCAGTCCTCTCTAATGAGAAAGAACTCATACGAGAGATTGAAAAGCGCAACATTGAAATTGACAGTATCGATACAATGGGGTTCGGTGCACTCGTCGATAACCTCTATAAAAAGGTATCAAGACCAAACATAGATGGGCCACTCTTCCTCACACACCACCCGATTGGACTCTCGCCTCTTGCTAGAAGAAACGATAAAAACAGTAAGGTTACCGATCGTTTTCAGCTTATTATAAATGGATGGGAAATTGTAAATGCATACAGTGAGCTTATAGACCCTGTTGACCAGAGAGAGAGGCTTAGGAGGCAGGCAGAACTCAGAGGGGCTGGCAACATAGAAGCAATGTTCATGGATGAAGATTTTATTACAGCAATGGAGTATGGAATGCCTCCAATGTCAGGATGGGGAATGGGGGTAGACCGATTTGTGTGTCTGCTTACGAATCAGGAAAATCTACGTGATATTATTCTCTTTCCTCTTATGAGACCTTTAGAAAAAGAATAATATGTTTACATTATAATCTATTTGTATTAAATTATTAGTATACCTGCTGTGCTCGTGAAGCTGGTTACCATATTTTGAGCCAACATTTAATGAAACGGGATGTCAACATTTGCCTGTAGAATGCGCTCGCCTTAGAGGTTTTAGAGTACATGAAGCAGTCTTGAGACGACCCACCTGGTAATCCAGGTTCAAAAAGGACCCAGCACACGGCACTAGCGGGTATTTTATTTTTTTCCCCATTCTTCATAAAAGACAATATCATCAATTCCAAGTCTATCTTTTGATCTTATCCTGCTATCTTCTGGATACCCTAAAGCAAGAAGTGCTACGACTTTTATGTTTTCAGGTATATTCAATATTTCCTTCACTCTATCTTCATAAAACGCGCCAATCCAGCAGGTGCCAAGTCCAAGCTCTACTGCCCTCAGGGTTATATGGTCAATGGCAATTGCTACATCTATGGGGTAGGTTAACTGACCGCATCTCATTGTGTGAAAATCTGTATCTGCACAACAGGCAATCACGCAGGGTGCCATAGAAACAAATACCTGTCCTGCTGCTGCCACAGACAGCTTTTTCCTTATCTCTTCTTCGGTAACTATCACAAATCTCCACTCCTGTCTGTTTCCTGCTGAAGGTGCAAGATGTGCAGCATCCAGAATCGCTTGAATCTTTTCCTTTTCAACCATTTTTTTGGTGTAACTTCTCACGCTTTTTCTTGTTTTTATTGCTTCTTCCACAGTCATAACTTTCCTCCTGTAATCAATCTTGATTTAATAAGGCGAGAAAGATAAAGCTTACCTTTCTTTTCTGAAAGAAGTTCATTAAATTATAATCCCATTCTAATTATGTTACAAATGGAATTAATATATGAAGAGACTTCTGTCTGGAAACGAGGCAATTGCCCGTGGTGCCTATGAATATGGAGTAAAGGTTGCAGCAGGCTATCCTGGTACTCCAAGCTCTGAAATTCTCGAAAACCTGTCGAAATACGAAGATATATACTCGGAATGGTCGCCAAATGAAAAGGTTGCCCTTGATGTTGCTATTGGAGCCTCATTTACCGGCATTCGATCAATGGCAACTATGAAACACGTAGGTCTGAACGTTGCATCAGATCCTCTTATGACATCCTCCTATACAGGTACCGAAGGAGGGCTCGTTGTTGTTGTTGCCGATGACCCAGGTATGCATTCCTCTCAAAATGAGCAGGATTCAAGGAACTATGCGCAGTTTGCCAAGATTCCCCTTTTCGAGCCATCAGATTCTGCAGAGGCGAAGTGCTTATTGCAGTTCGCCTTAGAAGTTTCAGAAAAGTATGATACTCCGGTCCTTTTTAGAACAACAACAAGAATTTCTCACTCCAAAGGTATCGTTGAAATTTCAGAGAGAAAGTATAGTGAAAGAGAGCCTGCCTATGAGAAAAAGCCAGAGAAGTACCTCATGGTTCCTCTCTTTGCACGAATGCGGCGGGTTTTTGTTGAAGAGCGTCTAAAAAGGCTTACCAATTACTGTAACTCTTTTTCAGAAAACAAGATTCTGCTGAAAGATAAAATAATTGGAATTATAACATCGAGTATCTCCTATCAATATGTAATGGAGATTTTTAACGAAGCTTCAGTGCTGAAGCTCACTATGAGCTACCCTTTTCCGGATGAATTGATAAAGAGGTTTGCTGGAAGAGTGAAAAACATCGTTGTAGTTGAAGAGCTTGATAAATTTATTACCGAACATATGAGAGCTCTCGGTATAAAACCAGTGGGGGCTGATTTAATACCTTGTGTTGGTGAGCTAAATCCAGATATCCTTGAAGATGTGAGAAAAGGCCTAAAGATTGGAGGAAAATATCTTTTCCAGGTTAAAAAAAGAAAACGCAAAGAGGCAGTAGAAAGGAATAGTATAAATTTACCAAAACGTCCTCCTGTACTGTGCCCAGGCTGTCCTCACAGAGGCCTCTTTTACATACTGAAAAGATATAAACCGGTAATAATCGGTGATATCGGGTGCTACAGCCTTGGCGGGCTTGCCCCTCTTGACAGTATGGATGCCATTATATGTATGGGTGCAGGTATAAGCGCTGCAATGGGTGTTTCTAAGAGTGGATTGAAAATGCCTGTTGTTGGGATAGTTGGAGACTCTACCTTCTTCCACTCTGGAATTACGGGCCTGTTAGACATTGGATACAACAGGGGAAAGCTTACAATTATTGTCCTTGATAACAGTGTTACAGCTATGACAGGGCATCAGGAACACCCAGGAACAGGAAAAACGCTCAAGGGAGATCTCACATACAGAGCTAGTATTGAAGAGTTCGGAGTTGCAGCAGGAATAAAGAGGATCAAGGTTTTTGATCCATACAACATTGATAAATCAAAGAAAATAATTAAAACAGAAATTCAAATAGAGGAACCTTCCCTGCTGATCTCAAGACGTCCATGTATCTTAATCGATAAAAGATCAGAAAAAAATCCTTGTACAGTAATACCAGAAAAATGCAAGTCCTGCGACGTCTGTTTAAAATTAGGGTGCCCGGCAGTTGAAAAAAAGCAAGACGGTAATGGGAAGTGGGTTGCACATATCAACCAAACACTCTGTACTGGATGCTCTGTGTGTGCTCAGGTATGCCCATTTGAAGCAATATCACAATAGAGCTGTATAATAGTATTGTATTTCTGAAGTAGAAAAAAAGCTGCCCTCTATTTTCCTTTCAATATTCCACCAATTTCTTCAATTTTATCAACAGCGGATTTTGAGGCATCAATATTTTCTTTTTGAATTGCAAGATAAATCTCTTTTCTATGTACCTTGATCTGTTTTGGCGCATTAATTCCCAGTTTTACCTGATCTCCCTTAATCTCTGTAATCGTAACCTCAACTTCATCTCCAATCATTATGCTTTCGTTGAGCCTGCGGGAAAGAATGAGCATCAGCGTGTCTCCACGAGATTTTCTTTTTCTTTCTTCAACTCTTCCAGAAGGTAGTGTTTGACGCTATATTCATCATTCTCTGATATAACCTGTTTGGCTATTTTTGTTTTCCTGTTGATAATAATGGGACCCATGAGGTTTGCCGAGATCTTAGCAGGATCTTCAGGAACAGTAACAATGGCAAAATCGAGGAGATCCTTCTGTGTCTCCAGTTTAAGGGACTGAAGGTCAGATTTTTTGACAGTCAGTTTGTAATCTTCCTTGAATGTCCTGGGGTCTATGAGGAGAAATGCAAGTTCAGGATATCCTTCGGCCTGAATCCAGTAAAAGGGTCCCTCCTTTGAATCAAGTAAATAGTAGTGGTGAACCCCTTCAAACCCTATAATTCCTTCAGGAAAGTACAATCTCTGCTTTTTATCAACTTCAATCTCACCATAAGGCTTTGTTTTTATCTTCATTTTAAAGCTCCTTACCCTGAAAACTCCTTACCTTAAAAAATCTAATAAGGT
>CAYRKG010000048.1:0-36542 GCA_964424795.1 uncultured Spirochaetota bacterium
AAAGAGTGGTATACTCTACGCAAACGATGCTCCAGGGCTTGGCTTCGAGATGTAGGGGAATAGGTCTTTACAGGCTTTTGCCCAAAACAATTTCTTCAAATACAAACTAACTGATGGCCAGAGGTGAATTATAGTGAGCTTCAGGGCGACAGAAGAACACATTTATCATTAATAATAAGTTCGATTAGCATTATGAAAAGTTATAGCATTTATTATACAGTAAGTATAGAATTTCCTTAATTAAAACTTTGAGTTATTGCTTTGAGGGTTAATTAGATGGATGAGTTTAAGAAAATACTGGTTCTTGAGAACCATATTGAGGCACAACTCCTGGATTCAATACTTAATGAGCATGGTATTCCCCATATAATAAAAACCTATCACGATTCTGCTTTAGATGGAATCTTCCAGATTCATAGAGGATGGGGGCATGTTGAGTCACCAGAGAGGTATAAGAAACAGATACAGGCTTTATATGATGATCTGATCCACAGGAAGAATGGCTTGTAGTACTATTTGAAATAATCATGCTTCCCCTTTATACCCACCTCTCTTCCTGATATAATCATAAAAGATCTCCCATTTATAGCAGCTTTCATTTGTCATAAGAAAACGCCCAATATCCTTTTCAAGTACTATTTGAAATATGTTATTCCTCTCAGTAGATCTTCCCCTGATACTTTCAAAACTGTATGAAATAACTCTATTATCATCTTTGTTTTTAAAGAGTAGCCTTTTGTTTGTTAAATAGAGTATACCATCGCCGACCTTTTCCAGCTTAGGATAGTAGGGCTCGTGGAATAGTGAAACTCTCTTTGATTTTAAATAGATGTTTTCGTCATCTACTAAAACTATACCAATATCATTGGAGAAGGTTATAATTTCACTTTCTTTAAACATATCATCTGAATATTCTTTAATGGTTTTCCAACTGCTGGCACCCCTCTCTCTGATATAACAGTTGAGATTCACCTCCCACTCTTTTTCACATTCTGTGCAGTATAGATATTTACCATCTTTTTCTAATAGTGCATCGATTTTTCTACAATTGGGACATCTCCACAGAAGACGTGGCAAACCCTGAGCAGGATTCTTTCCGCGTATTTTTTTAATTTCTGTATAATTATCGTTGTTATAAATACCCTTCTGAATGTGTCTTATAATCTCTTCATCTGTTGATTTTCTACTAAATACAACAGGCTTTGAATAGTAGATTGTTATACGGCTCTTCCTTCTCTTATCGGCCCATCGAGGATATGCAAGATAGTTTCCCTTAGAAACAACGGTAATGAGGGGAACCTGAAGGAGCTTGACGAGCTTTGCAGTTGATTCTAATATGGGAAGAGTTTCGCCGTCCCAGTTTCTCCCCCCTTCAGGATAGATAATTAAGGGATATCCTTTCTTAGCTAAATGAATTGCATATTTGATTGATTTAAAGTCAGTAAATCCTTTTTTCCTTGGAAAAGCGCCCATTGCCCACATAAACCTTCGAACAAGGGGTTGTCTGAAGTATTCATTGGACGCCATTTGTAAGATTGGCCTTCTTATCAGTGCTCCAATGAAGAAGGGGTCAAGGAGATGGCTGTGATTGGCCACAATCATATAGGATCCCTCTTTTGGTACATTTTCGAGGCCAACTCCTTTTAGCTTGAAGTGACGTATATAAAAAGGCTGGAGCGTCAAGAGTACGAATTTTTTCCAATACCATTTGGGTATCTTGAAAAAGTCCAATTTATATAACCTCCTTACTTCATGTCTAAGCATATATGTTATATTAAAAATTATTTACTGTAAACAGGGAAAATTCTATTGACTGTGATTCTTTTTAAAGATATATTAATGACTGAACAGTCAGTCATTTTTTTAATCTTTGTTTTATTGTGAGATTACTTTATGGTCAGAATAGAAGATGATAAAAGGAGAGAACTCAAGAGGAAAAGGATCATGCAGGCTGCCTTGAAGGTATTCTCAAAAAAGGGATATAGCCCTGCTGCTCTGGAAGAAGTGGCAAGAGAGGCAGGTATTGCAAAAGGTACTCTTTATCTGTACTTCCAGGATAAAGAGGACCTCTTTTCCAGTACAATTCTATTTGTAATTGACAATCTTGCATCATTTATACAGAAAAATCTTGATGAGAGTATGGGACCAATTGAAACTCTGGAAAGATTAGCATACTCTCAGTTGAAGTTCTTTTCTCAGAACAGGGATTTTTTCGGATTAACGCAAACAATACTGAGTGGGAATCTTTTGGGGGATCACAAACGGCTATTTGAAAGTCTCAAGGAACGAATAAAGGATCTCACAAACTTTTTAACTCAGGTAATTGAGAAGGGAAAGGATGAACGCTTAATAAGAGGAGACATTGAAACAGAAGAGATTGTTAGTAGCTATGTTGGTATGATAGATTACTCAATAAATCAGATGACTTTTCAAAACAGGCAATCTGCTTTTGATATAGAAAAAAAGGCAAAGACGATTATGAAAATCTTGCTTGAAGGTGTTTCAAATAACCATTAGATGAATTTTAGTTATACTTAATTTCTACAGCCTGTGGATGAAACTGTTAAAATTAAAGGGTTAGTATGGAGAGGAATCATGAAGCGAAAAAAAGCCGGGTATATGATGCAAAGAACAGGAATTTTGGCTTTTTCTCTTCTCCTTTTCTTTGGCACAAATATTTTGCGTGCTGAAACATTGAGGCTCAGCCTGGAAGAAGCAATTGCCCTTGGCCTGAAAAATAGCACAACATTAATATCAAAGACACTTGCTGTTAACTCGGCAAAGGCTTCTGTTCAGGCTGCAAGAGCCTCCTACTATCCAACTGTATCGGCGAGAGCTACCTATACGCATCTTTTCGATCAGCCGAAAACATCGGATATGGAAGTTGATTTCGGAATGGGTCCAGTAACAATACCCGGTTCTTATGCAGCAGCCTCTGATCCGATATCGCTCTCTATTGATGTAAGCCAGACGATATTTACCTTTGGAAAAATAAATAATGCAGTTAAGATGGCTGAAGAAAATGTGAAACAAACAGAGCTGGATTTTAATGAGGAAAAGAGAAAACTAATTGTTCAGATAAAGCAAGCCTTTTACGGGTATCTCTTAGCAAAGGAGGTTTTGAGTGTACAGGAAGAGACTCTGGCACATAAAAAGGAGGCTCTGGAGGTGACAAAAAAGAGATTCGATGCAGGATTAAGCCCCGATTATGAGGTGCTCAGTGCAGAATCGGATCTGGAAAACTTCAATCCTATGGTTATCTCAGCGAAAAACAATGTAAAGTTTACCCTTCTTGCTGTAATGGATCTTTTGGGTATAAAGGAGGAAGGGGAATTTGATGTTGAACTTATAGGGAGCCTTGAAACGGAATACTACGATTTTGAAAAGGATAAATTAATTGAAGAGGCACTTTCAAAAAAATATGAGTTGAAGCAGTTAAAGAATAATATGTCCCTTATGCAGATCCAGAGTTTAATAACAAAAAGTGCAAACAAACCAGTTATAGCAGGATTTGCAAACTATACACTTAAAAGCGGCTTTGATACCTCGACAGGAGAGAATAAGTACTGGGGAGAGGATTCATGGGACGGAAATCTTACAATGGGGGTTAGCGTTTCGATGCCGCTCTCAGCACTTTTTCCATGGAGTAAGGAGAATGCGGATATAAAAAAGGATGGCTTGGATTTAGAACAGTTAAAGTATGGATTGAGTTCCGCTGAAAGTGGTATTAGACTCAATATAGAAAACATACTGTTAAAGCTAGATGAAGAGCAATCAAAGATCGCCTCAGGAAAAAAAGCTGTAGAGCTTGCTGAAAAACTCTACAACTCTTCAAGAGAGAGATATACAAACGGTCTGATATCGAGCATGGAGCTTAAGGATACACAGATTGGCTTAAACAATGCAAAGCTCGGCTATCTTCAGTCGATTTACAATTACAAAGGTGCTCTGTTTGACCTGATGAATGCAGTGGGAGTTGACCATTTTTAGGGGGAGGTTTTATGAAAAAGGGTTTGAAGAGTATAATTATTATTATTGTAATATTAGCGGTTGTTGCTGTACTTGGGCGCATTGCTTACTTCAGATATGAGGATAAGCTCGAACTATTGAGAAAAAGGGGAAGTGAAACACAGGATGTTACTACACCGGTTGCAGTATACAGGGTAAAGAATGGACCTATCAGTGAGTCTCTTGTCCTAAATGGGGAGGTTGTTCCTATTGCTGAGGTAAACATCTTTTCTACAGTTCCGGGAAAGGTGAAGGATATTCTTGTTAAAGAAGGCGATAAGGTAAAGAAAGGAGATATTCTTGTGTATATCGATAGGAGTGAGGCAGGTCTTACCTATGCACCAACTCCCGTTGAGTCAACCATTGATGGAATTGTGAAGAGTGTGATGGCAGAAATAGGAGCCTACAGCACACCTCAGATGCCTCTCTTTCAGATCATGGATATGGATACTGTGGAGTTTGTGGTACGTGTGCCTGAAAAGTACATCTACAAAATACGAAAGGGACTGGTTGCCGAGATTAAGGTGGTGGCATATCCAGACAGGAAATTCACCGGAAGGGTGACAAAAATGAGCCCTGTTGTTGACCCAATATCAAGAACACAGGAGGCAAGGATTTGGATTGATAATAAGAGTCATAGACTGAAACCAGGGATGTTCGGGGAAGTAAAGATTATTATACGGAAAAAGAAGGATGCTTTAATAATACCGGTATCAGCTGTTATAGATAGAGACGGAAGAGATGTTGTTTTTATTGTTAAGGATGAGAAGGCCCTGGAGGTGGAGCCTGAGCTTGATATCAGAGAAGGGGATAGAGTATCCATTATTAATGGGCTAAGCCTGGATGACACGGTTATTGTTATAGGACAGCACAATGTTAATACCGGTGATAAGGTGAACATTACGGAGGAGATTAAATGAAACTCTCTGATATTTCAGTTAACAGACCTGTTACTACTGTTGTGATCTTCCTGGCACTGATTGTTTTAGGGATTTTCTCCATCACAAAGCTCGCCATTGATATGCTACCAGATATATCATTTCCTGTTATTGCAATCTATTCGAACTATGAGGGTGTTGCTCCAGAAGAGATTGAGGAGAATCTAACAAAGGTAATTGAAAATGCTGCTGCCGCTGCGAGCAGTGTCAAAAAGATTACATCCAACTCACGTGAAGGCAGTTCAATGGTTACCGTAGAGTATGAGTGGGGTACGGATATGGGAGAGGCTGCTGCTGAGCTACGCGAAAAGCTCGATCTCATTCGCGATTACATTCCAGATGATGCAACACAGCCTGTGCTTTTTAAGTTTGATCCTTCGATGATTCCGATTATGGTGCTCATTGTTGAGGGGAAAAGGGATCTCAAGAGTCTCAGATACATGGCGGAGCACAATATCAAGAGTAACTTTGAGCAGATTGACGGCGTAGCCAATGTTCAGATTTGGGGTGGGCTCGAGCGTCAGGTACATGTTGATCTTGATCGAACTCTTCTGGCATCATACGGTTTAACAGTTGATCAGGTCATAAATATCATACGAATGGAACATGTTAACATTGCAGGCGGACAGGTTACGGAGGGAAACTCAACGTTCGCGCTGAGAACAGTAGGGAAGTTCACAAACATTGAGGATATTGAGAGCATTGCTGTAACCAGTAAGAACGGGATTCCTGTATGCCTCAGAGATGTTGGAAGTGTCTATGAAGGCTATGTAGAGTATGATATGGATGCAATGGTGGAGCAGGAAGATGCCATCATTATGACTGTACAGAAGCAGTCAGGGACAAACACTGTGCAGATTGCTAATCTTTTGGAAAAAAAGATAGAGGTATTGGAGGCATCTCTACCGCCTGATATAAGTATCAAAAAGTTTTACGCACCTTCTGATTTTATAAAAGATTCCATAAGCAATGTGTGGCAGGTTGCGCTTATAGGTGGAGCGCTCGCCATATTCGTTCTCCTCCTGTTTTTAAGAAACTTGCCCACAACGCTCATTATCTCTGTCTCTATTCCTCTATCAATTTTTATCACCTTCATCTTCATGTATCTCTTCAAGCTCACACTGAACATGATGTCTCTGGGTGGACTCGCGCTGGGCATAGGTATGCTTGTGGATAACTCTATTGTCGTGCTTGAAAACATCTTCAGGTACAAGGAGTTTGGAGCAAAGCCACATGAGGCAGCAAAGCTCGGCTCCCAGGAGATGTCCAATGCCATCGTAGCTTCTACACTCACAACAATAGTTGTGTTTCTTCCTCTCGTTTTCTTCATAAGTGGTATGGCAAGAGAGCTCTTCAAGGATCTTGCCTTTACAGTCACATTTTCCCTTCTATCCTCACTTCTTGTTGCATTGACAATGGTTCCCATGCTCTCATCAAAGATCAGAAGGGTAAAGATAAGGAGGAAAGTTGCCTCTCTTTTGGATGTTGAAGCGGAGCTTGAGGCCAGAGGAAAGTTTTTGAGATTTATTGACAAGAGGTATAAGAATTTTCTTGGATGGGCCCTAAAACATCGGTGGCTCTTTGTTGGTATTGTATTTGTTATACTCATTGGCAGTATTATGCTTATGAGGGTTATTGGTGTTGAGTTCATGCCCGCATCGGATGAGGGCTTTATCCGGCTCAATATAAAAACACCTGTTGGGACAGATATCGATACAACGAGACTTGCTGTGAGCAAGATATACAATGTCATTTCCGAAAAGGTTCCAGAGAGGAAAGTGACCTTTACACAGGTTGGAAGAAGTGGCGAGATGGTTGGAACCGAGGCTCCCAATCGGGCCGAGGTCTGGATTACACTTGTCGATTTAAATGAAAGAAAAAGGAGCGATAAGGAGATTATTGAAGATATCAGAGGAGTAGTGAAAAAGATTCCTGGTGTTAATGTTCGCTTCTCAACAGGAGGGGGACCAACAGGAGGTGGCGGCAACCTCAGCGTGATCGTCTCAGGATACGATCTAAAGCAGGGAAAGGAACTGGCTGAAAAATTAAAGGGAATTATGGAAGATATTAGCAATGTGAAAGATGTGAGGATATCGAGGGAAGAAGGGCTTCCAGAGTACAGGATAAAGATCGATAGGGATAGGGCAGCTCTCTTTGGGTTGAATGCCTTTACTATTGGACAGTCCATAAAGCGTGCCTTTGCAGGTGAGAGTGTTGCAAAGGTTATTCTAGGAGGGGAAGAGGTCGATGTACTGGTGAGACTTGAAGAACAGGACCGGCTTACATCAAAGGACCTTGAGCTCATATCTGTAGTAAGCCCACTCGGGACTCAGATTCCACTTGCAAACATTGCAGAGGTCGTAAAGGATTATGGGCCAGTAAATATAGAGCGCGAGCGCCAGCAGAGAACGATCTATGTGAATGCAAGAGTCTTAGGCGATGTAAAGGGTGCTGTTGATGCCATCAAGAGTGAGGTGAGCAAAACCATCATCCCTCCGGGTTTTAATATCCAGTATGGAGGATCCTGGGAGGATCTACAGGAAACGATTAAGGATCTGATGCTCGTGGGGATACTTGCAATTATCCTCGTATACCTAATTATGTCAGCGCTCTTTGAATCGTTCTTTGATCCTTTCATAATCATGTTTACCCTGCCCATGACCTTTATAGGTGTTGTATGGATGCATATAATTACAGGAATGACATTCAGTGCCATCTCAGGTATAGGGATTGTTGTGCTTTTGGGCATTGTAGTAAATAACGGGATCATCCTTGTGGACTACACAAACCTATTGAGGAAGCGGGGCCATGATCTTATTGAGGCAGTGATGCTCGCAGGGCGTACGAGGTTGCGGCCAGTACTTATGACGATGCTCACAACTGTACTAGCACTCGTTCCTATGGCTCTTGCAATAGGAGCAGGAGGGGAGATGTATTCTCCAATGGCAAAAACGGTAATAGGTGGACTCCTGGTATCGACGATCTTCACACTGATCCTAATTCCTGTTCTCTATGCGATGTTCGAGTCTTCGAGATTGAAGAGAATGGAAAAAAGACTGAAGAAGGAAAGCAACAATGAATAAGATAATGGTATTCATTATACACGATAGGGCAATAGATGAAGAGATGGGTGATCTTCTTAAGACTCTAGAGTTAAAATACTATACAAAATGGAAGGATGTTGTTGGAGTTGGTGAGAAGGACCCCCACCTTGGTGATCATGTATGGCCCGGATTGAATAACGTGACGATGGTTATTATAGATGAAGATAATAAAGGAGAGCTTTTTAATAGTGTTAAGTCTTTGCAGGCTACATTTCCCTCTGTGGGACTGAGAGCATTTGCTGTGCCTGTATTGGATGAGATCTAGAGATTAAAAATTTTAAAGCTCTTATTCTTCTACTGTTTCCAGTTCAATCAAGGCCTTTTCGTAAATCTTCTTTTCCTCACTTCTCTCCATTGTGCCCAGGATGTCGATAATATTTTCAAGGTCTGTTCTTTCTCTCTGAATGAGGGTCAGTCCTCTATTTACTTCAAGGGCTCTCTTATAGTAAAACAGTGCCTTCTCAAAGTCGCCATTCTTTTTATAAAATCCAGCTATATTATGCAGGTCACTTGAAATGCCCATGATGTTTTCGATAAACTTGTCCTCTTCTAACGCAAGGAGATAATTTTTAATTGCGTCGTCATTTTTATCCTGAAGTTCATAGAGGTACCCAAGGTTGTTGTAGGCAGCAGCAAGACCATTGTGGTTTTTGATCTGTTTATGTATAGATATTGACGACTCAATGAACTCTTCAGCCTGCTCATACTTTCCCATCTTAATATTGAGGGAGCCAATATTATTGAGAATAGTTGCATGCCCTTTCCTGTTTTTACTATCCATGTAGAGATTCAGGGCCTCATTTAAAAGCTCTAACGCCTTTTCATAATCCTTTGTCCGGATTTTTATTGTTGCAAGCAGTGAATAGTTATCTCCAATACCAGATTTATTTTCAAGGTGTCTGTTTATTTCCAGAGCCTCATTCAATACCTTTTGCGCATTTTGATAGAGTTCGAAGTTCGTGTAGCAGCGTGCAATGTTATAGAGATCAGAGGATATTCCCAAGTAATTATTCACCTTCTGATCTTCAGATAGTGCCTTTTTAAAGAAAAGAATAGCATTTTGAAAATCTCCCTTAGTGTAATGTTCAAGAGCAAGCTTCTCATAACTGCGAGCATTCTCTTTAACTGCAGTTACCGGTCGGTCGGTTGCACAGGAGGACGCAATCGTTGATGCTATCATCAGAAGAATTACGAGAAAAGTCTTTTTCATTGTCAATAACCCCCTTCCGGGGAATATCCACCCTCACGTTCTGCATTATCAATCGGCACTACCCCCTCCTCTCTTCTCGAAGAAAAGCCCCGTACAAAGAAATTCTCTTGTAATGTTCTTATGAGGCCAATTGCCTCATCCATGGTGGCATTGCCTCTTTCTATAGCTGCCTTTATCTCCGGGGATGTATCAGAGATAGTTTTTGAAAGGGTTTGAAAATCATCCATTATTGTGTTAACCTTTTCAAGAATTGAGATTATGTTGTTATAGAGTTCGTAATCATCACCCATAAGCTTCCCTATACTTCCCTCTTTCTCTTCAATTGATCTTGTTATTGCTTCTAAGGATGCAAGGGTCTTGTTTAGGCTTCCTTCCTTGGATGAAAGTAATTCGAAGAAATTCTGAACCTTTTTTAAAGACTGTTCTAGATTACCTTCTGAGTCTGAAAGATTGTATGTGAGCTTTTCAACGTTCCTCATAATTCTTGTCAGTTCGTCAGGTTTTTCCTCTTTTGCCCTTTCTTGAATGATTCTGGCACCCTCATCAGTGTCCTGGGACCATATATATGAGCCGCTTTCGAGGGGGAGCTTATCTTTCCCACCTGGAATTATTTCTATAACCTTGCTCCCTATCAGAGGTGACTGTACTCTTATAGCACTATCCTGTCTGATACGCCCTGCATACTCCTCGTATACTGTAAATCTCACTTCAATCCAGTTATCCTCATTTAAGAATACATATTTAACCTCACCAACCTGTATCCCCTTTATGGCCACAACTAATCCTGCTTTTATGCCTTCACCGCGCAGAAACTTCGTAGTAAACTCGTACTGTTTTTCAAACCACCTTCTCTCCTTGCCTACAAATATAACAACAACCACTATAACAAGAACTACGAGAGTGAGGAAAACACCTACGATCTTCTCTAAATGTTTAAACTTAACGGGCATAATATTATCCTGCTTATATTTTAAAAATAAATTACAATATTACTCGTTTTTATACTTAATATCGGATATGTTTTCAAAATATATGTTATAATTCACTCCCGGTAAGTATATCTAAAACCTCCGCAGCTATAACCTCCTGTTCATCAACAATAATTGAGAGTATTCCCTGAAGTATTGGATCATCAGATTTCAGTATATCATCCCTTGTGCCATAGGCAATCAGGTTCTTATCAGAGATTAAGGCTATATAATCTGCAGAGCTTTTAATAAATTCCAGGTTATGGCTCACCATAATAATAGTTACATCGGGATCATCCTTCAAGAGAAGGATCTTATCAACCATTTTGTTGAGTGTAATAGCATCTACGCCGGATACTGGTTCATCAAAAAATATAAGCTTTGGCTCCATAATTAGACCGCGTGCAAGGCTTGCAAGTTTTCTCTGTCCACTTGAGAGCTCGGCAGGGAGGTGCCCTTTTTCATTTTCAAGGCCAAAGTCCTTTAATATATCATCTACCTTTACTGCAATCTCTTCATGTGAAAGACGATAGTGGTATATTAATGGAAGGGCTATATTGTTATAGATTGTAAGGTTGCTTATGAGGGCTGCATCCTGAAATACAAAGGCAAAATCCTTTCTTATCTCAAAAAGCTTGTTCCTCGGAAGGCTGAAGATATCAGTGCCTTCAATAGATACAGTGCCCGAATCGGGAGGTATTAGGCCTGCCGCAATTTTTATAAGTGTACTTTTTCCGCATCCTGAAGGGCCTGTTACTGCAATAAGTTTACCCCTAGGAAAAGCCATTGAAATAGAGTCAAGGATAGTTTCATCTCCAAATGAAACTGTAATATCTTTTAATTCCAGAATGTACTCATCCATTGTTTTAGCCCTCAGAAATAATAGATAAATGTAATCAGTCCGTCTGAAAGAAAAAGTGCTGTAATAGCACTTACAACCGCTTTCGATGTCATTTGAGGAACCTCAGTAGAAGATACTCTTACTGAGAATCCCCTGAATGTGCAGATCAGTGATATAAGGATACCAAAAATAAAGCCCTTTAGGAGGCTGATCGTTATATCGGATATGGCCATTGATTCAAGCATATTTTGAAGAAAGACCGAAAAGCTGGTTACAAGAACCATTTTTGAAACAAGAAATCCACCAACAAGTGCAAAGATGTCAAAATAGATATTCAGGCATACAAGCGAAGCTGTGACACCAAATATTCTTGGTATAACGATGTATCTTATGGGATCTACTCCCATGGCTTCGAGTGCCTGGATTTCATGAGAGACAACCATATTACCAATCTCCGTTGTTATTGCTGTTCCTGACCTGCCGATCACAATGAATCCTGTAAGGATTGGCCCTAATTCTCTGACAATAACTGTTATGAGTATCTTTCCAACTAATGCCTCTCCACCAATTCTGGGGAGCAGAGTGAGCGACTGTACGATTGCTATTCCTCCAAGGGCAAGGGAAACAAGTGCAATTACAGGAAGTGCATTGACTCCTGTAAATAAAACCTGTTTAAAGAGCACGGTTATACCGGACTCAAGGCCCCCCCCCCTCTTGTAAAAAAGGGTTTTGAGTATCTGGGTAGTGTATGCACATAAGTTGAGGAGATTATTAATCAGAGTTAAAAACCACTTTCCAAAGTTGTAAAAGTAGTTACCCATGGATTAAGTTTATATATTTCTTTAAATTATGTCAACAACTAGCAAAATCTACTTTGAAGAGGTTTATATCCCCGGCAAACTTGCTTTGAAGTAATGCGAAAGCTTGTAATTGATACTTCACCTTTTAAGAGAAAACAAGAATGAAAAGTTGTAGTGAAGATGAAAGGAAAGGGAAAGTCAGCGACTTCCAAAAAAACTGGAGAGTTGAAACGAATACAAAAAAACTGATGAAGGCGATGGAATTTTTGAAACCGATTCAGATGTCGAAAAGAAAGTAGAGGAAAGCGAAGAAGTAGAAAACGATGAATTTGAAGTTGAAGAGGAAGCAGATTTAGATAGCTTTTAAAAAAGGAAAGATTAAAAAGGCAGCGATGTTAACGGGGCTCTCTGCTAAATAGTGGAGAGCCTTAATAAGTACTCTTATACTACCAACCATAGGCTCATTGCTATAATGATGAGCCTAGAGATTATCGGACTTGCAAAAACCCGATAAAATCACTATAATAGTAGGTAGCAATAAATAAATTAGGATTTGATATGTATAATACTGACGATGGACAATATTTAGAAAAAACAATAAATCATATAAAACAATGGTTACAAATTCATGAAGCTAATCAAAGAGTTGTAAGACCCCTTCGAATTCTCTTACAGATTTATGAATTAGATAAAGAAACATACGAGAGTGTTCCTGATTGTTTAATGAACAGCAAGCCATTTTGGGGAAAGTACTATGAGAAGGAGTATGACGAATTAAAACAACATCTACCTTTAAATAAACGAGCAGATTTTGATTATATTGAATTAAAGATTCCAACTACTACCAGTAGTAGTATTAGTCATATCTATGATACACTTAAAGTTGTTGATTATGAAAGTAATAATATTTTTAAAGTAACTGATTGGATGCAATCACGGATCAATTCATACAATGATATTATACGTGAACTTAATCTCTGCGATAAAATTAAAGAAAGAATAATAAGATTAAATCAAAAACTATTAGATGAGTTTAATAAGATGGAAGATGATTATTACTCTGTTGGAGATAATTCAGAAAAAACAGTATCTGCTGGTATTTCGATGCGTAATGTCTTGGAACGATATAAAGGAGTATTGTTTGAAAAAGCTCGAAATAAGAACGAACAAAAAATAAAATGGTCTACAATGGTAGAGAGATTAACAAAACATCCCACAGGATCATTGTTTTATAATCAGTTGCTAGATCAGGAAGAAGAATGGAAGCTAATTCATAAAGAACTAACGTATTATGCAAAGAATAAGAAAAATGACATTTCACAGCTACAAGAGATATGGTTTAGATTACTCATTCACTTTTCAGTAGTTTTATTACTTGTAAATATATAAAAATTCTATAACGCCGAAAAAGGAATACTTATGATAAAACTCATCATTCAAAGAAAGAATTATGAGAAGATTAAGCATGAAGAGCGGTTTTTAGATGTTATCATTCTTTCACGATTAGTGAATAATTTAAGGGCAAATCAGAGATGTTGGACAAGAGCAATAAATGATAAAAGTGTTGCCAGTGAAAAGGACTTAATAGATTACATGTTATATCACGGTGCAATACTTTATGAAGCCATAAAGACGTTTAGTGACATCCAATTTAAGTTTAGAGATCTATCTGAGTATAAAAAGCAACAAAACGAAATTAAAAAAATAGCAAGATTATATGGTGATAAAAAGAGTTTCAGAAATACAGTGCTAGACATAATTAGAAATAAGTTGATGTTTCATTTCGAGCCAGAAATAATTAAGGAGGGCATTGATCACTATGACTTAGGCGAAGATTTTATTTTTGCTCGTGGTGAATCATCAAAAAACATCGATCTAGTCTATACACTATCAGATGACTTAGCGATTAATTATTTACTATGTAATATAGACATGAAAATGTCAGATGAAGATAAGTACAAACATTTTGGTGATGAAATCTTACGAATATCTAAAATGTTCTGTAGGGTTGTTGAGCTACTTATAGGCGAGTCTATCCAAGATAATATTGATTATGTTGAAGAAGAGTAGTTAATCTTACAACCTATGAATGAATTAGTAGATTACTTACGAGGAGCTTCTAACATACTCATCTTCACAGGTGTGGGGATATTTACAAGATCGAGCATACAGGATTACCACACTCGCATTTTAGTAATTGAGACGTAGTTATATAATAAATAATGTTATTGTTAGAATTGTTCTATGTTCTAATATTATAAGTAGTAAATTATTAGAGTTTACTGTTTAGGAAAGATTTTTATCACAGTAGTAATTTTTTTCTTATATATTTTCAAATCGTTATATTTCATTTTGGGAAGGAAAGATGTTTTATAGAACTTAATAAATTCCCATAACTTATCTCTTTTTTCCTTATCTAAGACATCAAGGTTAAGAAAAATTTTTTCGAGAATATCATGGTTTTGTTTATTCTCATGTTCGAAACTACCCTCTATGTAATTCTTCACTCCCAGTTTCCACTTATCTTCAATTTTTGTTAAAAGTACATCGAGATAGAAACTTATACTCCTTTTTGTAATCTTGTCATGTTCTTTCTTTCTTTGTCGATCTCTTTTAAAAGGAATGAACCAGGCAGCTGCAACAGCGAAAAATGTCAAAATAGCAGCTATAGATTGCCAATTTATTGTGCTTAAGCAAAACTTCATGCTTTTATCCTCCTGTGTAATTTATTAATATCATCTTAAGTTCCTACAATTCCTTATTATATAGATTAGAAGAAATTCAAATTGTTGTAATAAAAATATCATAAAGAATTAATTTGATGAAAATTGTTAATATTATAGTAATTTAAGCTTCGAACCATTATTATCAACTGCGATTTTTTTCATCAAAAAGTCATTTCAATCCCTGTTCTTATAAACAGAGGTGGCATCGGGTAACCATCTAAGGTCTCATAGTTTGCATTGAGCAGGTTATTCACAGCAAATAGGAGCGTAATATTATTTGTGATCATTCGCCTGTAGTGTGCATTAAGGACAAAGTATGCATTTGCAGGGTCTGTATTTGCCTCATCCGTATAGTGTTTGCCCAGCACATTTGCATCGATTCCAGCAATATTTTTACTGTCTCTGTATTTAATTCCTGCAGTAATTGAATGAACAGGAACATAAGGCACCCTCTTATTATCACTTAATGTGTAGTTTTGTGAGGTCCCCTTTAATACAAAGCTATAGATAAAGGTATAGTTGGCGTTGAACCAGAAATTATTGAGAAAATTAATGCTCCCATTTGCTTCAACACCGGGATAGAATGTTGATCTGAGGTTGTTGGGACGCCATACATTCTCATCTGTAAATAAAAACCATTTTATTTCATCCTCCAAATACCGGGCAAAAACATAAGCATCGAACTTAATGTGTTCCTTGATCGCTGAGATTCCGAATTCTGCACTGTATCCTGTCTCAGGTTTCAGATTAGGGTTGCCTCCTTCTCCCGACCAGCCCATATAAGGGGGAGTATATGGCCAGTAGAGGTCATTCAGTGTCGGAGCCCTGTATGATTTTGAAATACTTGCCTTTAAGGATGTATCACTTGATATATTATAAACGCTGCTTAATTTGAAGTTGAAGCTATCAGGAAAGTCTGAATAGATGTCGTACCTCACAACAGGTATAATCGTAAACTGTGGAGAGAGGTATACAGGGCTCTCTATGAATAATCCTCCGTTTATTCTCTCATGCCTTTCAATTTTCGTGCTATCAACTGACTCATAGGCAAGGTTCAGCCCATATACAAGTGAGAATGCATCAAAATAGAGCATCTCCTGTGCTACATCAAGTCCAATAGAATGAGTATTATGGGAGTCATCTATAGGATATGTTTCATCAGGATCTGCGTAGTTCAGGCTTGAATATTTATAACTCGCCTTTGCATCAAGGGAAAGAAAATCGCTGAAGAACTCTTCGGTTCTAAAGTGAAAGATTCCATTTGCCAGTACATCTCTCTGACTTGCATCAGTTGAATACCATGAAAGAGCTCCTGGTATCCCCTTGTCATTGTAGACAAAAAGGCCGGTAATGTCAAATTGTCCTGTATCATAGGGTATTGAAACACCAGCATAAAGATCACCGCCAAGCATATTGGCATTCACCCTTCTTCTGTTTTTTCCTGTGTATTCTGTATCGTTCCATACATACCCGTTGTTTGCCCGTGTAAATGAGCCGGATGTGACAACATCTATTTCTCCTATATCTCTTGAATACTGGATACTCACCTTTTGAGTATCAAGAAGGTCTAAAAAATCAGCACCAACTGCTTCCTCAACATCCCCCTCTTTTACCTTAACAGCATTTTGTGGTATATAGCTCCCGTTTTCTATCTTTATTTTCAGTCGGTTATCTGGATTCTTCTTTGTAATTATGTTAATAACGCCGCCAACAGCATCAGCTCCATAGAGTGCGCTTGTACCTCCCCGTACAATTTCAATTTTTTCAATGGAGTGTAGTGGAATGAGAGAGAGATCCATACTTCCCGCCCTGCTGTCGTTTAATCGTACACCATCAATTGTGATAAGAACCCCTTCGGATGTTGATCCTCTTAAAGAAGCGCTTTTAAGGGCTCCTTCCGGGCCACGGTCAAAAACTGTAATTCCTGCCTGTCTTCCAAGAACATCAGCGATATTTCTTGCCCCCATCTCTTCAATTTCCTCTCCTGTGATTACAGTAACATGAACTGGAGCATCCAGAATCTCGATTTTTGTCCTGGTTGCTGTAATCACTATCTCTTCTATCTCAAAGGCGGTATCGTATGAGGAAAAAGATTCCTCAGCAAGAAGTTGAAAAAGCGGGAAAAAGATGATTAATAAAGCTAAATAGAATTTCTTTGCCATTGTCGGGCCCCCTTGAAGAAGATATTCTTAGCCTCTATTAAACTTCGTTCAACCCTTTATCGATTGTGTAATAATAGGGGAAAAGGGACTCAAATGTGATGGAGTATAAGTTGCTGAATTGATTTTTAGGTGTGAGGTCATTCCCTCTCCTCGAAGGTTAATCGCTTCAGGAGGGTTTCCTGGCTTCCGGATCGATTTACTCGCAACGCCTTCTCACTCCCAATGAGCAATGGCATTAAGCTGCTTTCATCACCGGTTACAGTGGCGGGACCGCTGCGGCTCAACCGCATTCCGCTCCCCTGAAACGAGGCTAGATTTAATCAAATTATAATAAAATATTTCTACGGTCAAGGAGAAAAATAAATAGGTAGATGAAGAATTCTTTCATGGATATATTATATTTTAAAAGCATTGTTAAAGGTGAAGGTATGATAGATCTATTTTACAAGGGTGGCCCGTTGATGTATCCTCTTCTCTTTGGATCGGTGCTCATGATCGCTGTAATTATCGAGAGGGCATTTCATTTTATTGGAACAGGAGAAAATAGAAAGGTAGTCGAACTTGTAAAGAGGCACATTCAAAGTGGTGAGTTTGATAAGGCACAGGAAATTGTCGAAAGAGAAAAAGGCCCAGTTGCTTCTCTTATCTATGAAGCAATTGTACAGAGAGATAGTTCTCAGGAAGTAATAGAGAATGAACTTTCAATACGTGGAGATCAAATCCTTCGCAGCTTAAGTAAAAATCTCCATCTTCTTGAACTTATCGGGAAGATAGCACCGATGATAGGGCTTCTGGGAACAGTTTTAGGGATGGTAGAAGCCTTTCAAAAGGTTGCTTTTATGAAAAATATTGTAAATCCATCGCTCCTTGCAAGTGGTATATGGGAAGCGCTTATTACAACAGTAGCTGGTCTTTTTGTAGGTATTCCAGCGTTGATATTTTACCATCTCTACACAAACAGATTGAAGTCTACTGCATTTTCAATGAAACACTACGGGGAGGAAATTCTTTCAATAATAAGGAGGGGCCGTGATAGAGTTTGAAGAGTTTCACGATTCTTTGAATAAGGGAAGCGGACCAGATCTGACTCCGCTTATTGATATGGTATTCCTACTGCTTATATTTTTCCTGTTAACCTCATTTTTTATACGCCCATCAATTCCTGTCAGGCTCCCTGAAGCAGAGCAGGCTCAGATTACTGAGAGACCGGATGTTTCTATTACGATTAAAAAGGACGGCAGCCTCCTTTTAAATGGAGAGCCAATATCAGAAGATAGGCTTTTAAGTTCTTTAAGGAGAGTCCATGCTTTTCAGGTTTCGAGAGAGGTTATCATACAGTCAGACAGAGAGGTTCTCTTTGGCAGGGTAGTTCAGGTCATGGATCTATCGAAAAAGGCAGGGGCAAAAGATATCTCATTTCTGGTAGAGCAGAAAAGATGAGAAGGCTAAAGTATAACAGCCTTTGGATTGCTATAACTGTTTCTATACTTTTACACTTGGCTTTTTTCCGTTTTGTTTCATTCGAGAGGGAACCTGATAAACAGCAAACAGAAAGGTATGAAGTAAAACTTCTGTATTATAAACCTCTGCCTGAGGAGGCGATAAAACCAAAGCCGAAAAAGGTTAAAAAGAAAAAAGAGGTCGTGGAAAAGCAAGTGCAGAAGAGGATCGAAGAGAGGCCTGAAGAGGAAAAGATTGTGGAGCAGACGGAAGTTATGAAGGAGGAAGAAAAAAGGTTTGAAGAGGAACTTGCGCTTGCGTCTGACAATTTAGAAGAGGTAAAGGAAGAAACATCTGAAATCCAAGGACAAGAAGAAAGAGCCTCTTTTGATATTAGCCCCATCCTTGAGGGATTGCGAAGACGAATAAACGAGAAGAAGATATACCCATATGTTGCACGGAAAAAGGGGCTGCAGGGAGTTGTATTTATTATACTGAGGCTTGATGAGAGCGGTAATCCGATCGAGGTAAGGGTAACACAATCGTCAGGACATAGGGTGCTTGATAATGCGGCTTTATCCCTTGTTGAAAAGGTCTTACCCTACGAACATGATCTGGGGCAGCCATTCACACTGGAGATACCGATAAGGTACAGCCTTTTTGAGTAGCTTCTGCTGTTAAAGAACCGGGATATATATTTACCCTATCTAGATAGAGGAATGTAAATATAAATGTCATTCCCGCCACAATTGACATTTCCGCTTCTCTGTCATTCCAGCAAAAGCGAGAATCTACTATATAATGTGTAGTTCTTCTTATTTGCTATATAGAGTCTTTTCCAGGAAGAGGTGTTTCCATTTTACCTGTGATCAAGGAAAAAAGGGATGTTATCAGGACTCAGTTTTTCGCTGTACCTTCGTATCTCAAAATGCAGATGGGGACCGGTTGTCCTTCCTGTGATTCCTACTGTTCCAATTGACTGCCCTGTGTCAACATTTTCTTCTTCCTCAATAAGTATCTCCTTTAGATGGCCATAAAGGGTGTAATATCCCAATTCATGTTTAAGGATGATGACATTTCCATAACCATCTGCTTCACCTCTATAAAATACCTTTCCCCATCTCGAGGCCCTGACAATTTTCCCTTCCTTTGCTGCAATGTCCACTCCTCCATGAAAGGCCATTTCATTGATAAAGGGGTCCTGGCGCATACCGAACTTAGATGTTTCTATTCCCATAAGAGGTGCATGAAAGACAACACCTGTAAGGTATATTCGTTCAAGAAATGTGAGTTCCACCTCTGGCAAAAAGTATAATGAAGCTTCTTCTTTGATGGGATCTTTGATAGTAAGTATATCATCCTCTTCAATTTTAAACCTCTGTACTATCTCTTTTTTACCATCTTCGGTAAACTCTATGAAGATACCAAGGGTATCCGGTAGATAAATAGCAATTTCCTCTTTGATCATGCCAATAAAGTCGATTCTGTTAAGGGTGGCAATAGTATCGATATTGAGGCTAGTTTTAGCAATTATAGTCCAGATATCCTCACGCGCTTTAAGAAGATATCTGAATATACTGGGCGAGTCGTACCTCTCTTTCCTTACACCTCTAATTATCCTGTTCTTTGATGCTATTGTGGATTCGTAGAGAAGGTTGTAATCCTCATCTTCGTAGTTCAAATTTTTAATATCTATAACCTCAGCCTTTACTGGAAGGTATGTTAAGGCAAGTATTATAAATAGGTAGATGAAAGGTATTTTCATGAATATATTATATCGATCCCCAAGAGTTTACTCAATAATAATTTAGAAAGAGCGGGAGTAAAATAGGAGGGTTTAGATATGGGAGAAAGGGTTTATTTCATACAAGTCAGGGATAAAGAGGATCCTTCCTCAATGGCGAAAAAGGTAAAGTATCTATACGAAAAAAGCGGTGCAGGAGATAAATTTGATAGTGGTGATTTTATCGCAGTAAAGACCCATATTGGAGAACACACCAATACTACCTTTGTGCATCCATTACTTGTGAAGGCAATAATTGATAAGCTGAAGCAGGGAGGAGCAGTTCCCTTTCTCGCAGAAACCTCAACTCTATACAGGGGAAAACGTTCAAATGCAATAGATCATATAACCTTGGCCAATGAGCACGGCTTTGGTTTCGAAAAATTGAAAGTTCCGTTCATCATGGCTGACGGGCTTTTTGGTGATGCAGAGGTATCGGTAGATATAAAGGGCAAACATTACAGTCAGGTAAATATTGCTTCGGAAATTGCAAAGGTTCAGGGATTGATGGTTATCAGTCATTTTAAGGGTCACATCGTCTGTGGCTTTGGTGGAGCTATAAAGAATGTAGGAATGGGCCTTGCTGCAAGAAAGGGAAAGCTCAGACAGCATTCTGTTATGTCCCCTGAGATCAATCAAGATACATGTACTGCATGCGAGGATTGCATAAAGTGGTGTCCCCAGGATACAATTTCTCTTGTTGATGGAAAGGCATACATCAATAAGAAAAACTGCATTGGATGCGGTGAATGCCTTGCGGTATGCAAATATGGAGCTGTACTATTTGATTGGAAGAGGGAGAGTAGGAGTCTTCAGGAGATGATGGCTGAGCATGTTGCAGGTGTGACTAAGGCTGTGGCTGGAAGAGTATTCTATTTTAATTTTCTCATAAATATAACAAAGGATTGTGATTGTATGAACGGGGGAAGGATCGTTTCAAGGGACATTGGAATTGTTGCAAGCAGTGATATTGTTGCTGTTGAGAAGGCATCATGTGACATTTTCAGAAAGTTAAACAGAGAAGAGATACAGGCGTTTACCTATCCTAATGTTAATCCCCTTATTCAGATAGAGCATGCACAGGCTATTGGTTTGGGAAGCATGGATTATGAGCTTGTTGAAGTGTAACCATCTTCAGATTTAGCAACCCTAAAACTTATTGACAAATGTTCGTTCCCCCAATAAACTAAATGAAAAATTGTGTAAGGTAGCAATTCAATGGTCGCCAACGATTTGAGAAAAGGTGTGATGATCAAAGTTGATAATGAGCTCTGGGTTGTTCTTGGCTTTCAGCATATCAAACCGGGAAAAGGTGGTGCCTTTGTAAAGACAAAGTTAAGAAGTATTAAAAAAAACACAATAATTGATAAGGCCTTCAGAGCTGGTGAAAAGATTGAGAATATCTTCATAGAGAAGAGAAAGATGCAGTTTCTCTACAAAGATGGGGAAAGCTCTATTTTTATGGACCTGGAAAACTATGAACAGGAGAGTATCCCCAATCAGTTTATTGAAGATGAAATGAGATTCCTTAAGGAAGGGCAGGAGGTAGATGTTAATATCTATGAAGGTGAAATTATCTCTATTGAGCTCCCTACTTTTGTCCAGCTAAAGGTTGTTCATACAGAGCCAGGGGTAAAGGGAGATACAGCCACAACAACATTTAAACCATCGACTCTTGAAACAGGAGCAAAAATTCAGGTTCCTCTCTTTGTTAATGAGAATGATATATTAAAGATAGATACACGAACTGGTGAATACATTGAGAGGCTTTAAATATTTTTGGATACTGTCTTGAAGAGAAACAAAGACTACAATAAGAAACAGGGGCTTAAATACTACAGAAGAAAGGATTATGTAAGAGCTGTATCTTTTTTAGAAAAGGCGCTTAGGGAAAAAAAGGATGATGCGACGCTCTACCTCTTTTTAGGGTATGCTTCTATTTTTACCGGGGATATTGATGGTGCCAGGCGTTATTTCAAAGGAGGTCTTCTTGTAAAAGAAGATGATATAGAGTTACTGAAGGGACTTTCATATATATACATAAAGGATGAAAGGATAGAGGATGCCATCAGTCTTTGGGGAGAGATATTGGAGAAGAATCCAAAAGAGAGGATTGTAAAGCGGGCACTTGAAAGATTGAGAGCCACAGAAGATATAAAAGATTTTGTTGAGAGAGCAAATATCAGGGATTTTTTCTTCCCAAGGTTGCCTTTTATAATAAAGTTAAAGCCTTACCTTCTTGGAATCGCTATCAGTGTTGGAGTTATTATCTTCGGAGTAATATTTTATACAACTCCTCTATATAAAAGGACTCTTGAGAAGTTTTATCCAGAGATTGTCAATCTGAAGGGAATAGAGTTACCGGATGATGTGCCAGTAACCCAGGAAGAGAATACTTCTGCTCTCTATTCCTTTACAGATAAGGAGATTGAGGAGAGTTTTATAAGGGTTAAAAAGTACATCTATAAAAATAAGGTAAATGCAGCAATAATACTACTGAATAAAATCGTGTTATCAAATGCCACTCAAATAGTAAAAGAGCGATTTGATATCCTTTATAAATTCATCGAGCCTCCTGATCCTCTTTCAATCGATTATAACCCGCACTTCTATGAGATTATGAAAGAGCCTGCCGTATTTAATGGTGTATATGTACTATGGACCGGAAGAATAGCAAACCTTAAAAAAGATAAGGAAAGAGCAGATTTTGATCTTCTGGTGAACTATGAAGATCAGGATACTATTGAAGGTATTGCACATGTAAGTATAGACGGGGTTTACTATATTGAAAATAAGCAGAAGATCGAGGTATTTGGTTACTACCAAGGATACGACGTGAAAACAGGAAAGTTAATGATTAATGGTATGCTCTTGCGAGATTTAGGGCTCTAGGAAAATTCTAATCGATCTATTTTGTGACTAAAATATCATCTCTGTTAACTATTTATTAACTGCAATGGAATGTAAGAGTATATAGGAGTCAGCAAATGGGAAACGCAAAAGCTCAATCCGATTTTAAAAAGAAGTATCGTCCAGAGAGGTTAAAAATGGACTTATCAAAGAGGCTTGCAAGAATCGAGGGCCAGATAAGAGGCATTGGCAAGATGATAGAGAACGATGTATACTGCGATGATATACTGAATCAGATTACTGCAGTACATTCCGCTCTGAGCTCTGTGAGGAATATACTGCTTGAAAGCCATATTAAAAGCTGCGTACTGGAAAGTATTGAAAAAAAGGAGTATGAGATTATTAATGAGCTCATGAGAACATTAAAAAGGATGTTTAGGTAAAAGCATAATTCCATGGACATCACTTTAGTTTTACATTCCATCTGAGGTGTCGGAGAACTCCCTGTGCAATGTTAGTGAGGTGATCTCCAATCTTTTCTACGTTATCAACAAAATCAATGAACACAATACCTGAAAGTAAATTACATACACCTTCATTAACTCTCTGGATATGATTTTCCTTCAGTTCTATTTGAAGTGTATTTATTCTATCTTCGTTCTCTAACACTTCATTTGCTGAATTTTCATCCTCCATTTTAAGCGCAACTATAGTGTTCCTAAACATTGAGGTAATAATAGAAACAATTTTATTCATCTCTTCAATGGCTGTTTCGGTAAAAGGTAGGTTTTGATCTATTTTTCTTTGTGCAAGCTCTATTATATTGATTGCATGATCTGAGACCCTCTCAACATCATTTACTGAATGGAGCAGAACCGGTATTTCTTCTGCTTCATCTCTTTCCAGTTTTTTTTGCGAGAGCTCTACCAAATACTGCGTAATCTCTATTTGAAGGTTATCTACTGCATTCTCCTGTTCATGTACTTTATCGATCAATCTTGAATCGTCATTAAGAAAGCTCTTTAATGCATTTTTGAAAGCGTCATGCGCAATCTCGATCATCCGTACAATCTCATTGACAGACTGTTCTATAGCTAATGTTGGAGTTTCAAGAAGATGCTTCTCTAAATATTTGGGTCTCATATCTATTGTACCAGGTTTTACTCTAGTAAGTTTTACTGTTAATTTCTCAAGAACCGTTATTAAAGGTAAAAAGACAATAAAGGAATTAATAACATTAAAGATGCTGTGAGAGAGTGCAATATGGAGCATGATATTATTTTTTGTAATTGGTCCTGGTACTAAAAGTTCTATAAATCTTGAGTAAAGTCCTGTATAAACAGGAATTATCATATAACAAACACCGAGAATATTGAGAAGAGCGTGTGCCCTGGCTGCACGCCTTGCTGCAGTATTGGCACCGATCGCTGAGAGCTCTGCTGTGATCGTTGTCCCTATATTATCACCAAGCATAATAGGGATTGCTGTTTGAAAATTGATTAACCCAGAAAAAGCCATGATTTGTAGAAGGCCAATAGTCGCAGATGAGCTCTGTAAAAGGATTGTGATACCAATTCCCAGAAGTATTCCAAGAATTGGGTAAGCCCCGAATGTAACGAGAAAGTCTTTTAGTGCCTCACTCTCATTGAGAGGAGCAAAGGTGTCTTTTATAAAGCCGAGTCCAGTAAAAAGGAGACCAAAGCCAAGGATAAACTGACCCCACATCTTGGCCCTAGGCTTTTTTCCTGTTAAGGTTAAAATGAAGCCGATACCGATTGCAGGGAGAGCGTAGTTTGTGATTTTAAATAGTGCAAAGAAGGAGATGATCCATGCAGTGAGTGTTGTTCCGATGTTTGCCCCCAATATGATAGAAATAGCCTGCTTTAGTGTTAGTAGCCCAGCGTTAACAAAACCGACAGTTAAAACCGTTGTTGCACTGGAGCTCTGAACTAAACAGGTTACACCTGTTCCTATGAGGAGACCGATAATGGGCCTCTTTGTCAGGATATCGAGGGTATTTTTTAAACGATCTCCTGCAACCTTTCTGAGGCTTTCGGACATTATTTTCATT
The DNA here is from genome assembly GCA_964424795.1 of uncultured Spirochaetota bacterium. Classification (GTDB taxonomy): domain Bacteria; phylum Spirochaetota; class B62-G9; order B62-G9; family DRHN01; genus CAYRKG01. The sequence goes on from CAYRKG010000048.1 coordinate 24,902, forward strand.
CCGAAAAGAAAGAGCCCCATGCCTCCAATAAAACCGAAAATAATCTCTCTTGCCATCTGCACTCCCTTTAAGTTTTTTAGATATAGGATATTTGTTAACGTTCGCCCTTTAAGGTTTTATTATTAGTATACTTATATAATGTATTTTTTTGAAGAGTTATTACCAGGGACTGAAAGTATAAGATCTATTTGTGTTCTATGAGGTTAATAAATGAGAGAAATTAGAGATAGGGTTATAGATTTTTATAAAAAGTATGAGATGGATTTTGAAGATATTGATATGGAAAAATGCTGTAATATTTTCCTGGAGGAGATGGAAAAGGGCTTAGCAGGAGAAGGTAGTTCTCTAAAGATGATACCCACCTATATTGAAGTTGATAGAGAGATTCCGATAAATGAACCTGTTATAGTGCTTGATGCAGGTGGCACTCACTTTCGTGTGGCCACTGTATACTTTGATAAAAAGAGAAAGCCGGTTATTGAGAATTTAAGATTACATCCAATGCCCGGATCAAATATGAAGATTAGTAAGAAGACTTTTTTTGAGATTATTGCAGGATATACAGAAGCGGTTATAAATATTAGTCAAAATGTAGGTTTCTGTTTTTCATATGCAGTTGAGATTTTTCCCAGTAAAGATGGGAAGGTAATATATTTTAGTAAGGAAGTACAGGCAAAGGAAGCTGAAGGTGAAATGATTGGTGAAAATTTAAACCTTGCCCTTGCTGAGTCAGGTTTCGATGGAAAAAAGCATATTGTACTGTTAAATGATACTGTTGCTACACTTTTAGCTGGAAAATCGGCTTTTCAGAAGCGAGCTTTTGATAGTTATGTTGGCTTCATTTTGGGAACTGGAACAAACTGTTGTTACATAGAGAATAATGACAATATAAAGAAGATGAAAAGCCTTGACCCCACAAAAAGTCAGATAGTAAATGTGGAATCCGGTGGCTTTGCCAGAGGACCAAGGGGTAAAATTGATATGAAGTTTGATGAATTGACCACTGATCCAGAGATGTACACATTTGAGAAGATGATATCAGGAAGATATTTGGGGCCACTCTGTCTAAGCGTCATTAATGTTGCAGCAAAAGATGGTCTCTTCTCAGATAATATTGCAAGAATGTTTAAGAAAATCAAAGGCCTGGATACAGAGGATATCAATGATTTCATGTATTACCCTGCAGCAAAAAATAACCCTTTAGCATCTATTTTTATTCAAACAGATGAGAAAGACCGTATTACGCTCTACTATCTGCTTGATAGATTGATAGAGAGAGCTGCAAAATTGACAGCTATTAACATATCTTCAGTAGTTATTAAATCGGATAAGGGAGGCAATCCCTGTTACCCAGTATGTATTACAGCCGAGGGTTCAACCTTTTACGGATTAAAATCTCTTAAGAAAAGAGTTGAATATTATTTGAAGATACATCTTGAAGAAAAAAATGGATGTTACTATGAGATCGTAAATATAGAAAATGCAACGCTCATCGGTGCAGCAATTGCAGGATTGACGAATTAGCCTCTCACAAACTCATTATACCTCTTCTCTTCTCCGATCATGGTATCTTCACCATGCCCGGTGTATACCTTTGTATCATCTGGCAGTATATATAGCTTTGATCTTATGCTTTTTTCCAGTTCTTCAAAGGAGCCAGTGGGTAGATCTGTTCTTCCAATAGAATGGTAAAAGAGCGTATCCCCGCTGAATAGCACATTTCCCATCTTGATGGATACGCTTCCCTTTGTATGCCCCGGAGTATAGATTATCTCGAGAGTATCATCACCTATTTTGAGCGTGTCACCGTCATCTAGAAGAATATCTGGTGCGATAGAGATGTATGGAGCATCAACCATGGCTGAGAGGTTTAATTCAGGATTAATGAGCAGATCATAATCGTATTTACAGCAGGCAAGCTTTGTATCATAAGAGGCCTTAAGATCGTTATTTGCAGCAATATGGTCATAGTGTCCGTGGGTATTTATTATATAAACCAGGTTTCTCCCTTCAATATAGGGATAGATAACCTCTGGGTTTCCACCTGGATCAATAACCAATGCATCGTGATCATTTCGTAGAATGTAGCAGTTTGCTGCAAGCATTCCCAGTGATTTAATAATAATTTCCATTTTAGATATTTAAGCCTAAGATCATGTTATATTTTAGAAAATCAGCATTCACCCTATTGTTGAGATTATGGTCTCTTATCCTTTGAATTAACTATCAAAGTAACAGGCCCGTCATTAATAAGTTTTACATCCATCATCTCTCTGAACCTTCCCTCTTTTACAGTAACGTCATAGTTTCTAAGCTCATCAATGAGCAGCCTGTACAGTTTTTCTGCCTCTTCTTGCGCTGCTGCTCTGGTAAAAGAGGGCCGTCTGCCTTTCCTTGTATCCCCTAAAAGGGTAAACTGAGAAACAACGAGTATTTCACCGCCGATATCAATAAGAGATCTGTTTAAGTTCCCCTTTTCATCTCCAAATATTCTCAAGTTGACAGTTTTGTTTGCCACATAGGCAACATCTTTAACACTATCATCTTGGGCTACAGCAGCAAAGAGCAGGATACCCTTTCCTACCTTTGATATACACTGGTTTTTTATCCATACCTCTGCATTACGAATGCGCTGAATAAGAGCTATCATTGGTTTTTTTGTTAATTTATTTTGCCTTTTCCTCTTCTTCCTTTCTTCTCTTCGTTTCTTTTATGACATCTTCTGCTATCTTTCCACTAATGGGTTCATAATGGGAAAAATCCATCTCAAAGGAGCCTGTACCGGATGTAATGGCCCTCAGTTCTATGGAGTATTTAAGTAGTTCAGCCTGAGGTACTTTTGCCTTTATGAGCTGAATTCCTTCACCAATATTATCCATACCCAGTACTCTGCCCCTCTTTGAAGTAAGATCGCTCATAATATCACCTGTATATTTATCATCAACATAGACATTAAGGTCAATAATAGGTTCAAGAAGGGTAGGTTTCGCCTTTTCCATTGCAAGTTTAAATGCCTGCCTTCCTGCAATCTTAAAAGATAGTTCTGATGAATCCACTTCGTGGAAGGAGCCAAAGACCAATGAAACCCTAACATCGACAACAGGGTATCCTGCAACAACTCCCTCCTGCATTGCTTCTTTTACTCCCTTTTCTACCCCTGGGATATACCCTTTAGGAATCGCTCCTCCAACAATTTTATCAACAAACTCAAAACCGCCACCTCTTGGAAGTGGTTCGAGTTCAAGAAAAACCTGACCATACTGCCCATGACCACCGGACTGTTTTTTATGTTTATAGTCAGCCTTCTCAGGAGCCTGAATGGTTTCCCTGTATGCAACGAGAGGTGTGGATGTTATAAAGTCTATTCCATGTTTTTCCTTAATTCTTGATAGGATTATATTTATCTGCAACTCCCCCATTCCTGAAATAACGGTTTGCTTTGTTTCTTTGTTATAACCCACTTTGAAAGAGATATCCTCCTCTGCTGCCCTCTGAATAAGAGAGCTTAGTTTATCCTCTTCCTTCTTGTTCTTTGTCTTAATTGCGACACTGTGTACAGGATGAGGAAGAACAAGCTCAGGAAGTATAACAGCTCTTCCCAGTGAAGTGAGGGTATCCCCTGTTTCTGCATGGGGTAGCTTTGTAAAGACTATAATGTCCCCTTCTTCTGCATCCCTTTCGAAGGGCTTCTGAATTTTACCAAATGGTATTGCAAGTTTTGATAGCCTTTCTTTTTTATCCTTTGTTCGATTATAAACCTCTTCTTCAGAGTGTAGTACACCTGAAAATACCCTTAAAAAGGAAATTTTCCCTGTGAATTGATCTATTACTGTTTTAAATACAAGGCCTGTGAAATCGGAATCTTTAGTATATACTATCTCCACCTCTTTGGATTTATTATTTGCGTCGAATACCTTCATGCTTTTTTTATAGTTAGAAGGGGGTGCAATTATAATGAGTGAGTCAAGGGCCTCCTTAATCCCCCTGTTCATGAGAGATGAACCAAATAGAACAGGAACAACCTCTTTTTGTAAACTCATCTTCTTAAATCCATTCGTAATCTCTTCATCAGTGAGGCTTTCACCTTCAAGGTATTTCTCTGTCAATTCATCGGTAGATTCTGCTGCAGTTTCGATGATTTCATTTCTCAATTCTTCTGCTTCGCCCTTTAAATCAGCAGGAATATCCTGTTCTTTGCCCTTTTTTCCTTCCCCATCATAGATGTATGCCTTCATTTTTAAAAGATCAGCAACACCTTTGAAATTATTCTCTCTACCTATAGGTATTTGAATAGGGGTAATCTTGGATTTCAAGTTATCCCTGATATTTTTCAGTACGCTTTTATAATCAGCATGTTCTTTATCCATTTTATTAATAAAGATTATTACAGGGAGCCCCATCTTTTGAGCCCTGTTCCAGATTTTACTTGTTTCAATTTCGACCCCGCTTACAGCATCTATGAGAAGTAAAATTGTTTCTACTCCATATAGCGAAGAGACAACCTCCCCAGAAAAATCTGATGATCCCGGAGTATCGATAATATTTAGGATTTTACCATTATAAATTCTACTGAAGACTGTTGAATGGATTGATATTTTTCTCTTTATCTCTTCATCATCAAAATCACTAAGGGATTTTCCTTCTTCTACTTTTCCGATCGATTCTACTGCCCCCATGTCGTAAAGAGCTGTATCCAGAAAAGAGGTTTTACCAACAGAGGTATGTCCAACAAGGGCGACATTAATCTTTTCCATATAACCCTCCGGATGTTATTGTGAAGTATGCTCACTATACTGTCCTGAACTATGAGTGTCAAGTTTTTTGTAGTCAGGAGCCTATCCTTGAAGTAAAATGCATGATATCAATGTATGTATTGAACATTAGATGATTAAAGCTTGAACTCTGCTTTGTATATTGAATTTTCAATTGCATTGTATTATGTTTAATCTTATGAGAAATACGGTACTGAAAGTCATTCCACTTTTTACTGTACTTATAGTTCTTAGTTTGTCCTGTGCCTCATACACGGTTAAAGATAGTAATAAAATTAAAAAGGTGGATAAAAAAATTCTCAGTGAGTTTTATGAAAGTGTTGAAAGTGCTGAATTTTATGAAGCATGCAAAAGTTACATTGAATTTACCAACTGTTGTAGTGACAGTAGAAAAGATGAAATGACAGATGAGCTTACAAGGCTTTACCATGCTGAAATAGCAAGTTTTAAAGATGCGGGCAGTACACTTGATGCTATTGAGTATACATATTCGTTTATTAATATAACATCTGACAGTATGTCAGATGAAGAATCAAACAAATATAGAAAAGACCTTTTACAATATATTCAAAAGTTTGTGACAGGAGAATTAACAAATAGAGGTGACCTTGAAAAGGCTTCATGGCTCATTTACCTGACACAATTTCTACCAGATGATCCGTTTCTATATAAAGAGCTTTCAGAACTATTTTTAGAGAGAAATAACCTGCTTATGACCAAGAAATACTACGATCTATTTATATCTCTTGTGAATGAGGAGGGACTTTCCGAGTTTGATAAAGAATCAGAGGAGCTTAAAGATAAAATACAGAAATTGCAGAATGAAGTAGACCAGAGCAATAATAAAAATTTTATAGAGAGCACTATAAAGAGCAGTGTAAAGATATTTGTAGACAGGGGGATAAAGACAGAGTATGGAGTTGGGAAACCCGATCATGTTATTGGGACCGGTGTGGTCATTGATGAGCAGGGATATATAATAACAAATTACCATATAATAGAATCCAGTGTTGATCCTAAATATGAAGGGTACTCAAGGGTATATGTTATTCCGGGTAAAGATGAGAATATTCGATTTGTAGCTAAGATTGTTGGTTATGACTCAGTATTTGATCTTGCTCTCCTCAAGATCGAAAAGAGGCTAGAGAGTTATATACGATTGGGAGATTCTGATACTTTGCATCAGGGGGAAAAGGTTATTGCAATAGGTAATCCTATTGGTCTTACAAATACCGTAACTTCAGGTATCATCAGTTCTTTAGACAGGCCATTCTTTCAGATTGGGAATATAGTTCAGATCGATGCAGCCTTAAATCCAGGAAATAGTGGAGGAGCGCTGATTAATAATGATGGGTATCTTATAGGAATTGCATTTGCCGGGCTTGAAAGCTTTGAAAACCTGAACTTTGCAATTCCATCAAATCTAATGCTCTCAGTTTTATTCAGACTCTATGAAGGAGGGGAGGTGGAGAGGAGCTGGGTAGGATGTTTCATAGCCAAGCAATACGATAGATTGGTTATAGATTATATTGTACCCGATAGTCCTGCAAATATCTTCAGACTTGTAAAAGGTGATGTAATCAGTCATGTGAATGGAAGACCTGTAAATGGTATATATGATGTCCAGACTTACATTTCCCAGCTAAATAATCCACTTATTACAAGAATAACGGTTGAAAGGGGTAATGAGATCCAGGAAAGAAATGTTCTTATTGAAAAAAGACCTGTATTCCCCTCTCTCTATATTTATGAACACGATACTTATGAAAATGTCATAACCCCGCTTTTTGGTATTGTGGTAGATAAGGTTGAACCTCCAATAACAAGATCTTATATAGTCTCACGGATTGTTTCAAGCTCTATTGCAAGCAGTATAGGGATATCTGAAGGAGATGAAATAAAGGTAAGAGAGATAAAGTATGATGAAGAATCCAAGGTATTTTATCTGATTATTGATTTAAAATCAAAGCGGTTTGGATACATGAATAAGAATATGATTATTTATAGCAATACAAGTGTAAACAGTTTTGTCTAAAATAAACTTCGAGTTTTCAAAATTCGCGATTTTATTCACTCTATCTGCTCCAGGCAGCGATCAATCCAGACTTCAGCCTTATGGATATATTTTTTTGTTTCTTTGCTGATGATGAAATACTTAACAGCTTTCCTGTATTCTCCACTGTAGAAGTAACACTGACCGATATAAAAATGTACTGTTCCTGAATCAGGTGGAGTTAGGTTTTTCATTCTGAGTATAGTTTGAAATTCTTTCAGTGCTTTTTTATAATTTCCTCTGTAGAAGTTATATTTCAGATTATTTTCTATGAGCTCGCTGACTGTTACCACCTTTTTAGGTTTTTCAACTTTTATTATAAAAGCCTCGGAGTTCGTATTTCTTCCTATCAGGATTTTTTTATTTTCCACTTCCAGCCTGTTCACACTGGTGATAATAAAATAGTAAGGTGTATTTTCTTTGATCTGTACAGAAAAGTGATCTTCCATATCTTTAATTGTAAAAGCTGGCTTTTGGTCCTGAATCTCAATGACCTTTTCAGAGCTTATATAAAGCTTATAGGAGTACTCTGCTTTTACAGGATTAAAGTAAAGATCTAAAGTACGATCTTTTTGTGGTTTAATTTCTATCTTCTCTACTGTTTCGGGTAATGGTGAATAATCTACTGCTCTTAAGATTGTGTTCTGAAAGGGGACAAGATTTATATGCTCTCTTCTATCTTTTATTATTGTCACTGCATAGTAGTATTTACCATCCTGTTCTGGAGTATCTAAATAGGGAATATCGATCCGTGATATATCAGCTAAAATAGTTGAATTTGCGAGATCTGCTTTATTCAGTATAGGATTTTGAGATCTGTATATTCTGTACTGTAAAATTTCCTTTTGTATGGGTTCAAAATTGATAACGATTATTCCCTCTTTGTATTTTACAGAGATGAGGGTTGCGTAAAGTTCTTCCTCTGGAATCTCTGAAAATACCATTAGGGGTTGTAAGAATAATGCTATAAAAGTTATAAGAAATAAATATGTGCCTTTTTGAAGAATAAGTTTCATTATTTTAAACCAGTATGAATTCTCTTTTCTATATATCGTCACTTATAGCATGGTTTTTGATCAATGATTGGTGATGGAACCGGAGGCTTGAGGCTAAAAGTCTAAAAAACTTGAGAATAGGGGGTTAGAGACTAGAAGTTTCAAACTTTGTGTCAGATTCAAAAGCTGAAGACTGATATCCAATAACGTTTCAACTCTTTATTTAAATTTAGTGTGATTTTATAGGACGACACCAGCCTCTAGTCTCTAATCACATATTAATGGTTTCAATCCTTGTTTTAGTGGAAGCTGCTTTTAAATCCGACAGAAGGAACAGTATTTGCATTCACTTATGTGACGTTTCAATCCTTGTTTTAGTGGAAGCTGCTTTTAAATCTTTATGATGAAAAAAATAACGATGAGGATCATATATACTGTTTCAATCCTTGTTTTAGTGGAAGCTGCTTTTAAATAGTTACCCATGCCCACGGTTGTCCTTCTGCAAGTTCAAGTTTCAATCCTTGTTTTAGTGGAAGCTGCTTTTAAATACTCTCTACCACTAATATAAGATACTTACCATAAGAGTTTCAATCCTTGTTTTAGTGGAAGCTGCTTTTAAATTCATGATTGCCGGCTCTATATCTATGACGAATATTAGTTTCAATCCTTGTTTTAGTGGAAGCTGCTTTTAAATGAGAGCATGACAGAGGTCGTGAAAGACGGCGAATTAAGTTTCAATCCTTGTTTTAGTGGAAGCTGCTTTTAAATGTGTTCATAGCTATCTGCCTTATCAGATCCAAAACAATGTTTCAATCCTTGTTTTAGTGGAAGCTGCTTTTAAATGAGTTTGATGATTATTACATTTAGGGCAACTCTCTATAGTTTCAATCCTTGTTTTAGTGGAAGCTGCTTTTAAATCAGATTTGCAGTTTGCTTGTAAAATGGCGAGTAAGACGTTTCAATCCTTGTTTTAGTGGAAGCTGCTTTTAAATTTGTTGTTGCTATTCTCGATGTCGTGTTTAGTGGGGTTTCAATCCTTGTTTTAGTGGAAGCTGCTTTTAAATTAGCAGGAGATACAAAGAAATGGGCTGATAATTTTGCGTTTCAATCCTTGTTTTAGTGGAAGCTGCTTTTAAATGCATAATATTCATCACGTTTCCATTTCTTTTTTAGACGTTTCAATCCTTGTTTTAGTGGAAGCTGCTTTTAAATAAGTACTAATGCCGTTATCATCATTTCCCCCAATTAGTTTCAATCCTTGTTTTAGTGGAAGCTGCTTTTAAATACTCCCGGGCTGGTTATTGGAGTTATCAATCATTCTGTTTCAATCCTTGTTTTAGTGGAAGCTGCTTTTAAATCAAAGACTAACGACTCTCAACAAGATGGAAATAAGGAGTTTCAATCCTTGTTTTAGTGGAAGCTGCTTTTAAATTCTGCTACGAGTCTGATTTCGTAGGATTCTTGCTCAAGTTTCAATCCTTGTTTTAGTGGAAGCTGCTTTTAAATAATATATGCTCTGTACTGAAATAGGCTTCAATTTCAAGTTTCAATCCTTGTTTTAGTGGAAGCTGCTTTTAAATGCCGAATGTGAGAATGAGAGAGGTTTCGGTATGTTAAGTTTCAATCCTTGTTTTAGTGGAAGCTGCTTTTAAATCTTTTGTCAAGTGTATGCTACATCACAAAATAGGATGGTTTCAATCCTTGTTTTAGTGGAAGCTGCTTTTAAATCATAGACCAGATTGATACAATAGCAACTGAGAAAGAGTTTCAATCCTTGTTTTAGTGGAAGCTGCTTTTAAATAATATGACAGTTTCGGGGAAATATCAGTACTGCAAGCGTTTCAATCCTTGTTTTAGTGGAAGCTGCTTTTAAATCCTCACATATGCATTTGTCCTATAATGCCTATTAGCGTTTCAATCCTTGTTTTAGTGGAAGCTGCTTTTAAATATGGAAATCACAGAACCAGAGACAGCCAATTTTCTAAGTTTCAATCCTTGTTTTAGTGGAAGCTGCTTTTAAATCGGTTTTATGCTGTTCTTCGCGTTCTTTCAGGACGGATTGTTTCAATCCTTGTTTTAGTGGAAGCTGCTTTTAAATAGATCAAAAGTAGATAGCATCCCGGCAGCTCCTGAGTTTCAATCCTTGTTTTAGTGGAAGCTGCTTTTAAATAAGATCCCTATCTTCTGTAATACACTTCGAAAGTAATGTTTCAATCCTTGTTTTAGTGGAAGCTGCTTTTAAATCTTTTGTCAAGTGTATGCTACATCACAAAATAGGATGGTTTCAATCCTTGTTTTAGTGGAAGCTGCTTTTAAATGATTTTATACTTATTCACAATGTCTTCTTTGTTTAGTGGTTTCAATCCTTGTTTTAGTGGAAGCTGCTTTTAAATACTTCCAACCAAGTGAATGCCTGTGATAGTACTAATAAGTTTCAATCCTTGTTTTAGTGGAAGCTGCTTTTAAATCCGATTTATCCGACATGCACTTAGGTGAAAACAATGAAGTTTCAATCCTTGTTTTAGTGGAAGCTGCTTTTAAATTCTGTCTCAGTAATCGTTATTTTATCAAGGTAGTTCGGTTTCAATCCTTGTTTTAGTGGAAGCTGCTTTTAAATTAGAAAATGGGAAAACTGGACATATCAACCCAAAATGTTTCAATCCTTGTTTTAGTGGAAGCTGCTTTTAAATACAGTATGGTACGCCGAAAGCAACCAGCACCACAGGTTTCAATCCTTGTTTTAGTGGAAGCTGCTTTTAAATTGGTCGCTGTTCGCCGTAAAGACAACAAACCCATGGAGTTTCAATCCTTGTTTTAGTGGAAGCTGCTTTTAAATCATATGAACAAACTTTTTTTCTTGACTTACTATGTAGTTTCAATCCTTGTTTTAGTGGAAGCTGCTTTTAAATTATATCGTCTATGCATATTTAAGGGTCGCTAATGTCACGTTTCAATCCTTGTTTTAGTGGAAGCTGCTTTTAAATGGTATCAGATTGTCCGTTTTCATAGACTGTTATATCAGTTTCAATCCTTGTTTTAGTGGAAGCTGCTTTTAAATAAAATAATCTTCTCTTTTATCATTTACAGGAGGTCCAGTTTCAATCCTTGTTTTAGTGGAAGCTGCTTTTAAATCCCGTAATAGCAGCTCCTATTCCTGCACCTTTATAGTGTTTCAATCCTTGTTTTAGTGGAAGCTGCTTTTAAATCAAAGCAACAATAACAACAACAATAAAAATGATATTCTGTTTCAATCCTTGTTTTAGTGGAAGCTGCTTTTAAATCAAATTGACATTGGCGGAGATGTCTCAATATAACAGGTGTTTCAATCCTTGTTTTAGTGGAAGCTGCTTTTAAATTGCTCCGTAATACCATTGTATTATCATCTGATCTGTAGGTTTCAATCCTTGTTTTAGTGGAAGCTGCTTTTAAATCCCTCATAAAGATATTGCAAGGTATTGCATAATCTTCTGTTTCAATCCTTGTTTTAGTGGAAGCTGCTTTTAAATCGAATCCACCTAATCCTACACCAGAATCGTTGAATGGTTTCAATCCTTGTTTTAGTGGAAGCTGCTTTTAAATTTACCTACCGATTGTAGCATTGCAATCGCTGATAATGGTTTCAATCCTTGTTTTAGTGGAAGCTGCTTTTAAATAATCCTATTATCATTTGTATTTCCATTCATATTTATAGTTTCAATCCTTGTTTTAGTGGAAGCTGCTTTTAAATACGGACTTGGTTAATATTAAATCAAGGACATATTAAAGTTTCAATCCTTGTTTTAGTGGAAGCTGCTTTTAAATTGAATAGCTCGGAAGAAGAT
>CAYRKG010000049.1:0-35263 GCA_964424795.1 uncultured Spirochaetota bacterium
AATTGGGGACTTTAGATTCTTTATACAATACGAATCTTTACAGCGCAAATGCCTTGTTAAAAGTACATATTGACATATATCTCATCTAAGAATAAAGTTATCAGAAGATTTTAACAAAAGCGGTTATAAGACATGAATAGATTTCTTATAAAGTTAAATAGATACATTGCATGGATACTAGCAATTAATACAGTTATTCTCTTAATAACAGGCTATCGATCACTCGGTTACTTTTCATTCTTTACAAGGGTATTTGCCGACATTATTCACAGAGTTTACTTTAACATCTCATTTATCTTTCTCTTTGCCTCTCACTCACTTATAAGCACACGCTTTATACTTATGAGAAAACAGATAAAGGGCAGATACATCGATGTAATACTGATTTTGGTAGGGATCATATTCATCACTTTTTTTATCCTTCTTCCATTCATCTAAAATCAGAAGCAATTAATGATAATCCTATTTTTAACATAATCATTAAGAAAAAAATTGATGCAACAATTCTAGAGATGAAATTATTCCTTTTGGAGAGCTTATCTTTCTCAGATTTTTCTGAGAAAGCTTTGGTTAGGTTCTCTGTAAATCTTTGGAGGTTAAAATATTACTATTTAATCATCAATAACAAGAACAGGCTGCCCCTCGCTCATTCCCTTACCCCTGTTTTCCTTATGCAACAATGATACTTACATATTCCTCCCTTTTCTGAAGAGATTTATATCAATATTTAACTCTTTGATCATATCCTGCAGCTGCCTTCTATCGATTCCTGCGCTTCTTGAACATGCTGATATATTCCCACCGTTTTTAATGAGAAGCTTTTCAACAAAGAGCCTTTCCAATTCTTTTTTCCTCTCTTTAACGATATCTGATTTATAATTTTTAAACTCTTCCCATCTGTCAGGAACCTCATAGGGTATCATGTTTTTATTATATTCAAAGGATCTGTAGCTATCTGCTTCAAAAATCGCTTCTTCAATAATACTATCGCTTTTTGCCAGAAGGATGGACCTTTCAATCACATTTCTAAGTTCTCGAACATTTCCAGGCCACGAATATTCGAGGAGTTTTAACTTTGCCTCCGGAGTTATTATATAATTATTACCCTTTTTCTTGAGAAAGTAATCAACCAGTGGGAAAATATCACATCTTCTCTCCCTTAATGGTGGAATTTGTATTGGAATTACAGCAATTCTGTAATAGAGATCATGTCTGAAAAGACCCTCATCAACGCTCTTTCTCAGGTTTCTATTGGATGATGTTATAATATTAAGATTAATCTTTCTTTTTATATTGCTCCCTATAGGGTAGTACTCCGGGATCTCAAGTACATTTAATAGCTTTGCCTGAATCTCAAGAGGAAGTTCCGATATCTCATCTAAAAAAAGTGTCCCACAATCAGAAAGTGCAATCTTCCCATCATAGTCCTGAAAAGCACCTGTAAAGGCACCTTTCTTATACCCAAAAAGCTCGCCTTCAAGTAAATCCTTTGGTATTGATGCACAGTTAAGCTCCACAAATGGACCCCTTCTCTCAGACTCTTCATGAATAAACCTTGCCATCAGTTCTTTTCCAGTTCCTGTTTCTCCTACTATAAGTATTGGTGAATCAAACTTGGAAGCCTTCCGAGAAAGATTCAACATATGGATTGTTGATGGATCACAAGTAACAAACTCAAAATCATCTCCATCGATTTTGATCTTGTATTCAGGAAGGGGTGCTAATGAGCTTCTGAATACGACAATGTATGAAAGAACACGATCTATCGATTGAATGAGGCTTTCTATCTTGATCGGCTTTACTAAGTAATCAAAGGCCCCCTTTTTCATTGTTTCCACAGCATGACTTATACTACCATATCCGGTAAATACGATAAAAGGGATATTTTGATTTATACCTTTTATCTTTTCCATAAGCTCAATTCCATCCATTCCTGGAAGACGAACATCAGTAATGATTACCTGTGGCCTCTTTTTACCAAAATCTTTCAGAGCAGATTCAGCACTCCTGTAGAACTTAACATTATACCTCTGTCCCAGATTAATCTTGAGGATTTCTCTCATCTTATCTTCATCTTCAATAATAAATATTAAAGAATTATTGTGCACAGAAGTTTCCATAAATGTTACTCTCTTATTTTAAGTACTGGCAGAAGAATCTCAAAACAGGCACCACTTTTGGTTGGTATCAATTTTATATTTCCATAAAGATTTTCTACCAGATTTTTTGTTACCGTCAAACCAAGCCCGCTCCCATTCTTCTTTGTTGTATAAAAGGGTTCATATATCTTTTCCCTTATTCTAGATGGAATCCCAGGACCATCATCTTTCATTACAATTGTTACTGAGTCATGATCGCGTTTGTAATCAACATCAATCCTTCCACCTCTATTTATGGCCTCGATTGAGTTCAAGGCGAGGTTGAGAAAAATCTGGAAGAGGAGGTTAGAATCTGAATAGAAATATAAAGTATCTCCATTCTTTACAGAAAAGGAAATCCCTCTATCCTTCAGTTTATACTTAAGAAAGGAACTCAACTTATGGAATATAGATGTCAGGTTAACAGACTCCAACTCCGGTTTTTTCTGAACATTTATACTCAAGAGTTTATTTGCCAGTAGGTTAATACGATCTGTTTCGTCCTGAATATATCTTAACATCCTTATTTTATCTCTTTCTTTAATTTGATTTTTCATGATAGTTTCAACAGATGTAGATATTATTGAGAGTGGATTCCTGATCTCATGTGCCAGACCTGAAGCCATCTGCCCCATTACCACAAACTGTTCCATTCGGTACTGATGTTTTTCAATTTCCTTCTCATTCTCATACATGTTACATCTGTCTATGAGCGGGGGGATAATAACCTTTAGATAATTTAAAGAGCCTATATCCTCATAGCTCCATCTTTGTATAATACCTCTTTTTGGTAAAAGAATTAGGGCAACGATTTTATCCCCCCTTGTTATAGGTAGTATCAGATTTACATTAAAACCATGGAGTAACTTAATATCGTCCCGATCATTCATATGTATTAGAAGCTCTTCCAGAGTCACACCTCTGTTGATCTCTAAAAGTATTTTTACTAATTCACTGGAAGCACGGATTTCAAAAGAATATTGCCTGTCAACATTGATATAATTCTGATTTTCCTTATCTAGAATAAGCATCATCATATTTTCAGTTTTACTATACGCTCTGAAAACCTCCCGCAGTCTCTTATAGAGGTCTTTGACTGTTAAGGCATATGATAGATATTCCAGTGGTTCAATATCGCTTGCTTTAAATGCAGACACATTGCGAAACCTCTTCTTTATAAAAGAAATATCAAATAATCTTCTAAGAGTTGACACTGCTAAATATATAATAAAAACCTCTAAGATGAGTGCTATACTCTCAGGTAATGCAAGTATCTGGGCTATCCTGTTTTGATTTCTCAATATTAAGGAGATATATATAAAAACAAGGATGGCTATAAGAGAAGGATAGAAGAGGATTCCGTTTATAAGCCTTTTTAGATCAACAATATGAAATCGAAAGATAAGAATAACAATAAATAATGTAAAGGTAGCAAGAAAAAAACCTATCCAAGGAAAGGGTATATTGAAGAAAAAATTAATCACATTGACAATCGAAAGCAAATAGGCTAAAGGGACTCCAATAGCAGTTAGCATCCGTACTGTGTTCTTCTCATAAGGTATTATCTTTCCCCTAAATGATGATAAGAAGTTCTTGGCTGATAACAAGAGAAGCCCGATAGAAAAAGATGTGAGTAAAAAGTAGAGCATTGCAAATGCTAAAGGCAAATCTTTCAGTGAAAAGCTATGCAGGGTTGTCGTAAATAGAGCTTTATCAATTATATAATCCTTTGGAAATGATGCTACTATTAACATCGATAGCACCAGAGAAATTCCATAGACCAGTATGAGATGTTTTCGTATTAACTTCTTTTTCACCGGATAGTAGAGAGAGAGGGTATAAAAGAGAGGTGTAAAAAAGGATATCCCAACAGAACCTAAAATTATTGTTGCAAGTAAAAATCTCCTTCCTTCTATTTTTAGATAGAATAAAAGACTTATGTCTATCAGTAAAATGCATATAATAATAAGAGTGAGAATCCTGTTTAGATAGCTCTTCGAATTATAGGTCCATACAACATATCCAAGCGTTAAGCTGACGAGAAATATGATAATTTGTATATGGAAATAGTTTAATTCCATATTACTAATAATATTATATTTTCACTTAA
The DNA here is from genome assembly GCA_964424795.1 of uncultured Spirochaetota bacterium. Taxonomy (GTDB): domain Bacteria; phylum Spirochaetota; class B62-G9; order B62-G9; family DRHN01; genus CAYRKG01. Next base: position 4,249 of record CAYRKG010000049.1, read on the forward strand.
TTACAAATAGTAATTTTTTGATTTTATAAATAAGCATATGCTTACTTTGAGCTTTTAACCTGATAGATTACAGACACTCATTTATTTTACAGGAGGAAGATAGGATGGAATAATAATTAATGGATTTTTACCCCAATCTATTAGTTTGCCTCAAGTATCTAATTGAGCTTTTTAAAAATAACTAGCTAACTGGAACCTTCACCTCTTTTTTCTCTATATCTTCACTATTCATAGCACAGGAGTTTTTGTATACAAGACATCCTGGATCGGGTCCAAGTATATCTCCATAAGCCAGAGCCCGTGCCCTGCATCCGCCACAGACATACTGATACTTTGGGCATGAACGATGATAATTTTCCCTGTCAGACAGCTTTTTACCAAGGTCAGAGTTCTTCCATATATCTATAAATCGCTCTTCTCTTATATTCCCAATTACAACCTGGGGCATAAAAACACATGGCCCGACTAATCCATTCGGCTGTACAGATGCGTATACCCTCCCTGCCCCACAACCTCCAGCATACTTTACTAATCCCTGTATAGATGTAGCATTATCAGCAGTATAATGAAACAACCCTGCGCTCTTTCCACCGGCCATATCACACAGTACCCTGGCATATTGAGGGGCAGTGCTGATCATATTCAATCCAGTTTCGTCCTTTTTAAAATGCCATTCAGCCAGCATGGTCAGGAGTTCTTCCCTCTGTTCAGGTGTTAAATCCATATCAAAATCATCCTTTCCACGGCCTGCAGGAATAAAGTTATAGTGATTGAAGGAGTTTACACCAAGTTCCATTGCAAGCTTAAGAATATCAGGAACTTCACGAAAGTTCCTCTGGGTAACTACAGTATTTATACCACAATGGAGGTGTTCGTTTAAAACCAGATTCTTTAATCCTCTAATCGTTCTATTGAAGCTACCGTCCCCTCTAATAAAATCATTCGATTCTTGGCTGGCCCCATCAAGGCTCACAAATACATTCTTTACCCCATAGTCTGCAAGCCTATCAACAAGAGTTCTATCCTCAAGAAGGGTGCCATTTGTTGCTATACTTATGTGCAAAAATCTACCTGCATAGTTCAAAACATCCCAGAACCTATCACCAAGAAGTGGCTCTCCTCCGGAAAACGCAATATAGGCTACACCTGCATCAACCATCTGGTTTATAAGATCTATCCTCTCCTCAAAGCTAAGCTCATCATCTAATGGTTTTCCTGCATTCTGATAACAGTGACTGCAGCGCAGGTTGCATAAACTTGTATAGTTCCACACAATCAACAGGGGGGCATCGAACCTGAAAGGCTGAGTTAAACCATTTTTGGCAACAGTTCTTATTATATTCATAAGTGTTTGTCTGTTGAAGTATTTTGAGAAAAATAAATCTGTCAGCTTCTTGTTCAATCCTATCTTTTTCATTCCGATTTTTACTGCCGCCTGCAGTGGTATTCTTCCCAACAATGCCCCCAAGCCCTTTTCCTTTTCTTTCCCAAAAAGTTCATCTATCCTCTTTTGCCCTTTATACCCGTAATAACGAAAGATACCCTTAACAATCTTTCTATTCATAATCTTTTCCAAATCCCGCATAACATCCCTCCATCTGATTGTTCAACTATTTGAACTTACCTAATAAACAGCAAATTGCATGCCATATCTTTGAATTTTTATAATTGCATATATGTCAATGATTTAATTGTTTCTCATAATTATCTAAGGTCTCCGATTGCGAGGTTTTTCATCGCACCCTGATACCTGGATACCAAGGTATCGGATACCAAGGTATCTAATACCTTTTCTATTGCCAATACAACCTCTTTATATTTATGCTTAAAGAAACTGTATGTCAACACTGGAGGTAATATATGAGCATTCTTGGTTTAAGATCTGCATTAAAGATACCGGAAACAATTTTATTTGGTACTAATACGATTGATGAACTTGCAGAACATATAAAGAAGTATGGAAAGAGAATAGCCCTCATATATGGGGGAAGATCATATTATTCAAGTGGAAACCGTGAGAGAATTATGAGCATTTTAGAAAAGGACAATTTTAAAATTCATGAAATAGGTGGCGTTTCTCACGATCCAGATGAACTGCTCGTTAGAGATGTAGTTGATAAAGTTAAGACTATTATGCCTGATGTAATAGTTGGAATCGGTGGTGGAAGTGTTATAGATACTGCAAAAGCAGCATCTATTATTGTAACAAATGGTGGAGAGGTGAAGGACTACTGGCAGGGAAAAGCTTTTACAAAACCATCTATTCCCTATATCGCGGTTCCAACAACATCAGGAACAGGATCTGAAGTTACTAAAAATGCAGTTATCAGCAACAGAGAAAAAACCTTTAAAAAAAGTATACGAAGCGAATTTATGATACCAAATATTTCATTAATAGATCCCTCTCTTACCTTAAGTGTTCCATCTGAGGTTACTGTAGACACAGGTCTTGACGCCCTAATACAGAATCTTGAAGCCTATACATCTAAAAATTCTGGACCTATTACAGATACACTGGCAAAGAAAGCTATCGAGCTTGCTGGAAAATATCTGATACGTGCATTTGAATATATGGATGATCTTGAAGCACGCGAAGCAATGTCCTTGGTCTCGCTCTACGGCGGTATTAATCTCCTCAATGCAGGATTAGGGCTTGCACATGGACTTTCTCATCCTATTGGTATCCGTTACGGCATCCCACATGGCAGGGCATGCGCTATTGTAATGCCAATAGTTATGAAGTACAACTACCGTGCCCGAAAGGATAAGTATGATGAAGTGGGTAAACTCCTCTTGGGTGTTGGAGACGGTGTAGAGGCATTTATCAAGTTACTGGATAAACTTGAAATTTCAACAAAGCTCAGTGATTATGGAATAAAAGATAAGGATATTCCCCTTATTGTTTCGGAATCAAAGGGAGGGAGTAGAAACTACAATCCGATTGATCACAGCGATGAAACAGTTGTGCGTATGCTTGAAGAAATGCTGTAATCGCTAATACTATTATCTTTTCCCCACGGGTCCAATATACATCACAAAAAGATTTAAACTGATTTATCCTTTTATCAAAACAGTAAAATCATTCTGATTGAAATTTTAGGAAAAAAAGATGAAGAAAAAAGTGGAAAGTTCTGCTTCGCAAGTTTGTAAAATTCTTGTAGTTATTCTATATTTTTTATAAAATAATTAAAGAGGTATTTTGCAGTAAACTGTTTTTATTCATGTGCTATTAGGGGCATTATGTCTGAGCCTAAAAAATACCGTATTATACCACATATCCTTGGCAACCAAACAAACGGTAATAAGGGAAAGAGGATGGAAGTCATCTTTACCTCTCCAATGGAGCCCCTTGAATGGCAAGAGTTTCGTGAATCTATGATTCAAATGCTCAAAGATAATTGCCTCCAGTGGGTATTCAATCTTAAGGGTCTCACCTTCCCCACCTCTACAGATATAGGTATGTGGGTTACATGTAATGCTACAGTACTCAGCTACTCCGGTAAAGTCGAATTTTTAATACGCCGTAACTCTAACTTGCAGAAGGTCCTCTCTGTGACTAAACTTGACAAAATCCTGAATATTTCACTCACCTGAGAAGCTAATCGTTTTTGATAAGTGAGGTTTTTAATATTATTTAATAACAGGGCAATACTGGTATATTAAGACCCATATCCTTTATACTCGAATTAAGTACACGATCGCCCTCTGCTCACATGCGAAGCGCTTCTCTGAAGCAGGATGCTCCTGCAGGACCTACAGTAAACTTTTAAATATCAACATTGTTATCAGCATGTTTCCAACAATCCCACAGATTATAAATCGTATTGATTTGGAAATGATATCAACCTCCACCTATAGGTAGATAGAGACTTAATGAGTCATCTTCTTGTAAAACATAGGACAATCTTTTTTGCTCTCCATTTACAGATAGAATGATATATTGCTGATGTTCCTCTTTGATATTGTATTTGGTTAGTAAATCAGCAATGGTTGTCCCTTCCATAATTTCGATGTAACTACCGCTTTCCATTCCTTCAATATTTAACAAGGCTCCAAACTCTATATCAATTTTCATAAGTCTTCTTGATCTTAAATACGAAATCTCGATAGAAAATTAATATTAATTAACAGTGTAATCTTCCAACTGTACTTTTACCCTGATTTTAAAAGCCGCAAAACAGCTAGCAAAAGATAAATATTGGAAATTATTACTTACTTTTTAAAAATCTATCAATTTCTTCATCTGAAAAATCAAAGAGCTCATTTAACTTTTTATATGGATCTCCCTTAATATGAAAGTAATGAGCGAATGCGGGTTCTGTTTTATAACCAAGTTCTTTTAACCTTTTTATCTCTGTAAATGCCTTCCCCCCAAAAATTTTTAATAGTCTATATTCAACAGTCATATGACGATATGCATACTGGTTTTTTACAGGGATTAGCTGTCCAAATATTCCAATAGATTCATTACTGTAGTTAAATGAAGCTATAGCTGTGTCTATTCCGCGTACTCTGCTTTTCTTAAGATGAAACTTATGGAAAGTTGAATAGTATCTATATAAATCATTGGAAAATTCATCTATACTATATACCTCGCATATAACATCAATATCACTGCTATCGACATCAATACCCAGTGGAATTGTACCGGTTAATATTGGATTATATGATAATAGATTCTCAAAGATTTTTAAATCATCTATTATTCGATAAACATTTTTCTGCCTAGAACTACCATCTTTAAGATAACTGATATCAGTAAAATCAATTTCATAATCCATATTGTCATTTCCATAAAGGTTCAGTTCTGTTATCTCTTTCTAATGATTGGTGAAGCTTCTATCTAAGATTTTATAAAAATATCAGTTGCAGCAATCATGAGAAGATAATTCTTACCACGCTTAAATATACCAATAACCTCTCCGGTGATAATTTGAATTGGTGTTTGTATCAGCCTTTCACTGCCCCTGCAGTAAGTCCTTCAATGAGCCATCTCTGAACAAAGGAGAATAGTATTATCGTCGGTACTATGGTTAATACCGAAGCCGCAGCAACCTGCCCCCACCTCAGTGTTAGGGCAGAACCCAATCTCTGAAGGACAAGTGGAAGAGTGGCTGTTCTCTGGCTTTGAGCTATTATCGATACAATTAAATAATCTCCCCAGGAAACAACAAATGAATAAAAGGCTGCAACAAGTATACCAGGTGCAGAAATAGGGAGTACGATCCTATAGAGGGTCTGAAAGAGATTACAGCCATCGATTCTTGCCGAATCCTCTATATCAACAGGCAGGTTGTCAAAGTATCCTTTAAGCATCCAAACAGAAAAGGGAAGTACAAGTATGATCTGTCCCAAAACAACACCTATTGTTTTATCCAGCAAGCCCAATCCAAATATTATGTTGTAAATAGGAATAATGATGAGAATCACTGGAAACATCTGTGTTGAAAAAATTCCCATAATATAGATATTTTTTCCCCTTACCCGAAACCTGCTTAATCCATAGGCTCCAAAAATAGAAAATATTAGGGACATAACTGTTACAAAGAGTGCAATTCGAAAGGAGTTTAAAAAGTATCGAGGGAAATCTGTAACCATGAGAATTGTTTTGTAGTTTTCCAAGGTAAAATCTTTTAATGGAGTAGTTACTTTTCCACTGAAGAGTGAATCGTGCCCCCTGAAGGAGCTGTAAATTATCCAGAGCATTGGGGATATAAAAAAGATAAATGCTATAAGAACTATTAAATAAGTTGAACAGATCCTGATGATGTTTCTTGCCTTTTTAGTGAGCATTTATCACCTTTCTTTTTTCTCATATATTCTAATATAAACAATAAAGTATATCATGAGCAGAACTAACATAATTGTCCCAATACTCGCCCCATATCCCATTGTATAGCTTCGCCAGCACTGTCTGTACACGTAAACGGGAAGTATGTCAGTGGCATTCACAGGACCACCTCCTGTTGCAAGAAATACAAAATCGAAATTGTTGAATGTCCATAATACGTGGATGGTAACCATCACTATTACCATATTTCGAATGCCCGGGAAGGTGATGTTGAAAAATATCTTCCAGGGTCCAGCTCCATCTATCTCTGCTGCTTCATAATAGCTCTTTGGAATAGCCTGCATTGCTGCCAAGAATGCCACTGCATAAAATGGGATGTTGCGCCAAAGGTGAAGGATGATAATAAACGGCAAAGCAGCATTCTTATTCCCAAACCAATATGTATTTAATCTCTTCAGTCCTATTAACCGAAAAAATATATTAATATACCCGTAATCAGTTTGGGCCATAAATTGAAACATGACTACTGTTGCAACAACAGGAATAACCCAGCTTGCCATAATAATGCTTCTGAAAAATTTTATTCCAGGAAGCTCCTGCTTTAAAGCCAATGCCAGTATCAATCCAAAAACAAGCTGAAAAAAAACCGCTGCAGTAGTCAATATAAGAGAGTGAAAGAGGGATAGCCAGAATACCTCATCTGTAGTTAAACCTTTGTAGTTTTTTATTCCTATAAAATCGACAGTTTCTCTGAGAAGGTGTTTATCTGTAAATGAAATGCGGATACCTTCAAAAAGTGGGAATACAGTAAATAAAGCCATGATAACGAGAGTTGGAAGAATAAGTGTAAACCCAATATTCTTTCTCTTTATCATCAATTTCAAAGACATCTTCCTCATACGTAACTTAATAGTGGCTTGTTGAAAAAAAAGGGGTATGGGACATTACTGTATCATTGTCCCAATACCCCTAATTATATACTAGAGTTCTCCTCTATTCAACAAATCATTTATTTTATCATACAACCACTGTGCGGCTTCACGAGGTGTCTTTTCATCATAGATAACAAAGTTTACTGCCCGTAAGTTTGCCTCACTCACAGGTCCCCAGTTTATCGGAGCCTGAGCAACAGACTTTGGAAGTTCATTCGCGAATCCCTGAATCCACCAACCTAACTTTGTCTTTGTAAACACATCCATTTGTAATGAATCCCTCCTTGCAGGGATCCCCCCTGAGTCTGCAAGCCATTTACCCATCTTCTCTTTCGATGTAATGTACTTAATCAGATCCCATGCGGCGTCTTTATTCTTAGAATATGCATTTAATGCAATTGGCTTTACCTCAAGATAGGTTGCAGGAACACCCTTCTCATACACAGGGAGTGCGGTAATTTCAGTCCGATTTTCCAGGATATCTTTTGCTGATTCACTTTCGACCCTTCTTCCCCAGAGCCATGGTCCCATAGGAGCCATTGCCCATTTCCCAGCAACATAGCCTGGATCTTCACTTGGCCAACCATTTCCTCTTTCATTCGGATCGCATGCTGGATACTCACCCTTAAAGCATTCATCGTAGAGAGCTAATACAGCCTCAAACTGATCCACAGTACCGTTAAACTTCTTCTCTCCATTTACAATATCAAACAGGTGTTTTTTCCCGCTCACCTGATAGTACCACGAAATAAACTCTTGAGCAGCTCGAGGGCCCCCTACCTGTGTGCAAAGGAAAAGTCCATACACTTTTCTATCTGTTCGTTTGGTTATTTCCTGTGCTGTTTTAACGAATTCCGTCCATGTTTTTGGAACCTCCAAACCATACTTCTTGAAAAGATCTTTTCTGTAAACGAGCGCTCTTGCATTAGTATTGTATGGAATTGCATAGAGCTTTCCATTAATGGTTAGTGGGGCAAGGGTGCTTTCAACGAATTGGCCTTTCTCATCCCAGGCATTGAAGTAGCTATCAAGTGGCTCAACCAATCCCTTCTGTACATATACAGCGAGATCTTCCAAAAGCCCCTCAATTACATCCGGCTTTGCACTCTTTGCCTGTACAAGGAACTTATCCCTCTGATCTGCGTATTTTCCTGGTCCGTAGAAGTTGTCAACATCGTAATTTGGAAGTGCAACCTTAACATCACTTTCCCAGGCAGTTACATACTCAGGCGAGACCTCCTGTGTCACAAAGGGCATGTTCCAGAATGATAGGCTCACCCTTTCCTCCACTGCTGCTTCCTCCTTGGTGCCACCTGCAAAAAGGCTTATGGATACAGCAGCAAAAATGAGCGCTAACATAAGCGTGAACAATCTCTTTCTCATCAGCATTTTACTTCCTCCTTTAAAATATTATTTTTGTTATTTGGTATACCTGCCAAATACAGAATTGTGCTTCTATCACCCCCCTTCTATTTGTACTCGCATGCCTTGATTTCATACAACATTTTGTATACCTATACGGCATGGATATTCAGGAAATTGAGGTAACCAAAAACCTCTATGATGATAGCTGCCTTTTCAAACAACTATTCACTGTAATGAAGGCTTCGTACAAGTCATTAATGCGGACAAGCTGTATTCAAGATTATGTCGCTTTCGCTCAAATTGAGGCCTACGGCCTCAATAAGAGATTCTTTGCCCCCGAAAGTAGATCAATATTCGAGTCGTACTTCCATTCCCTGTTTACATCTTAAATCAGATAAAATTGGCTAATTACAGCACATTTATGTTTGCTGGATCAATCAACATAGCAGTTGTTAGCTTCCCCTATTCTGATTCAAGTACAGAACGGTAGTTAACACTAAAATAGCATAAAAGTTTTTTCCTATATAAAGAGCCTTTTAGAACTCCCAAAAGTTTCTCAGATTACTCCTTCCTCGCTTGTCTTTATTAATGTTGAGCTTTCTCGCACAATCAGCTCAGGTTGAAGAAAAACGGCTCTTTGTTCATCAATCATATGATCTTGCCGGCCTGCTTCCAGTATGTGGCCAAGCTCTCTTACAGCGCAATGACCTAGCTCTACCATGTCCTGTCGTACAGTGGATAGAGGAGGGTAGAAATAGGCTGCCTCTGGAATATCATCAAAACCAACGACTGCCAAATCTCCCGGGACATTTCTTCCCATTTTGCGTGCTGCCTTCAATACACCCAGAGCCATTTGATCATTACATGCAAATACACCATCTATCCTCTTTTGCTTTTCCAACAATTGTATCAGTCCTCGTTCTCCACTGATTGCAGACCAATCTCCCTCAAAAATGAGTCTTCTATCAATAGATATTCCTCTGTTCTTAAGTGCGATTTGCCAACCAAGTTTTCTTTGACGAGCCTCCCACCAATCTAATGGACCTGTTATAAGACCAATGTATTGGCAACCCTGATCAAGTAAGTGTTTAGTAGCCATCTGGCCACCACTTCGGTTATCCACTGCAACGATGGTCTGTTTGGACCGTGGCTGCATGGTTAGGAATACCACAGGTACAGTAAGTTTGTGGACTTCCTTTAGCGTCCATTCTCTATTACTGGCAATTTCAGGAACAGCCCAGATGATACCCTCCACATGATGGGAGATCATATCACGTAGTATCTTCTTGACATTTTGCTCCTCTGGACGGCGTATAATGACAAGCAGGAGTGTATAACCCATATCATTCGCTTGCTGCTCAATTCCCGAAAGGGTTCGTGAAGGGCCAAAATACTCTAAACCATAGCCCACAACTCCTAGGGTGAAGCTACGTCCTCGGATTAAGCTTCGAGCAATGTGACTTGGATGATACCCCAACCGTTCGATGACTTGTTGTATTCTCTTACGGGTTTCAGGAGCAACATCTGGACGATTGTTGAGCACACGAGAAACGGTTTGAGTTGAAACCCCAGCCTCTCTTGCTACCTGTTTGATTGTTACCCTTCTCTTTACCATTATCCCAGCAAAAACTACGAATTAAAAGTTATGTTATCGTTCCCGTTAACGTAAACATTATATAATAAACAGCAACTTAAGTCAAGTTTTAATTGCCTTTTTTACAAAACAAACTTGCTTTTCAATTGCTGTTTATCTGTTAATAGCTATATTATAGATGTACATGTATATTATACCTATCCTTAGCAAAGAATCTAAATTATGTATTCCTAATCTAAATGATTCGCAAAATAAATCCAAAATATCCATACCTGAAGGAATGAATGTAATTTATCAATGAAACACAGATAAAAGGTTTTCATGACTATCGACCATGATGAGTCAGACACATACAACATGCATATAGGCAGCAGTAATGAGTTTGCTGAATTGCAAAGAAGGGACATGGATATCAAAGGTAACCAACATTATGCCGGTAGCAACTGCGAATTGGAGCGTGCTATAATAATAGATGAAGTTATGCTCTTAATATCAATTACTGAATGTTGAGGAAAATATAATGAGTTATATGGGTCTCGATATAGGGCAAACAGGATGCAAGGCAGTAATATTTGATGAAAATGGGAAGCAATTGTCCTCATCTTATCGTGAGTGTAAAACAGTGACACCAAGAGAAGGATGGGCTGAGCTTGACTCAAAAAATGTGAGAGATAGCTGTTTTGCTGTTATGAAAGAAGCTCAGTCCCAATGTAGCAAAAATCCTGTAAGGAGCATGGGAATATCAAGCCAGGGGGAGGCATTTACCCCAATAGGCTCAGGTGGAGAGTTATTAGGAAATGCAATGATCACCTTTGATACAAGGGCTTCAGAAATAGCTGATTCATGGAAAAGGAAGTTTGGTATTAAAAAACTGTACAACCTCACTGGACATACAGCTCACCCTATGTTTTCGCTTTTCAAGCTTCTGTGGCTAAGAGAAAACAAGAAGGAGATCTTTAAAAGAACTGTAAAATTTCTCTGTTTTGAAGACCTTCTTCAGTACTGCCTCGGTCTTGAGCCCCATATTTCATGGTGTCTTGCAGGACGTACAATGTTCTTTAATCTTTTTAAGCATGATTGGGAGGAGGAGATCTTGAATGAGGTTGGAATAGATCGATCCAATTTAGCCATTCCAGTCCCATCAGGAACATTAGTTGGCACAGTATCTAAAACGATTTCAAAAGAGCTGGGATTCTCAGATAAAGTGAAAGTCGTAGCTAGCGGACATGACCAGCCTTTGGGCGCACTTGGAGCTGGTGTAATTTCATCTGGAAAAGCAATGTATGCCACGGGAACATCGGAGTGTATTGCTCCTTCTTTCTCAAGACTAATACTCAATGAGGACCTTTTTAAAAACAATCTTTGCACCTATGATCATGTAGTAAAAGGCCTGTATATCACACTTGCCTTCAGCCTTACGGGAGGCAATTTATTAAAGTGGTTCAGGGATGAATGGGGGCAGATAGAAACACAAAAGGCAGCCCAAACTGGAACCAATGCGTACGAACATCTTTTGCAGAAGATCGGAAATAAACCATCAAAGCTGATGGTTCTTCCATACTTTACACCGACTGGAACACCATATTATGATGCAGAAGTTTCTGGTGCTGTTCTTGGTTTAAGGCTCTCTACAAAGCGTGAAGAGGTTCTTCGCGCACTTTTAGAAGGAGTGGCCTTTGAAATGCGTCTTAACCTTGAAATTCTCGAAGATTCCGGGATTCCAATCAATGAACTCAGGGCCATAGGAGGTGGTGCAAAGAGTCGCATCTGGCTTCAGCTCAAGGCAGACATTCTCAATAAATCAATTACAACAGTCAGTGTTACAGAAGCAGCCTGTTTCGGCGCTGCAATGCTCGCATGCTCTTCTGTTACAGGCGAACCTATTGAATCACTAGTGCCAAGATGGGTAAAGACAGAGGCAGCAATTAACCCTCATTCTGAAAATGCTGAATTCTACACCGATCGTTTCGTTACTTATAAAAAACTCTACCCCACTTTAAAGACTCTACAGATTTAATTTAAAAGGTATTATTCCTCTTATTTAACCTTTATTTGGATTCCTGTTTTTGCAGTAATGACAAAAAAGAGTCATAATGGTACCTCTACTCCAGGTATCCTTGCAAAGCCTTCTTGGTTTCTTCTCCTGTAGCAAGGTCTTTTTCCAAAACCTTCCCATCTTTTAGCTCATCTGCACCAAAAATTAAAGCCTTCTTTGCCTTTACTCTCGAGGCTTTTGACATCTGCTTTTTCACAGATAGTGACTTATAAGAATGCTCAACGATCTTTCCCTTTTTACGTAGAGCCCAGGCTATCTTGTAAAGATAGGGAAGCTCCTTATCAGTAACCCTCACAAGGAAATAGTCAACCTGCTTGCTGTAATTCGGAATTAAACCCTTCTGGGTAAGAATTTCGCCAAGAACAACGTCCCCCATCCCGAACCCGCATGCAGGTATTTCTACACCCGAGATCTCCCTGAGCAGATCGTTGTACCTTCCACCACCGCATATAGCTCTCATCTTCTCGCTTCTATCATAAATCTCATAAACTACACCAGTATAGTAATCGAGCCCTCTGACCACGGATAGATCAAGCTCACAGTACTTCTCCAATCCTGCTGATTTAACCAGAGAGAGAATATTCAGGAGTGATTCTTTTCCCCTGTTTGTATAATCCAGCTCTTCCAGGTCCTGTAAACTATCAATAGTCAGGTACCTCTTTAGAGCCTCTTTCTGTTTGTCTTTGAGTTTTAAATTGTCCACTTCTTTTATTGTCAGTTTTTTTTCTACCCTTCTTGCATTGTCGATAATTTTGTACAGTACAGCTATTCCCTGCTCATCTATTCCAACATCAAAAAAGTACTGAGATACAAAATCTCTGTTGTTAATTTTGACAACAAAATCATCTTCGGTTAATCCAAGGTTCAGCAGTGATTCAATCGCCACAGACATTACCTCAACATCAGCAAGCCCCTCATCCTCCCCAATAACATCAACGTTTAACTGGAAAAATTCGCGAAGCCTTCCCTTCTGGGGCTTTTCGTAGCGCATACAACGGGGTATCGAAAACCATTTGATTGGCTTTGATACCTGACGCTGAATTTTCGACACCATTCTAGCAAGGGTGGGAGTGAGCTCAGGTCTAAGTGCAAGTTCGCGACCTCCCTTGTCGGTAAAATTGTAGAGCTGTTTTACTATCTCATCTCCAGATTTTATCTTATAGAGCTCCAATGTCTCTAAAATTGGGCCATCAAACTCCTCAAATCCATAGGAAACTGCAGTTTTTCTCCATGTATTGATTATGTGTCCCAGGCGAGAATAAACCTCAGGATAGTAGTCTCTCATTCCTCTTACGGAAAGATCGAGTTTCATAACAACACCCCATTCTTCATTAAAATTATATCAAATATCTTATTATCTTAATCTCTGCATTTAAAATACTCCTCCACACTGCATGGACCTGTAAACTATGACCTATTTTCTGGCTATTCATCTCACCCCCCTATCTATCACAAAATAATTTAAATATAAAGATATAGGTGGAACTATCTTTTGGAAAGTGACTATCCTTCGGATAGTTGCGCTTTTCTCACTCCAGATGCCATTTGATATACAAGCTTATAATAATCCTATTAGCTATTCAATCGAAAGAGCCTTAACCAATCATCAACAGAGAGATCATTAGCCCTGTTTTTTACCTCAGAGATGTCAGGGTAATCTTCATCTCTGAATCCCCTCCCTTTGAGTGGTACAAACCGTATGAGGGATAAAAACTCGTTAACATTCATCGACTTTGCGCCAAGATTCTTAACAATTCCAGTGATATGTCTTCTGTCATCTGATACCACAGTGACCCTACCCCTGTTCTCCATACGCTCAACCATCCTGACAATCTTCTCATCTGCACTTTGAAACTTATTGGAATAGATACTTCTTACACGAGTTCCTGAATAAAGTCCATTATGAACACTTCTTTTGCCGTCCCAGACAACAATAATTTCAACCATTTTCCTCGCTACATAAGAGTCAAGCAGTCGTAACAGAAAATCCTGTGCATCTGGAATACTTTTAATATGTGAAGAAAATCTACCGTTAAGAATTACATTATAGCCATCTATTATGTATAGAGGATTTCCGTGCCTTTTATTCGATGATATTCTCAATTTACAATTTACCCTACTAAGATTATTGAAAAAAACTATTTCATTGTTATAATATAGGTAAAACGTTGAGTTTTAAACAAATAGAAAAATAAATAACAAACTATTATAAACGATATTGAAATGCATGACAACCTTTGGCTGTAGCGAACTTCATATATAAAATTATCGATAAATATAAGATTTTTATATGATATAGTCATTTCTATATTTGAAGTTCGCCCATATAATAAAATTAGTCTTAGGAGAAGTAATCATTGAAAGAGATAAAAGAGAATATAAACAAAGAGCTTATGAGATTAAGCGATGAAATTGATCACTCGTATGGAGAGCTATCGATCATCCTTGCAGCAGGTCACGGAAAGAGGATTAAATCAGATAAATCAAAGATGTTACATGAGATTTGGGGCAAACCTTCAGTATGGAGAGTGAGTAATGCCGCTATTAAAGGGCTTTCTTGTAACAATCAAGTAATTGTACTGGGCAAGAAAGCACTAGAGGTTGCACAGGCACTTGGAAAAAGAAAGAATAGAATCTTTGTGTATCAAAAAGAGCAGAATGGTACTGGAGATGCAGTAAAAACAGCACTCAGGCATGAAAAGATGAAATCATACAGGGGAGATATTTACATCTTTCCTGGAGATATAGCTCTTCTTTCAGAGAGGACCGTTGCTCAGTTTAAAAAGTACTTTAAATCATCTTCCTGTGATATGCTTGTTATGACAGGTTTTTATGAAGGTAAAACTGAAGATAACTACTACGGTCGAATTTTAAAATCAAAGAAGAACAATCATGAAGTAATTGAAATAAAAGAGCACAAGGATATCCTTGCAATGGGCGAAAATGCAGAGTATGAAACTATACTTAAGGAACAAAAAATTACTTTCAGCAAAGAAGAACTGTTGAATATTCGAGAATTCAATACAGGCGTATATGTATTCAGACTCGATCCACTCAAAAGATATATCAACCATATTAAATCCGATAACGTTCAGGGAGAAATATATATTACTGATCTTATAAAGATCTTCAATGATAATGGTCTCAGAGTATGCTCATCTCATGTAACAAATAACAGTCTTGTCATTGCCTTTAATGTAAAGAGTGTATTGAAAAAAATGGAAGAAACTTTTCGTAATATGGTGTATGAAAAGCTAAAGGATATCATCACCATAGATGACTCTGAGGATTTTTTCATCGCTGAAGAGACAATACAGAGAATTATCAAAATGGACAAACACTTCCAGGTATTAGACATCAGGATTGGAAAAGGAGCCTATATAGGTCCAAATGTAAATGTAAACAGGGGTTTAAATGTTAAGAGGAATGTAATGCTGAAGGGTAATATAAAGATTGGAAGAAACGTGATCATCGATGAAAATGTTATACTTTCAACTTACCCGGATCAGACCATCGAAATTGGGGATAATACACACATCTTTCGCGGTAATGTTATTCAAGGATGTGTAAAATTGGGAAACAATGTCAGGATTGAAACTGGAGTAAGGATAACTGGAAGCAGTAATGAACCTGTTCTCATCGGTAATAATGTTCAAATTAAGGGAATGACATACATCTTCGGCTCTACCATAGAAGATAATATCCTTATCGAACATTCAATACTCAAAAGCCTTTATGTTGAAAGGGTTATAAAAAAGAATGGAGAGGTACAGCCGATAAAATATATTCTTCCCCACCCAGAGGGCCTTGACTCTATCTCTTATCGTAACAATTAAGAGATAATTAGTTTCTGGTGAATAATTAGTGAAATTACATAAAAATATATTTAGAAAAGAAAGTGTCTACTTGATAACTAATTAGTAGCTGATGATAAGATCACCAACTACTGAATTGGTTCTTTAATTCCTTATATATAAATGGTTAATTTTTAATAAAATTGCTATTTCAACTATAATAACCAATTCGGGAGCTTGTGGTGGTTGCCACATTGTTAAATATTGCACTATTCACCAGCAACTAACTATCGATAATACCATTCATCGAGTTATTCAGTCAACAGGCGATAAAGCTGTTTGTAAAAAAGGTCCTGTTAAACCACCGTTTCGCATTGAAGATTCTTTCATGTACTCTGTTCTTCTATACCCAAGCCTAGTTCTACCCAAATACTATAATCTATATCAGATTTTACTGTATGCAGGGGGAAAAGATTGGCTTTTAGGATCATAAAATCCCTCAAAAAGAGGCTTATCAGAATCCCTTTTCCCTTATAGAGTCTCTTTTCCAGTTTTTTCAGAGACTTTTTGTCCTGTAGTAACACATATAGTATTTATAGTTCCGTTTTCACGAGATTTTTACCGAGCTTCTCTCGGAACTCCTTAAAACCAATTATAGATTGTCCTATCATACAAAATGTTTTATAAATGGAATATTCTGAACAATATCGAAAATTGGGACTCGATCAGTTGTTTCAAAATAAAGTGTTTTTATTACTCTTTTCTTAGTGTCCTTTAATACCATGTATAAATTCCCACTATAATTATTTTTAAAAATGCTATCTTTTATTCTTCATATAACATAAGCTTTTTTACTCAAAAAACTTACATATATCCCAGCTTTCTTAAACGATCCATTGTTTTTTCCTTGTCCTGTCTTCTTCCAGATCTCTCCTCTGTATGTTCGAGGTCCTGCTCCCATGCAGGAATATCTGTTGTCTTTACACTGGTTGTCTTGGCACCTAATGATCTGTATCCCTGTTTGTATAGAGGACAGAAAGGTATATTGAAATGAAGAGTGGTATCCCATATATCCCTCTCTGTAAAATGAAGTATCGGTCGAAACCTCGTATGTGCAGGAACAAGATCACTTGAAGTTACCTCCTCTACATACTCATCATTCTTCCTAGCTGGCTGCTCATCCCACCTCAATCCCTGAAATATCCCCTTTACATCATTATCCTCAAGATAAGTATTAAACACTACTGTCTTCATCAGATGATTACCTACATACGATTCTGCTTCAAAGGGAAATCTCTCCAATTCAAACCCAATCCTCTTGATCTCAGCCCTATTCCTCTCATTCAAATCCTCTACCTTAACCTCAGCATCCAGGGTGTAGTTAGCAGCCTTTAGAACATCTTCATTCCTCCCCCAGTCAAGCTCAACACCCCACTGCTTGGAGTATCTCTTGAGAAACTCATCAATCTCCTCAAAAGCATCTCCCTCATCAATGGTAAATGCCTTTGGAAGCTTTGAACCACTTTCCTTACAAAACTGGCGACATATCCAAAGTGTCAGAGTACTGTCCTTCCCACCTGACCAGATGAGCCTGAGCTCTTCAGGCTTGAACCTTTCAAATGCTTGTTTAAACACTTCCTTTGATTTGGTAATCCTCTCCTCAAGTTCCTTCACCCTCTTTTTATCAATCATTTTTCATGCTCCTTTGTCTTTTCTTTTATTTCCATTAACTGTTCCTTCATCCCCTCTGCCAAAGGTGATTTAGCAACAATATTATTCAATTCCTTCACATCATTCTCAAGATCGTACAACTCCCATTCACCACTCCCCTCCCTGTAGATTATCTTCATCTCCTTCTCACAGTAATAGTAGATAGGACTGTCCGTATCCTTCTCCCTGTGACCACTCTTGTCCATTGCTTCACCAAAACACCCTTTCTCAGGATGTTCATCAAGGGGCAATAACGATACTCCCTGGAATC
Source organism: uncultured Spirochaetota bacterium (assembly GCA_964424795.1). GTDB lineage: Bacteria > Spirochaetota > B62-G9 > B62-G9 > DRHN01 > CAYRKG01. Next base: position 21,762 of record CAYRKG010000049.1, read on the forward strand.
CCTTTACATTCTCAATACCAAAGAGCCAAGCTATTGTTGGTGATATATCGATGTTACTCACAGTATCATCATATACCTCTACTTCTTTTCTTTCAGTATCATAGATAAAGAGCGGAACTTCAATGAGTTCATTGTACATCTTCCCATCGTGCGATAACCCCCCATGTTCGCCAAACTCATCCCCATGATCAGAACCAATGATAATAACCGATTCCTTAAGAACTTTATTTTCTTCAAAAGAGGCAAAGATATCTTTTACATAGCTGTCTACTTGGAGAACCTTGGCGCTGTATAACTTTCTCAAAAGTTTTACTGTTTCCTCATTCGAAACATCTCTCTTCAAAATTACGTTCTTAAACAACCCATACATATATTCCCTTGATAAATCTATAGAAGAGTCTATTCTGTTAAGCCAACTCCTTTCAGGAATATAAGGCTCGTGCACATCCATGTAGTGTATCCAAAGAAAAAAGGGCTTGTAATCCCTATTTTTAATATATTCTGATAACCAGTGAGTAGCCTTCTCGTTAATCTTAGCTCCTTCTATAAATGGATACATATCACTCACTTCATCATCCATAGAATCATAAAACATGTCCCATCCCCGATTGTAACCAAAAAAATCACTGAGATAGGGATTTGAATGAAAAGCAGCTGTCGTAATCCCATTCTCCTTCAAGACCTCTGATATCATCGTCTTCTGCTTTGGAAGATTCTTCTGCTTCCCATATTCAAGGTAGAATGAAGAGGTAAGTATCCCTGGAAATGAGGCCTGTGTATATGGTCCTGAAGCATTCGCCTTTAAAAACCTTATACACCTTTTCTGTATAGAATCCAGGAACGGCGTTAAGGGGCTTTCCTGATTATAACAGCCTAATGCATCCTTTCTTAAAGTATCAATCGTGATTAAAATTACATTTTTCATAATCTTTTCCTCTATGACATTTAGCCCTGTAGTATTCCTGAAGAATATCCAGTACTTCAGGTCTCGAGAACTTATCAGAGGGCTTTTTCCCTTCTGAAAGCATTTCACGAAGCTGGGTGCCGCTGATAATAAGATGATCATCCTTTGGGTGAGGACAGGTTCTCGGTGAAGCCATCTGACCACATCGATTGCAATAAAATGTCCAGTCCATCTTTATTGGCTCTATTAAAAGATCGTTGGCCTCTAAATGATCAAAGATCTTCTGAGCATCAAAGGGCCCATAGTAGTTTCCAACACCAGCATGATCCCTTCCTACAATAATATGACTGCAGCCAAAGTTCTGCCTGATAATGGCATGAAGTAAAGCCTCTCTTGGTCCACCATAGCGCATCTCCATTGGATAAACCTTAATAACAACCCTCTCTTTCGGATAGTAATTATCTACAAGCGCCATATAACATCTAATCCGAACATCTGCAGGAATATCCCCCTCCTTTAGTCTTCCCACTATAGGATGTATAAAAAGTCCATCAACAACCTCTAATGCAATCTTCGTAAGGTACTCGTGAGACCGATGCATCGGATTTCTAGTCTGAAATGCCGCTATCTTTTCCCAGCCTCTAGCTTTGAAAAGCTCTCTTGTTTCCTCTGGTCTGGCATAATCTGAAAATCGCTTGGGGTAGCTTCCCTCACTTAAAACCTTTACCGGTCCTCCTATATAGATCTCTCCCTGTTCGTAAACCTTTTCGACTCCAGGGTGCCTTGCATCATCTGTATTAAAAACTCTAAGAGCTTCTCTTCGCTTATCGTATGCGAACTTTTCTTTGACTAACATTGTTGCCAGTAGAGTTTCATCATCCGGACCATAAAGTGCTATCTTTTCACCCTCCTTTATACCCAAAGCTCTCTCTCTAGAAATCGACAGCGTAATGGGAATAGGCCATAAAAGACCGGATTCAAGCCTCATGGCTTTTAAAACACTTTCATAGTCATTCCTTCCACTGAAACCCTCAAGAGGACTGAATGCCCCAATACCGAGCATAATAAGATCAGAGAACTCCTTTGAGTTTACCACAACCTTTTGTAATCCTAACGCCTCTTTCAGCTCTTCCTTCTTCTCATTTCCATGGATGAGTAATTGAACCAACCTCCCTCCATGTGGTGGAACTAAACTTACCATTATATAAATCACCTTAATATTAATCAATATCGATAACTACTTTTATGCCCTGAAGGTAGCAGAAGTCAAGCAATTCATCCTTGTAATCACCAAATACTGCAGTAAAGTGCTGAGATTGTACATGATCAAGGATTCATCGAACATTTCCATCTCCGTAATCCACTTAAGAATCAGTTCTGCAATAAGATTTCCGATATCATTTTCATCAATATCCGGATATCCATCGGAGGCAACGAGCGCTGAAAGAACTGCATACGCTGCATTCATCTCCAGATCTATTCCATCCACACATTTATACGAAAATGCATGGAAATTCTTTTCCTCACAGATTTTAACTGTGGCCATATACATTCGTATCACTCTCTCAATTACTTCATCTTTCGGCTTTCCCGTTGGATATTCCCAGTTTTTTGTAACTCTCTCTATCTCCTTTTTCACCTCGTCTGGATCTAATGCTTCCATTTCTCGCTCAAGCTGAAGCATATCCATAACTTCTACTTCAGTTCCAATTATATCTCTAAGCTTGGTAACATTAAATCCTGTAGTATATAGACCCATATCATTAAAACCAATCATTCCAAGACGTCCATAACGTAGCATTTTCATTACCTTTGCAGCTTTTCCAAACTTAAATATCCCGTTTACATCCATTGGCGAATCAGGCCCGTTAAAAAGATATTTAAATTTAAATCCCCACTGTTCTAGAGGAAACCGTCAAACAATTTCATTTGTTTTTGGATTTACCTCAACTACACGAGATGTTTCATAACTAGATATTTCACCTGGACCACTAGTTTTAAATTGTTTTCTGTGCAGCCCATTATCAAATACTAAAACATTTCATTACCTAAAACACTGGCACAGTGCTGATGTCCAAGTAAGTGTTCAAGACCTCATCTCCAAATGGCGTCACCTGTATTTTTATCTATTATTGCAACAGTATTAAAACGACGAATAGAACATAAAATATCTCCATTTGGAAACACATCAACTGAATTGGTGTATCCCCATACCATTAAGTTTGCTAATGGACATTCAATATCTTTATCAGCATCAAAATGTTCATAATTCTTCCATTGCCATACTATGTCTTTCTCTCTTGTAATTTCCGCAAAAGATACTCCTCATATCTTTCCATTTAACTCAGCTAATGGAACACCACCTTTTATATTCCTCTGTATTTCTTCTGGAATATCAACAAATCTGAGTATAATAATATTTCCTTTTTCGAGACAAACAAAATCATGATTTATATAGGGGTCATCATATCTCCATATTTTATCTCCATTCCAATCTACTTCTACAAGTTCAGCTGTATTTCCAGCAAGCTCTTCAATTGCTCCAGGTCCTCTTCCAAGCCATATCAGATTCCTATTTGGCAAAAATTTTCCATAACATTTTCATAACTATTACCTGGAATTTAACCTAAATACTTATAACCTCCCAACTCATCAATCTCCCAAATTCTGTAATATCATTTCCCACATCTCCATATACGAGCACAGAATGATGAGTACCTCCTAAATAACTAAATTCAGTTAATACTTTTTCAACGGATATATCAGGTTTTAACCAGCCACGGATGTTGTTTTCCATACTATCTCTCTCTGTACTATCCAGCATAGTTCCATTTATAAGAATTAGTTTAAAAGTATCACCCCTGCCAGGGGCTAAATTAACAAGAACAGCTCTTCCAGGACCAAACTTCCCAACTGCAATTATAGATTTCTTTGCATCTGATATTGCATAATATTTTTCAATAAGTTTAGGTTTATCAACCGTTAAACGTATATTCATCTCACCAACATGGCTGAGAAATATGGCTTCATGCTCCCAATCTGGGCAAAACATTTCAGTAAAGGTAACTTCTGAATAAACAGAGAGGAGTGCTCCACACAAAGATGCAGTTAAAACATCCCCTTCGGCTGCATATCCGATTCCCCTTGCCATTGCTTTACTTGATTCTAGAAAAGGTATTGTATCTAATCCGGAAGATTTATTAAAAGTAAGGGCATTCATTGTAAATGCATTCAATTTCTCTTTTTCAATCCATCGTCTTACACCGATTCCCACACATAAGGAGTCTTTATAAAGCTTTGGATTTATTCTGTCCATTGAAAATATTCTTTTATCAACTGCTATTTCATTCTCTATCTCTTTATCATCGGGATATGGCATCATTTCTTTGATCTGATCGATAGAGCATGATATAACCTCAATTCCTATGGCATCTTTAAGAACATCAAATGAAACCTGAAAATCACCCATTCCATGAAAAGGTATACCTATTATTCCTACACGTGTCCGGCATAACATAGTAACCAATTTTACCTGAAACATCCTTGTTACAATTCGGTCTAAAACATTTGACTTCTGCCAATGTCCTGCCTCAATAATAAATTTTTTACCCTTTCTGAGAAGGACATTACACATATCCTGGACTCCATGTATACCATGATTATACATAATCTCAATTGGATTTTGCTCGGGGCTAAAATTGTAAAGCGGAGTTGTATCCAGAAGGATTATCGGTAGTTTAGTCTTAGCTAATTCTATAGCTGATTCTAATGAAGGTGAATATGTTAAATGCAGAGTAACAATAGCATCCACCTTTTTTTTATGAAAAGATTTAATTGCTTTTACAATTTCACCCTTTATCCCACATATTGGTGCACAAAAAACAATAACTCCCCTCTTTTTCAGTTCAATTTCTATAGTTTTTACAAAATCTTCAATACGGCTATGCATCTCAGGAATCGCTTTTTCATGAAGTTTCATATATAAAGGCAAAATAGCGATTTTATAATTTTTCAATATCACATCCTTCTGAATATCTGCTTAATACCTTTTCATAATTCGATTTACTTGTTTCTTAACAGTTACAGTCGTTAGTTCTTCTGCAATTTGTCTTTGTACAATAAGAAAAGCAAGTAATACCGATATACTAATCAATATAAGAAAATCTTTTTTATTTTTTAATTCTCCTTTACCTTTTAAAAATTTTAAAAAATATTTGAGACAGGTATTTATCAATATAAATAATCTTATAAATTGCCTATCAACAATTTAGGGCCTACCCTCCCTCTGTTCAATATAACCGATAATTTGTCCAATTGGTAATTCGTCGCCTGGTTTAGCTATAGTTTGTACCAAAACACCGCTGGACTCTGATTCTATGACTGCTGTAGTTTTATCAGTCTCTACTTCAAATAAAGCTTCCCCTTTACACACAAATTCCCCTTCTTGTTTATACCAAGAATTTAGTATGCCTTTTTCCATTGTTAACCCCAGCTTTGGCATGATTACTTCCTCAAGCATCTTAATAAACCTCTAATAGAGTTATATACCCAGCACTCGCAATTAAAATTTGTAATGTAGTTATCGAGAATGTCTCCTAATCCTGTTATTAAACACCTCAATATACTCAAATATGCTTAATTTAACCTCTTTCCGAGTCCAGTATTTATGAGCATCAACTATCACAAATTAAATAGTTGAAGCTATTTATTCATACTTTTAATCACCTTGACTTATACCCAGATAAATTAGGCAATATACATTTCTTTATACATAGGTGTCAGCAAATCATACCCATCCTTAGTTACTGCTACAGTTTGTTCTATTAAAATAAAGTTCTTTGTTTCACTAAAAGGTAGTTTATCAACAACAAAAAATTCAAGACACAAGGTCATCCCCTCCTTAAGTGGATCTTCATTTTCAGCTCTAACAATAGGTAATTCATGTAAACTCAATCCTATCCCATGTCCCCCAATAGAATAACCTATTTTGATCCTTTCATCTACCATTTCGCCATATCCAAAATCACGTATTACATCCATTCCTGCACAAAATAACCTTGAACATGATACACCAGGCTTAATAATACTCATTGCTGCATCATTTGCCGCTACAGTTGCTTCATACATTTTTCTTTGCTCTTTTGTTGGTTCGCCTAAACACCCCATTCTGACCATATCTGCATGATACCCTTTATAACTAGCACCGCCATCAATCATAACTAAGTCACCTTTATTCAGTATTAAATCCTTCGGTAAAGAATCACACCAATTATTGTATTGTCCTGATTGCATAAAAAGAATCCACGGATTTAGTCCAAATGTATTATCAGAACCTTCTTTAATCATCTCAGCGCAAATAATATTACCGATCTTTCTTTCTGATATCCCTTCTTTTAACGCCATTAATCCAGCATTATATCCTTTAGAGGTTATCTCACAAGCTCTTCTTAACGCTTCAATTTCTAATTTTGACTTAATACTGCGTGTTTCCCATAATAAATTTGCACAATCAACAATTTTTGCTTTTGGTAATCTATGTTTTATTTCTTCAAATTGAAATTGAGACATACCCAATCGGCACCCACGCCCAAGTTCCATACCAATATTTCCTTTAATTAAATCAAAATCTTTTAGCGTTTCTATTACAATTGAAACATCTTCTGCACAATAATCCTCTTTAGTTGAAGGTCCTGCCCCCATCCAGTGGCGTACATCCTCAATACAACTAGTATTCGCTGTTCCTGATAAATGAGAAGGCAGTAAAAGAACTCCTTCATGATCATCATCTCTTGTCAATAAAAATAATTGGAAATCATGTTTTACTCCAAAGTAAATTGTATGATAACCTGTAAAATATCTAATATTTTCCTCTTCCGATAAAATTAAAACATCAATATTATACTTTCCCATAAGTTCCCTGACTTTTTTATGTCTTAAAATATACTCCTGAAGTGGAAAATCAGAAAAAATTGGCTTTCTCATATTTGTTCCTCTTAATATTTGATTAACATTTTCTGTATTAGATTAGGAATATTTTCACGAGACTATAAAAAAGAAAAGTTGGATTAAAAAATTTGTTATTTATAACTACTATCGATAGCATATCAATTCACACATCTTGTTAAGGCTATCACCCCCGCAATCCCAATTAATAAACGGTTTCTGACCGATTTACAATTCATCACCAGAATTTGCGACATCTCGCATAAAAGTTTATAATCTGACTCGATAACTAAATTAGTTTTATCAATTTCAACCTCAAATAAAGACTCTCCTTTTTGCATAAATTCACCTTCTTGTTAATACCACAAATTCAATATACCTTTATCCATTTGTAACCCTAATTCAGGCATAGTTACCTCTTTAAACATCTCAATAAACATCCAATAACGTGAGGAATACATAATTATTAAAGAGGTTATTTTAAGATATTTATTACTGCATCATAGATATCTTTTTCCTGTGGAACAACATATTTCTCAAGTTTTGGAGCAAATGGAATAGGGGCATCAAGAGCAGCGACTCTAAATACAGGTTTTTCTAAATATTGAAAACCTTCTTCAGCTATTCTTACAGCAATTTCAGCACCTGAACCGCTTGTTTTATTTCCAGAATACGCAATTACTACTCTTTTAGTTTTTTTTACAGACTTTAGGATAGTTTTAAAATCAAGAGGTATGAGCGAGCGAGGATCAATTATCTCTGCCTCAATACCATTCTTTTCAAGTTTTTCAGCTACTGAAAGAGCTCTCTGAACCATTAATCCTATTGCAATTATTGTAACATCATTTCCTTTTCGTTTAATATCAGCTTGACCTAAAGGAATAGTATAATCATTTTCTGGAACTTCTCCCTCATTTGTGTACAATAAAAGATGTTCAAAGCACATAACAGGGTTATCTTCTCGAATTGCGGACTTTAGTAATCCTTTTATGTCATATGGAGTTGAAGGAACAATAATCTTTATACCAGGAATATGCATAAAAATTGCCTCAAGACACTGAGAATGTTGCGCTGCGGCTGATAAACCTGCTCCCATAGCAGTCCTAATTACCAACGGAAGAGTCAATTGACCACCTGACATATAACGTATTTTAGACATCTGGTTCACTATTTGATCCATAGCTACACACAAGAAATCATCAAACATGATTTCTGCAATAGGTCTAAGACCAATTATTGAAGAACCAATCGCAAGACCAACTATTGCAATTTCTGAAATAGGTGTGTCAAGGACGCGCTTAGGGCCAAATTCACTCAGCAAATCAGTTGTTACAAAAAAAGCTCCACCATGAACTGCTACATCTTCACCGAAAAGAAAAACCTTTTCATCATTTTGCATTTCTTCACGAATGGCCTCTTTCAATGCTTGCTTATATGTAATCTTTCTCATGGATAGCCCCTATTTGCCAATAATATTTTTAACCTTTAAAGAAAATATCTTCCAGTGCCGATTCCTCAACGGGCTCAGGAGAATTTTTAGCATATTCAATTGCTTCATCGATTTGAGTTTTTATCTTCTTCTGAATCAAGCATATTCTCTCATCATTTAAAATTAGCTTTTCAAGAAGATACTTTTCTAGCTTCTGAATACAGTCTTTTTTCTTCCAAAGATTTATTTCTCGCTGAGTACGGTAGACCTGAGGGTCACCTTCATAATGACCCATATAACGATATGTCTTCGCTTCTATTAAAGTAGGACCATTACCCTTTCTCGCCCTATTTACAGCATTCGAAACCTTGTTATATACATCAAAAACATCCATACCATCAGCTATGATACCAGGAATATTATAAGCCTTTGCCCTAACAGCTATATTTCTTATATTTTGATGTCTTTTTTGACTCACAGTATTTCCGTATAGATTATTCTCACATATATAAATAACAGGAAGCTTCCATAGAGATGCCAAATTAATAGATTCATGAAAGGATCCTTGATTTGACGCACCATCTCCAAAAAATACCAAACACACTCTTTCGTTTTTTTGGTATTTACAGGCAAATCCCACTCCTGTTGCTATAGGTATTCCTCCACCTACTATTCCATTGGCGCCTAATATTCCGGAAGAGGGATCACATATATGCATTGAACCGCCTTTCCCTTTACAATACCCGGTCCTCTTGGCAAAGAGCTCAGCCATCATTTTTCTTAAATCAGCACCTTTAGAAATACAATGACCATGTCCTCTATGAGTTGAAAAAATGAAATCTTCTTTTTTGATGGCAAAACATGCTCCAGTTGCTACAGCTTCTTGACCAATACAACTATGAATCCACCCAGGAATAAAACCTTTTCTAAACAAAATAATTACCTCTTCTTCAAATTTCCTTATAGTAACCATTCTACTGTACATTTTTACTACTAGTTCATTACTAATATCCATTCTAACTCCTTTCATTTGATTACTTCAAATTATTAATGAGTCCACTCTAAAAAGGTTTTATCAGTGATTATTTTATATATATTGCTATAGGAATGTTATGCAATTTTCATCTATATATATCCTTTATCTGTATTTAATATCATCATAAAGGATATACATGCTTTTCCAATGACTTATAAAATTTTTAACAAAATTGTTAACAAAATTAAATAAATAATGTATAGAAATGTATATACATTTTAAACAAATCTTTAATCCCTGTCAATCATTATTTTAAAAATCTTAAAATAAAATCCATAAATTTTTAATTCTATCTATAAGAAGAGCATTAACATTTTTATAGTATTAAACTGTAAAGTAAAGATATAAAAAAACACGATACCTATGGTATAGTAATCCATATGATCTTGAAAGAGCTTTGGATATAGATATACTTTTAACAATTGTCGACTAGGTAAATTCATACATTTAATGAAAAAGAAAGATATTTAGAAGAATGTGAAATTTAGTGAGAAATCTGCAGAGTATGAAATAAAGTATTTTAGAAATATTAACGGATACTGTGAATCAATATGCTGATATTAATAACTATAAGTATTTTCTACCAATACTTCACATAATTTTGGATACCCTTTTTTGAAAACATCCGGTTAATAATAGACTTAATAAGGGAAATAAATTATCTTAAGGTTAAATGAAAAAGAATGTTGAACTATCCAAATAAAAAGGCATTGTTATGGAAAAAAAACTGGATAGAAGGAGTAAAGTTCCACTTTATAAACAAGTAAAAAGGTACATTATCGATTTGGTAGAGAATAAATTAAAGGGGGAAACAAATAAACTTCCTCCAGAAGTTGAAATTGGTAAGAAGTTTGGTATCAGCAGAGCGACAGTCAGAATTGCAATTCTCGACCTTGTAAAAGAGGGAATACTTGAACGGGTTCCTGGAAAAGGAACATTTGTAAAAGAGATTTATGAAACTCTTATGTTTACGACTTGGCTTGGCCTTGAGGAACCGAGTTCAAACAGTTTAGACATTATTGTAAAAGACTTCTTCGAAGAATATCCAAATACCAATGTTGAGGTTATAGGTATACCATATGAAAAAACAGAATATCAGCTTATGGCTTTAGCTTTAGGGGGTAAAGCTCCCGATGTAGCCACTCTTATATACTTCTGGATACCAATTTTTGCCCACCATGGTGCATTTTACCCTTTGGATGAAGTGTACACCCCCGAAATTAAGGATAATTTATTCCCGCAGACAATCAATGCTGTAAGTTATGGAGATCATATCTATGGTTTCAATTGGATAAATGCACCTAACATACTCTATTTCAATAAACAAATTTTAGATGAATATCTTGCTGTAAACGGACATGTTCCTGATCAATACGATGAGTTATTGGAATATTTTATAAAAATTCATGAAAAATCCAAAGGTAAAATAATTCCATTTTCAATTCCTATAGAAGAAGATGAAATCTTCTTTCTGATAGCGGTATATAACATACTTCTTTCATTTGGAGGTGGGGTTATAGACGACACAGGTGAAATTATATTCAATTCAGAGGCAAATATAAAAGCTTATAACTGGCTGAAAAGGTTCATCGAGAAAGGACACATAAATACAAGTTTTAGTATACGGAAAAACAGGAGGTTATTTGCAAATAATAAAATTACATTTTTTATTGATGGCCCATGGTTGAAGAATTTTATTCCCATTCTAAATGAAATAGATTCAATCCCTATGAGAAATTTTGGTTTTACAACACTTCCTAAAGTGTATAAAGGTATATCATATTCAATTCTTTGGAATCATACCTTATCGGTTTTTCGTCAGTGCGAAAATAAAGAGCTTGCTATTGAATTTATTAAATACCTTGCTGTTAATCGAAAAAATTCAGAATTGTACTATAAAGAGACAGGAATGCTACCTGTTATGAGAAATGAACTTGAAAATAATCCCGTGTACCAGGATAAGTTTGGAAAAGTACTAAGGAAACAAATGGAAACTGCACTCCCTATTCCTGCATCCCATCCTGCATTTCTCCTTTCTATTACATTTTGTGCAAAAGCATCACGTGAAATTCTTTTAGGAGATGTAAACATTAAATCAACATTAAACAATTGTACAGAAGTTATAAATGAACTCTATAAAAGATAAGATCGCCTTATATTCGATCATCGAATAATATTAAAATCCGTTTCTACTTAAAGTTTTAACTTACTCACCTATAGTGTATCTTTACCTTTTTAATATAAGTTTAGGCTTTTCCATTATTATTATCTTTACACGGCTCTTCGCATGATTATTTCAAAAAAGTATATATCCCTATTTCTAGGCGACGATTTCATAATACCACTAACGATTTAATCGAAGTTTTGCAGGTCTTTCACAGATATATAAATAATGGATTAGCCTATTACGGTTGTTTCGCGCTTGATACTAGGGTCAGCGAATTCGTCCAATTCATCGCGGCTTTTTGTAGAGAACTCAGATACCACTGCACCCCTAGGACCCGACTGAAACCAGTGCCAAGTATTAGGCTCCAGTGTATACTGGTCGCCAGGGTTGAGTTCAATTTCATGCCATACAGTATAGTATTGCACGTGATCCTCTGGGGGTGAACACTTCGCGCTATTAACCTTTTCACCCTCGACGTAAAGATAGACTTTACCCCAACGGCAGCGGAATGTTTCTTCCTTGCCTGGTTCACCTTCCACCGGAGGGTGTCTATGCTGGGGACAGGTTTGTCTTGGAAGCATCATAAGCTCCTTCGCACAGCATCTGTTAGTGTTTACGTACACCAGAAGCTGTAAGCCGGTTTTCTCGATATCACTCAGGCCGAAGTCTGCTGTTTCAATGCGTTCTTTTTCTTCCTGGGTAACGACGATTCCCGTCTTTTTCAGATATTTTAGGACTTTCTTGATGATTGCCTTCTGCTGTTGTTTTGTGATCATATATCATCTCCTTAATGTTTATTTTCTCCAATTGGGTGATTTCTTTCACAAGCCTGTTCTAACCACTCCGCTTCCGAGACCCCTTCTTCCCATTCACACTACCATCTTCTTATTTTCTCTTTATCAATCATTAGGATGGATAAAAAGACAAGTTAGTATCACTCACACAAGGCCATAGATTTAAAGTATATGCAAGTATTGGCCTTGCTTTAAAATATAATTGCCTCATTCTTTCTCGTTTTTAACTTTTTATATATCATGGCTTCTCTTTCGAATTCTTTCAATATCAATAGGATACAATCCATATTTATAAGCCGTTTCATACATTTTAGCAACATTTTCTGGAGGAACGAAATCGTGAAATTCACTCGAAGCACCAATAAAAATACCACCATGGTATCCTATGCTTTCAATGATTTCTAGTGTTTCATCCTCAAAATCCTAGATATTTCCATGAGGGAGTTAGAATTTGCAACATACATCACCAAAGAGCAATTTATTTGGATACTTCTTCCGTGTTGTTTCCGGCTGAAAATTGACCCGTTTTTCCCAGTAAAATTGACCCACCTATTTAAGGCCAATAATATCCAAAGTATAACATAATCATCTAAACTTTTATAATTAATCTAACTAACAACTCTACTTTCAATCATCCTATTTTTTTCCGGATATTTCCTTTATTCGATAGCTTTTTCCTTATAACTTAGTTTGCAGTCGGTCTCACCTTTATCTATGTAAACCGCATAACAAAAGCAGGGAATATTCCAATCGCCTCTTTGTAATAACGGAGGGTATATGATGCTAGATGTCTCTCATTTTTGAGGTACAGCAGATATTCTTCAATATCTTCTTTCTTGACCGTTCGGAGGGATTTCTTTCCTCTCCAGTTGAGAAACATGCAGTATCATTAAATAAAACGATGTTTAGAGAGTTTAATATTCCAAATCCTTATGAAAATACCAAAGATATCTTTTGCCTCAGGATTCATAAAATGGTAGACGCTTACCACAAAATAAGTATCTATAATTTCAAACTAAGAGTGAGAGGTGTACCATAGAGGGAAAAAGCTGAAATACGTATAGTTCCTGATGAAGAGAGTGGTGTATCTGAATTAAGATTTTGGTATAGAAATAAGATTGTAGATATTCAGAAGGTTAAAACTATTGATATAAACATAATCCAGCTTTATAGATTAAGTCACAAATAGCATAACATCGTGGACACTTTTTATTAACAATAAATTAGCA
>CAYRKG010000050.1:0-34365 GCA_964424795.1 uncultured Spirochaetota bacterium
GAGCACATGGGGTACATTGATTGCCCTTTTTGCTGTTTTCTTTCTGTCACTAAAAGACAAACAAAAACAGTCGTTCAATACTATTTTTCTGCTCATTCAGAGTATGATTTTTCTCATTTCATACTTAAAATATTCCCGCGGAGTTGATCAGTTTGTACCCTATGCTGTTCTCTTCTGCGCCTTCTCTTTCTCGGGACTCAGGATAAAACCTGCCAGAGTTATTAGTATTGTCATATCCTTTTTTCTGGTCGTAAACATCGGTGTGAACATGTATATTTGCAGGAAGAGCCTTATGACTTTGGACAGGCTGGACAACTCAGGAAGCGCTGAATGGCTAAAAGCCAATACACAGGAGGGGAGTGAGGTTTTCATCGCAAACTACGGTGCATTCCCACAGCTCTTCTTCTACAACACACACAACGTATATACTCTAGGACTTGACCCGATATTCATGAGGGAACACGACAGAAGACTGTACCACCTTTATCAGGATGCGATCTGGCTCCGAAAGGATCCCTATCCTATAATAAAAGGGGAATTCAACGCTCGGTATGTACATGTTGAAAATGTTGACCGGAGTAGAGGCTTCTTTAAATATTTAAATGCAAATCCCCGTCTCTATGAGAAGGTGTATCAGGATGATTTTTCAGCGGTATTTGAATTGAGGCCCGACAAATAGGGATTAAAATTATGAATATTGAGAACATAAAAACCTTATTTGTAAAGAACACATCACTAATAGTATTCATCGTGATAACGGTCACAGTGCTGAGCATTCTGCAGTTCTCATACGATAAACTCCAGCAGGATGACTACTTTCATATCCGATATTCCCAGATGGTGCGACAGAACGGAATATACATGAAGTTCCCCTGGCTCAAATATACGATACTGAATGAGAACTTCTACGATAGACATTTCCTCTACCATATATTATTAATCCCGTTTACATTCGGAAATCTTATCATCACAGGAAAGATTGCTGCAATTTTCTTTGCAACCGCTCTGGGTGTCTTCTTTTACTGGTTTCTTGTCAGATCCGGCGTTAAATACCCCCTATTCTGGTCTCTGATATTAATGTTCGGAAGTAAATCCTTTCTCGTCAGGTCGCTTGCCATCAGACCAATTTCCATAAGTATAGTGTTTTTTATTCTTGGGATACACCTTCTCTTACAAAAAAAATATTTTTGGCTTGCAGTTTTAAATTATCTTTTCGTTCTTACTTACAGCACCTTCATTCTGTTCCTAGTGATCACAGTAGTATATACTATTTCATATCTCTTCTATCATAAAAAATTCGAATTAAAACCGATAGTATATACACTTGCAGGTATGATAGGTGGTGTTGTTTTAAACCCCTATTTTCCCAAAAATATAGGTATACTCTCAGCTGCTTATCTTAAAGGGAGTCTTGTCCGTTCCAACCTTGGAATTAATCTCGAGTGGCAACCCCTCACATCATGGACACTTTTTATGGTAACATGGGCTGTTCTATCAGTTTTCGCCATCGTAATTATTCTAAGTCTTGTAAAAAAGAGAGAGCACTCATTTCCCACAGTTTTTCTTTTTGTTCAGGCTTCAGTATTTCTGCTCCTCTTTTCCAAGATTTCCAGGGGTGTTGATCAATTTGTCCCATTTGCAGCTCTTTTCAGTGCCTTTGCATTTTCAGAGCTTGACATGAAAATATCAAAGAAAATTGTTCCACTACTATTCATCCTACCTGCGATTGCTCTGGGTATAAATTTTAACTTTGCAAGGCAGACATTTCAGCAAATTGAGAAGATAGACGATAGAGGGGCTGCCCTATGGCTGAAGGAAAATACTCCCAAGGGCAGCCAGGTATTTATCGCCAACTACGGAGCATTCCCCCAGCTATTCTTCTACAACCAGAATAATACCTATACACTAGGCCTTGATCCCAATTTCATGAAGGAATACGATGAAAAGCTATTTAACCAGTATCAGGATACAATCTGGTTGAGAAAAAATCCCTTTCAGGTTATTAAGGGAGTCTTTAAGGCTCCCTATGTACATGTTGAAAATATACCCCGAAGTATCGAGTTTTATAAATATATGAGTAGAAATCCGCGTCAGTTCAGAAAAGTGTATCAAGATGATTTTTCTTCAATATTCGAAGTAAGATGAATATAGATTTAAGCATAGTTATCCCGGCTTATAATGAAAAGGAAAATATAAGACCTCTATACAATAAACTAAAAGAAGCTCTTACAAATGTCTCCTATGAAATACTCTTTATTGATGATGGAAGCAATGATGGAACATTTGAAGAACTTAAAAAGATACAAAATGCCAAGGTTCGGGTTATCCGGATTGATGAGAACAGGGGACAAAGCTGGGCTATCTTCACAGGATGGAAGGCTTCAAGGGGTTTGGTAATTGTAACAATGGATGCTGACCTACAGAACGACCCAAAAGATATCATTCCAATGATTAAGAAAATAAAAGAGGGCTTCGATATTGTATTGGGAGTAAGGAAGAAGCGTAAGGATAATATATTCAGGCTGATTCAATCGAAGATTGCAAGTGTTCTTTCTAATTTTGTTTTGCACGATAAGTTTAAAGATCGGGGCTGTGGCATAAAATGTTATAGAAAGGAGGTTGTAAATCATTTAGAATATTTTGATGGAATACACATTTACTTTCCTTCACTGTTAAGAGGCTGTAAAACATGTGAAATTGAGGTTAAACATTTTAGACGAACTAGAGGCTTTTCAAAGTATAGAGGATTTCGTGGTACCATTAATGGTATTAAATATCTATTATTTATAAAAAGCCTGCTTAAAAAATAAAAATACAAAGAAAGTATAATCTAATGTTTGATTTTTTGTAATTTAATTGCTATTTATCACAGCGCAAGTACCTGAGCCTGTTACTCTCCAGTCGGTTTCGCCGCAAATACCCTTAATTCAAGACCATTTTCATTGGTATAGTTCCATAGCTCGAGCGTATTGTTGTCAACTATCTTAAGGGCAAGGTGAGCTCCGGTATATACATTTACCTTCCCTTGATCATTAACCACATCATAGTATGCAGTAGCAAAACTACCTTGGCCCAATGCTGTTGCTGAAATAGCTCTATTGCTAGAATCGATATATTCTCCTTCAGAACCTTCTATGTACTTTCCGTTTGAGTCGTAAACCTTAAAATGTCCCTGAGTCCCCTCGTCATGAACGTATGCAATAACAAAATTTCCATTACTCAATGCAGTGACAGAAATATCGTCTGTGTATTGTTCATTAAAGACTGTAGGAGCAACCACTGAATAGCCCCAATTATCGTATATAGCAAACATTCCACGTCCATCATTGTCCCAGTCGCTATAGGCAATAACAAAATGGCCGTTAGGTAATGTTGCTGTTGAAATGTAGCTTGCATCATAATCATCACTGAATGGGAAATGTGTCCAACCCCAATTTATTGAAGTTTCGTAAGAGTAGTAAATATCAAAGTAACCGGAAAAACTAGGGTTGTCATACGCAATAACGTGATTCCTGTTTTTTAAAGGCGTAACTGAAATATCAGAGGCGTATGTGTCACCAACTTGGTAATTCGTTGTGTAACCAAACGGGTACGACCCTTGATAAGAGTAGTATATATCGAAGTATCCGTATGCGGGGTTCATGACCCCGGTTCGGTTATATGCAACCACAAAAGTGTCGTCACATAAGGTTGTTGTAGAGAGGGTGTCGGAAAAGTCATCGGTCATAACATCATATGCATATTGCACCACAGATCCGTCAGAGTCATAAATGTTGAAGTATACAAAGTTGTAGGCATACATACTATAATTGTAATCGGTAAAAGCAACCACAAAATAGCCGTCAAGTAACGCTGTTGTAGAAACAAGAGGAAGAGCCATACCTGCATCCCAGTCAGCATCCGTATATGTGCCAAAATTAAAGCCTGAGTCTTCCTGCCATTCTCTGTTAGTAGAGTTGTAGATATATTTCTTTGCAGTTACATAAGCATAAGAAGAATCATCATAATAAGAAGCGACTACAAGACCGTTATCACTTAGACTTGTTGTTGAGATATCATGTATATCAAAACCTGTGTCCAGAAAAACCAGCTCCTGTTTTTGATGATAATCGGGAAACAGATCACTGTATTCTGAGTAGTCGTAAATGTAGCCGTCTTTCACAAACTGTGCGGTTATAATGAGGTCGTCACTGCCAAGATTGTGATTAAGTACGAGTTTGTCTCCTGAATCAACTTCACCACTGGCGTACTCCACCCGGGCACCATCCATGGCCATTATTTCCCATGCATTCCCGTTCCATATATATGCGATCCCTTCCGTTGTATTGTAGTATACATCGTTCAGTTGTGGATTAGCTGGTGCAGTATCCAGGGCTCCCAACCAAGTAATCGATATTATTAAGTCAATATGTACATATTCGACTCCATTACTGTAGTAGAATTTCTCCTCTTCGATTACATAGAATAGCTGTCCAATATTGTCTGCACTTGGAGTTGGTAGATCAGCCAATGTATTGTAAACTAACGCTCCAAAGAAATTTTCTTCCCCTGTTGGAGCAGGTCCCTCACCTGTTGGTGCACAGGACATTAGGGATAAAAACAATACCAAAGCTATAGAAAAAACTGATATTAAAAGAACAGTATTTTTTTTCATGGTGATCCCCTCCATAACAGTTGTTCTTATTCTGCTATATATTAAGTAGCAATCATAAAAAAAGCAACAAAATTATTTATAAAAACTGGATCGAGGATATAAAGGTATATTACAATATTTAATTTTAAACAATTATCCAATATTAATTTTCACATATTTATAATGATAACACTATTTCATAATTTTTCAATGCTGTCAAGGCAAATTATTAATTTAAAAATATATGGGTACCTATCCGATTCCACTCTCCTTCTCTACTAGCCCCAGGGACTCATCAAGAATGCTGACAATAAAATCAGAATCATCCCTGGTAATGCATAGAGGGGGCTTCATCCGGATTACATTACCAGCCATTGCTCCCTTGCCTATGAAAAGGCCCCTGTCTTTACATAAATCCATGAGTGCGATCATCTCCTTGGCCGCTGGCTCCTTGGTCTCTCTGTTCCTGACAAGTTCAATGCCCAACATCAAACCCATACCTCGTACTTCACCAATTATCTTATGCTTCTTCTGAAGTTCGATGAATCTCTCCTTTAAGTAATCACCCATAACCTTTGCATTTTTACGATAGTTGTGTTTTTCAATGGTTTCAATCACCAACCGGGCCTGCGTAGTAGAAACAGGGTTACCCCCAAAAGTAGAAAAATGTATTAAATTTCTATGTGACTCAGCTATCTCTGGCGTGGTCGTAACACCTCCTATCGGTATACCGTTACCCATACCTTTGGCCGTATTTATAATATCAGGAACAACATTCCATTGTTCTATGCCAAACCATTTTTCGCCTGTCCTCCCGAAACCGGTCTGAACTTCATCAATAATCAGAAGTCCGCCGTATTTATGGATAATTTTCTGAACGATTTTAAAATATTCCTTGGGTGGAGTAATTACACCTCCAAAACCCATAATGGGTTCGGCAATCATTCCTGCAATCCTGCCAGACGTTGAATACTTTATAATATCTTCAATCGCATAGGCACATCTCATATCACATGCCGGATATTTAAGTCCCATTGGACAACGGTAGCAGTAAGCTGCAGGTGCATGGTTAACACCAAAGACATAGGGCAGTGAATGGCGCCAGAGGCTCTGTCCGCTCAGAGTCATCGATAGAAGTGTCCGGCCATGAAATGAGTGCTGTAGGGCAATAAACTCATGGCGTTTTGTATAGTTCTTTGCAATCACACCAGACATCTCAGTTGCCTCAGTACCGGAATTGGTAAAGAAAGACTTCTGCAGATCTCCGGGCATAATGGATGCTAACCTCTCAGCAAGTTTTACCAGAGATTCTGTATAATAGAGAGTGGTAGTGTGCTGCAGGGTGGCATTCTGCTTCTGCACTTCAGGTATAATGTCTGGATGGCAATGGCCGACAGAAATGGTCACCACAGCGCTAAAGGCGTCAAGATATTTTTTACCTTTATCATCATAGAGGTACTGCATCTCCCCTCTAACAATATGAACAGGTTCTTTGAAATATGTGAGATAGGCTGGCATTAAAAACTCTTCCCGCTTTTTTCTTATCTCCTCAACACTTAGCCTTTTTTCTTCAGCCATTTAATCCCTCCTCCAAAGAAATAGATCCTAAATACAGATTAAAGCGGGAAAAAAAGATACAAGAACTCTTTTTTAGTATTCATGGCAATAATCTTGTAAGATCGCCATATGTCTCAGGCCTTCTGTCCCTGTAAAACGCCCATGCGTTTCTTATCTCATAGATCTCCTCGATATTTAAATCAGCGACCACTACTTCATCCCTATCTTCTGAACCCTGGGCAATAATCTTCCCCTTGGGGCTGCAGAAATAGGATGACCCGTAATAACGGCCTGTCTTCCAAGGTTCTTCTGTACCTACACGGTTAATCGCTCCCACAAAATAGCCATTGGCTACAGCATGGGCCGGCTGCTCCAGCCCCCAGAGATACTTTGATACACCGGCTGTAGTGGCAGAAGGATTAAACATTATTTCTGCTCCATGAAGACCGAGTATCCTGGCTCCATCTGGAAAATGCCTGTCATAGCAGATGTAGGGTGCGACCTTTGCATAAGCTGTATGAAATACCGGATAATCAGTGTTCCCGGGCTTAAAGTAGTATTTTTCATAAAAACCGGGATGAACATAGGGGATATGCATCTTCCTTGTAATACCTAGAAGTTTCCCGTCAGCATCAATCACCGCTGCCGTATTGTAGAACACGCCATCCATGGCATATTCGTAGATAGGAGCAACAATTACCATGGAGTGTCTTTTTGCCCATTTGGATACTTCATCCGTAGTGGGTCCTGGTATAGGTTCAGCTGCATCGTACCACCTGACGTTATGTTCTGCAGGAAAATATGGAACAGTAAAAAGCTCCTGAAAGCACAATACCTGTACTCCAAGTTTTGCTGCCCCTTCAGTGAGCTTTTCATGTTTTTCGATCATCGCTTTCTTGATTTTTTCTATTTCTCTCTTTATTTCCTGTTTTGACATTTTTGACGTGTCTTGGGTAGGAGCAATCGCATTAGAGGCCTGTATTAATCCGCCTTTAACAATCTTTTTCATTATAAATTCCTTTCATTATAAAATAGACCATTTTTCCTATTGTATAGCAGATTTACACGACTTTGTTATCAAAGTCTGATAAAATCATGGAAGATGCAAATTGCGAATCTTCTGTTAGTCATATTACACTTTAGTATCTACTTCACCTGATAATCCAAGCTCTTCCAGTCTTTCATTTCGGGGAATCCCATTATCATCCCAACCTCTCAATTGGTAAACCTCTTCAGTCAGCCTCTCTACGGGAGGAACCATTCCTTTAGCTTTTCCATCAGGTTTCGGCTCAAGAAGACGCTTGGGCAGTTTATCGTCTTTGCGGCTGATACCGAGCTTTACATCGTATAATCTCTTTAGATTAAATAACCTTTCTCCAGTCTTCATCAGCTCTTCCATGGTAAAATCCCAGCCGCATACTTTACTTATCCATCGAGCTATTGTTTTGGGCCCGACCAGTGTACAGAAGAGGAATTTGCAGAGCCCCAGAGGATTATAAACGCTTAACATATTCTGGTAATCATAGCAGATTTTGGCCTTCTCTTCAGGATCGAACTGGTTCCACTCGGATGTCGGAACATAACCTAAATCCTCACAGGAAACACCTCTGTCAAAAAAAAAGGTGAGCCCTTCCAGATGGCAACCGCCCCTTACAGCTGTAGCGTAACTAGGAGCCATCGAAAAGTGTCCCCTTGGATCATGTGCCGGATATTCCAACCCCTTAGTATGAACCGCGAAATCTTCACTCCCTCTTCCTATCTTTTCCGCTGCACGCTTAACTCCATGAGCGAGGTATTCTCCACCAAAACCATCTTTTTCTGCAATCTGATTTATCAGAGTGATCATAGCCTTCCCGTCACCCCACCTTATTTCAAGCCCATATGTATCTTTTTTTGTTATAATCCCTCTTTCAAAACACTCCATCGCAAAACCCAGAACAGATCCCGTTGATATTGTATCCATCCCATAACGGTTACAGAGCTCGTTGCATTTCGCCAGAAGATACAAATCGCTGTTCAAGCAATTTGAGCCAAGCATTCCTACAGTCTCATATTCTGGACCGTGAGAAAGGGGAACAGTTCCGTACGGAGATTCTTCAATCTCAATAATCTTTGCACATCCAATCGGGCAGGCATAACAGTGGTAATTTTTTTTCCATACAGTTTCCCTTATTCTCTGTCCAGATATTTTAGTAACCTCATCCTTATAATCACCCAAAGCCCAGTTTTTAATCGGTAAATCGCCAAAGGCCTCTACTGTCGGTGCGCCTCCTGCAGTACCAAACATACTTAAACCTGTACCGTATTCCTTGATTTTAGGAACATCTTTCTTCAACAGTTTAACAAGCCCATTCCGATCAGCAATATCGGGCTTTATCTTACCCCTGCACACAACAGCCTTTAAGTTCTTGGAGCCCATCACAGCTCCTATCCCGCCACGGGCACTGATCCTGGCAATTGCCCCGTCAAAGGTTATGGAACTTATGAGGCAAAGATTCTCTCCAGCCTGACCTATCGATGCAACTATTGCCCTTTCATCTGTCTCTCCCTTCAGTATTTCACTTGTCTCATACGTATCTTTTCCCCATAGTTCCTCTGCATTTCTTATTTCACATTTTCCGTCATGGATCCATAAATACACAGGTTCTTTAGCTTTACCTTTTATAATGAGACCATCATATCCAGTAAATTTCAGTTCTGCAGGAAAGTGTCCTCCAACTGTTGCTTCATTCCATATCCCTGTTAAAGGGGATTTTGCACATACACTCATCTTACATCCACAGGGAACTGTTGTTCCAGTAAGAAGTCCCACCATCATGATAAGTATGTTCTTGGGAGACAAAGGATCAAAATTTAAATCGGTGTCCATTAAAAGCAACCTCACAGCTAATCCAGAACCCAATAGGTATTTCCTTACATCGTACGAATCTATCTCTCTTTCAGAAATCTTTTCTTTTTGTAAATCAATCTCCAGTAATTTACCATGGTATCCGGCTCTCATGTACTACCCCTCTCTACGCACAATTCCTCTACCGGCCTTATACAGAATATTCCAGATTTAGAGCATATTAAGGCGAATGTCGAGTTTTAAAGAAATTGGAAAATATTAGATAATCAGCTATAAATAATGATGCAATGCATGACAACCTTCTATTGAAGCGCACTTGGGTTGTTAAAGTACAAGAAGATATAGAAATTAATATTTTATATAAAATCTTTTGATAAAATGAAATACTCGAAGTTCGCCCTATTAATTTTACTAGAAATACACAATTTGTCAAATAGAATGGATTATCGGGCATTAAAACAAATCCTGGCAAGAATTTAGTTGACACAGAATAGCCCAATTGATAGAATTTCTATTCTAGTATTATTTTTTTTAAGTTGAGGAAAGAGAATGGAGGCCCCTTTAAAAGGAATAAAGGTACTTGATCTGTCCAGGCACCTGGCTGGTCCTTACTGCTCGATGCTCCTTGCGGATATGGGAGCTGAAGTTATCAAGGTTGAACAGCCTGGTAAAGGTGATGAGACGAGGACTTACGGGCCACCCTTTATTAAAGGTGAAAGTGCTTATTTTTTAAGTATTAATAGGAATAAAAAAAGTATTACCGTAAACTTTAAACAGGAGGAAGGAAAAGAGATAATACACAGATTGATTAAGAAATCTGACATTCTCATGGAGAATTTTCGCCCGGGATCGCTGGATAAAATTGGCCTTGACTATAACAGTGTGGCAAAGAGCAACCCCAAAATAATATACGCCTCAATTTCTGGCTACGGTAAGACCGGCCCTGAAAGTAAACGTCCCGGGTATGATCTTGCCATACAGGGGATGGGTGGAATAATGAGTCTCACAGGCGATTCCTCCGGCCCTCCCTGTAAAGTGGGGACTTCAATCGGTGATATCCTCGGCGGGATCTACACCTGCCAGGGTATACTCCTTGCATTGATTGCACGTATTAAGACCAAAAAAGGCCAGTTGGTCGATATTTCACTTCTCGATTGTCAGGTTTCACTTCTTACATATCAGGCTGGCATATATTTCGCCACAGGTTCTCCTCCTAAGCGTATAGGGAACCAGCACCCCACGATATGCCCCTACGAGACATTCAAGGCCTCTGATGGGTATATCAATATAGCTGTTGCCAATGACAAACTGTGGCACAAATTATGCGATCTGCTGGGACTTGACGAGATCGAGAACGATCCAAGATTTTCATCCAATCCTAAAAGAGTTGAAAACAGAGATGAGCTCTTTCCCATCATCGATAAGATCATTTCAACGAAAAAATCTACTGAATGGCTTAAAATTTTTGATGAAGAGGGAATCCCATCAGGCCCTATCCTTACTGTTGATAGTGTAGTTAACCATCCACAGGTTCAGGCAAGAAAGATGGTAACAGAAATAAGCCATCCAAAAGCAGGCCAGATAAAACTCACAGGTATTCCTGTAAAACTGTCCGATACTCCTGGCTCAATTGAAAATCCTCCACCGCTTCTTGGTCAACATACGGATGAAATCCTCTCTGATGTGTTGGGATACAGTAAAGAGAAGATTACTGAACTCAGGAAATCAGAAGTGATATAGTATAGAAATACGATCTATAGAAGATATATAGAACAGTAGAAACTTTCATTGGTTAATTCGCATGGCAGTACCGCGGCACCGTTACGGTGCTACGGATATATTATATTTGATTAGATTAAAAGTAATTTTTAATAAGTATCTGGTTTCTGAATATAAGCAGGTACGGCTAATATGGATGATATAAGAGATAAGAAAAAAAACTGGGAAGATAAGGTTTTAAAGAGGGCACTTGATAAGCATCCGGAACGGAAAAGGGATTTTAAGAACCTTTCAAAAATCAGGATAGAGAACCTCTATACTCCCGCAGATAGCGAGGATTTTGATTATTTGAAGGATTCCGGTTTTCCTGGAGATTTCCCGTTTACTCGTGGTGTTCAGCCTACAATGTACCGGGGAAGGCTCTGGACCATGCGGCAATATGCGGGCATGGGGGATGCCGAAGAATCAAATAAACGTTATAGATACTTGCTAGACCAGGGACAGACAGGCCTGTCAGTAGCCTTTGATCTCCCTACGCAGATAGGTTATGATTCCGACAATGAGCTTGCTTTTGGAGAAGTCGGAAAGGTTGGTGTTGCTATAGATTCTCTGGCAGACATGGAGCTCTTATTCAATGAAGTTCCCCTGGATAAAGTCAGCACATCAATGACAATAAACTCTCCATGCGCAATTCTCCTTGCCATGTATATCGCGGTTGCAGAAAAACAGGGTGTAGATATAACACGGTTAGCAGGAACCACACAGAACGATATTCTGAAAGAATATATAGCACGAGGGACCTATATCTTTCCTCCTATTCCATCATTACGGCTAACAACCGATGTTATTGAGTATACTTCCAGATATCTGCCGAGATGGAATCCTATCAGTATAAGTGGTTACCATATAAGGGAGGCTGGGGCAACTGCAGTACAGGAGCTTGCCTTTACACTTGCAGATGGACTGGCCTATGTCGAAGCTGTCATGGAAAGGAATTTAAACCCTGATGATTTTGCTCCCCGTTTCTCTTTCTTCTTTGCTGTTCATAATAATTTCTTTGAGGAAGTTGCAAAATTCAGGGCTGCCCGCAGATTATGGGCACGGTTGATGAAGGAAAGGTTTCATGTCCAGAACCCGAAATCAATGATGCTCCGCTTTCATACTCAAACAGGGGGCTGTACATTAACTGCTCAGCAGCCTGATAACAATATCGTTCGAGTTACTTTACAGGCCCTTGCCGCTGTTCTGGGAGGAACACAGAGTCTGCACACCAATTCCCGTGATGAGGCCCTTGCACTGCCAAGTGAAGACTCAGTAAAGATAGCGCTTCGGACACAGCAGATTATTGCCCATGAAAGCGGGGTAGCAGATACGGTTGACCCACTGGCCGGGTCATACTATGTTGAATCACTGACTGATCAGATGGAAAAAGAAGCAAAGACTTATATCAAAAGGATCGATGATTTGGGGGGTATGCTTGCAGCCATTGAGAAGGGATTCATTCAGAAAGAGATTCAGAACAGTGCATATACTCTTCAGCAGAAAATAGAGAATAATGAAGAGACTGTTATTGGTGTAAACAGATTCCAGGAAGAAGAGGAGTACAAATTCAAAAAGCTTGCTCTTGAGCCTGAAATTGAAGAAAGGCAAAAGAGGCGTTTAGCAAAGCTGAGGGATAAACGCAATTATGAGCTTGTTAAAAACAGATTAGATGAAATAAAGAGGACAATCCATAATCGGAATAATCTTATGCCGGTAATAATTGAAGCGGTGAAGGCCTATACTACAATAGGTGAAATCTGTGGAGTTATGCGCCAGGAGCTTGGTGAATACAGGGAATCTTTAAGCATATGAAAAAGATAAGGGTTTTGATTGCAAAACTGGGTCTGGATGGGCATGATCGCGGCGCAAAGGTAGTTTCAAGAGCGCTGAGGGACTCCGGGATGGAGGTTATTTATACGGGTATCCGCCAGACTCCGCTACAAATCGTGAATACTGCTATTCAAGAAGATATTGATTGTCTGGGGCTAAGCATACTTTCCGGTGCCCATCTCCAGCTTTTTCCTAAGATCATCGACCTTCTTGAAAAAAGAGGCAAAAAGCCTCTAATACTTGCTGGAGGAATCATCCCTTCTGAAGATATCCCTGCACTGGAGTCAATGGGTATCAAAAAGGTATTCGGTCCAGGAACAAGTACCAAGGAGATTATTGATTTTATCAAAAATGAAATTGGTTGAAAAAGTATTACAGGGAGACCCAAAAGCTACGGCAAAATTAATCTCTAAGATAGAAGACGAACCAGGTACGGATCTTGAAGAGATCAGGATCCTCGAAGGAAAGGGCATCTCTTCCTACACTGTAGGGATAACAGGTTCTGTCGGGGTGGGAAAGAGCAGCTTAATTGCCCGACTTGTTGAAAGATACCGCAAGAATAATAAAAAGGTTGCAGTTTTAGCTATAGATCCATCAAGCCCTTTTACAGGAGGGGCCCTTTTAGGAGACCGGGTTCGAATGCAGATGCACAGCCTCGATGAAGGGGTCTTCATCAGAAGCATGGCTACACGTGGCCACTTTGGCGGACTGTCTCAAGCTGCTGGTAACACAATCAAAGTTATGGCTGCCTGGGGTGCAGATATAGTAATCGTGGAGACAGTTGGAATAGGACAGGATGAAGTGGAAATTAGAAAAGTTGCAGATACCATCTTAGTTGTTCTTTCTCCGGAATCGGGTGACGACATCCAAATGATGAAAGCGGGCATATTAGAGGTTGGTGATATCTTTGTGATTAATAAGGCTGACAGATCAGACGCAGAAAACTTAAAAGGAACCCTTGAATCGGTCAATCCGGGGAGAAAAGAGAAAGGCTGGCAGCCCTGTGTTATTGAAACTATTGCCATAGAGGATTCAGGTATTGAAGAGCTATATGAGAGGATTGAAGAACATCAAAAATTTACGAGGAAGAAAAAGGATGATCAATAGAATCGATCATATTGGTATAGCTGTACAGAGTATTGAACAGACTATGAAAATTTATACTGAGAAACTCAAGCTTAAGTGTGGGGAAATAACCCAGATTCCTGAACAGAAGGTAAAGGTTGCATCTTTTGAGATAGGTGAGAGTGGTATCGAACTGATAGAGCCGACAACTCAGGAGAGTACAGTTGCCAGATTCCTTGAGAAAAGGGGAGAGGGTATCCACCACATCGCATTTGAGGTTACCGATCTTGAAAAAAGATTAAATGAGTTAAAAAATAATGGGACAACACTAATCGATGAAAAACCGCGCACAGGAGCATATAGCAAGAAGATCGCATTCATCCATCCAAAGGAGACAAATGGTATCCTTATTGAATTAGTAGAAAAGAGTACTTAAACACCACAGAACCGCTACACAAAACAATCCGATTTTTACGATAAATCACCCTGAAAGGCATATAAAAATGTTTAGTTCCTTTAAGATTATATATCAGCCATCATAAACATCTGCTTACTTCCTATGAAGAGGTATACTACTACCTTCCAATCATGAGACTATAATAATCTTCTTGACATAATTTTATTGCTCACTGTATTATGGTTGAAAATGGGTGGATTCCTGTACAGGAGGAGGCAAATTGGAATCGGCAAAAAGAAAAAGCAATAAATTAGAGAATATCAATGATATGGAAGAATGTTATTCTCTGAGTCAGGCAATTCTTGAAGCTTCAAGATGTCTTCTCTGTTACGATGCACCTTGCAGTAAAGAATGTCCTGCCGAAACCGATCCTGGAACTTTTATAAGAAAATTACGATTAAAGAATATTAAAGGTGCCATACGGACAATTAAAGAAAATAATATTCTAGGTGGATTATGCGGTATTCTATGTCCGGCAGAAAGTCTCTGCAAGAAGGCCTGCAGCGTAACCGAAATCGACATGCCGATTGAAGTAGGAAAAATACAGAGATTTCTTGTTGAATATGGCTGGGAAACAGGATTTAGACCTCTAGAAAAAGCTCAGTTGAATAAATCTGAAATAGCTATAATCGGTTCAGGGCCAGCCGGACTTTCCTGCGCCTCTGAACTGGCCAAGGCTGGTTATAGGGTAACTATTTTTGAAGCAAAGGAAAGGCCCGGAGGGATATTGAGATATGGTATTCCCGAATTTAGACTGAACAGTGTATTTCTTGATAGAGAGCTTGAAGATATAGAGGCGCTCGGAGTTGAAATCAGATGTAATTCTAAGATTAGTTCTAAAGGTGTGGATGAGCTTAGAAAAAAAGGATTTAAAGCGGTTTTTATAGCAACAGGACTATGGTATCCTTATAAACTCGATATACCTGGCTCTGATTTGAAAAATGTCACAACAGCCACCAAGTTCCTGGAATCTGTTCGTATCGGAAAGGCCAGCGAAATAACTTCAATGGTAAAAGATAAAAATGTTGCTATCATTGGGGGCGGTTCAGTAGCAATGGATGTTGCCAATACTTGCAGGGGACTTGATGCAAAAAAAGTGTATTGTATATGCCTGGAAGGTCTGGCAGAAATACCTGCTGATAAATCCGATCTACAAATGGCGCTGGATAATTATATAATTATTAAACCACAATGTGAGGTAAAAGAGATAATTGGAGAGAAGGGAGAGGTTACTGGTGTAAAGGGAGATGAAACTGAATGGATTAAACCGAATTTATTTATTCCATCTAATGCAAGAGGGGTTCCAGGTACGGAATTCAATCTAAAGGTTAGTTCAGTTGTTATGGCTATCGGCTCAGGAGCTGACCCTGAGACTAAATATATTTGTTCAACTATCGAATATAGAAACAATAATCTGATAAAGACAAAAGAAGATGGTGTTTCTACCAAGGATCAAAATATTTTTTCAGGAGGGGACATTGTTAGAGGCCCTGCCCTTATTGCAGAGGCAATTTTCGATGGAAAAGAGGCTGCCAAAAAAATAATAGAAAAAATTTAAAAAGATTTTCAGCTTAATTTTTAATGGAGGGGAATTATGGGTAATCTCAATGATTTGAGTGTGGAAATATGCGCTTTAACATTTCCAACACCATTTCTACTCTCATCTTCGCCCGTTTCAAATACAGGGGAGATGATTGGAAGAGCATTTGACCGCGGATTTGGCGGTGTTTCATATAAAACTTTGGGTTTTGATAAAATAAAGATTATACATCCCTCTCCGAGAATGGCAGCTTACAATTATGGAAATAAAAAACTAGTTGGTCTTCAGAATGTTGAAATGATAACGGACAGACCACTTAAAGATAATCTCCAGGATATAAAATACCTTAAAAAAAACTGGCCCAAGCATGTTGTCATGGCAAGCCTTATGGGTTTTTCTGAATATGAATGGGTTGAGCTTGCTAAAATGTCTGAAGATACCGGTGTGGATATGCTTGAACTTAACTTCTCCTGTCCCCATATGTCTGTTGAAGGTTCAGGAATGAAAGTCGGTCAGGCATTTGATCTTGTTGAAAGTTTTACTTCTGCAGTAAGAAAAGTTGTAAAAATACCTATTTTTGCAAAAATGACTCCAAATATTACTGATATAACAGAGCCTGCATTATTCGCCAAAAAAGGTGGAGCGGATGGTATTACTGCTATTAATACTGTTCGCGGTCTTACTGAAATAGGGCTTGATGATAATGTTCCAAAGCCTAATGTATCAGGTAAAGGTGCAATAAGCGGCTATTCTGGCCCTGCTATTAAGCCGATTGGTTTAAGATTTATTGCTGAAATGGCTCAGTGTGAAGAATTAAATCTGCCCCTTATTGGGTGTGGTGGAGTGGAGACATGGATCGACGCAGTTGAATATCTACTCTGTGGAGCTTCAGCTGTTCAGATAACAACAGCTGTAATACACTATGGGCACAGGATTGCCCAAGATCTGTGTGAGGGCCTTTCTGATTTTATGACCGAAAAGGGATATAAAAGTGTTAAGGATATCGTAGGTAAAGCACTGCCCAATATTCAGCCCACTGATGCCTTTGATTTAGAACGCCAGGGAATTGCTGAATATGATCTTGACCGCTGTATTGGCTGTGGCCAGTGCTATATTGTCTGTCAGGATGCTGGCGGACAATGTATTGAATGGGACGATGAAAAACGGAGACCAAAACTGGATGAAGAGAGGTGTCTGAGCTGTATGATCTGCTCATTTGTGTGCCCGGTTGACAATCCGCCTATGATAACCTATAAATATGTTAAGAATAAAAAAGAGGTAATTCCGCCAGTATCTGAGTAGAAAGTTTATTCGATCGATATTGGCGAGGAATGCCTCCCTTTTTTTCAGAGGCACGTTGTCAGCTTCAAGGTATCCCCCATTTTTTCCTTGATAGATGGTCATTTTCCGTTTAAAAGATCGACATGGTCTTAGTCAATGGCTATTTTTTGCTAAGGATTATATAAGATTCCGGAAGAGTTACGTAAATGAAATACAGGAGATGAACAGCAGGTTTTGTATAACCTCTTTCATTAACTTCAAGCTAATCCTGTTTTCTTGACATAATAGTATTTTTTATGTAGGATGAAAAGAATGTTAGAACTAATTCCTTTACAATAGTGATCTTTTCACAAATGTTGATTGGATATTTTTGAGTCTTGCGAATCATAATAATTTAAAGGAGAATGTTTATATGAAAACAGTACTTTGCTATGGGGATTCAAATACTTATGGGGCTAAGCCAATAGGTTTTGATATTTTAGATACACATTTAGTTGCAGGTGATATGAGGTATTCCAGGGACGAGAGATGGACTGGTATTCTTCAGAAGGAATTGGAAGCGGATTATTTTATTATTGAAGAAGGGTTAAATGCCAGGACCACAGGCTTTGATGATCCGGTAGAAGGCTTTCATAAAAATGGAAAAACTTACTTACTTCCCTGCTTGGAGAGCCATGCTCCAATCGATCTTGTAATATTGATGCTCGGCACCAATGACTTAAAAAAGAGATTTTCAACTTCAGCCTATGATATTGCTCTAAATATAGCAGCTCTATTAGATATTATCGAAAAGAGTGCATCAGGACCTGGTGGAAAGGCTCCCAAGATATTGCTGATGAGCCCACCTCCTATTGGAAAGCTAACCTATTTTTCAGAAATGTTAGAAGGGGCTATAGAAAAATCAAAAAGACTGGCTCTCTATTATGGGAGAGTGGCTAAATTATATAATTGTCATTTTTTTGATACAGGAAAATTAATTAAAACCAGTGATATAGATGGTATTCACTTTGATTTAGAAGAACAAAAGAGTCTTGGCAGAGCAGTTGCCAAAGTAGTTAAGAAAATATTCAAATAGAAGTTGATCGAGTTACTGACCGTTAGATGGAGATGGTGTCGATTAAAGTCTCTAAATAGTGGTAGAGGAATAAACATAATAGTAATTATTGTCATTATTGGCTTAAATTGTGTTATACTCTAAATTGCCGAATGGCAATTGACTCTGATAGAAAAACCGTTTATATTGGTGAATAACTGAAAAATGATGTAAAATTTAATATAGATAGTATAATATTTGTAAAGTAAAAGTAGGGAAAAATAGGAAAAAAGATGGAAAAGATAAAGGTAACAAACGGTGTGTACTACATAGAGATACCTCAGGCAAACCTTTATATTCTTTGTGGATGCCCGGCCGACAGCGTCAAGCACCTTATGAAAAGGGGCCTGATTGTGCCTAAAGAGAAGAATGGGGTAATGTTTGAGTCAGGTCCAAACGCCATACTGCTCTCTGACGTTCCAGTACAAAACGGAAGCTTTTCAAATCTAGCCGAATTTCCTGTTCTACAGATATTTTACAGGCAGGGTCTGTTATTGCCCAATCATCCAAACAACACAGGGCTAAAACCAATGCTTATAGGGTTAGAGGAACAGGTCAAAGCTCAAAGTCAATACATATACCGCGGGAATTACGGTTTAAAATCGGTTGAGGAAATCATGGAAACCGGAATTCCCGAAAGTTCTGCTAAAGAGATGATACGTTTGAAACTGAGATTTGCCTTTGACAAAATAAGAGAAACTGAAGAGCTCATCGAATTTCGCGTTGTTCATGACGATCCTGTTGAGCTGAGGAATGGTGCGTATATTAAACGTAAAGGATTCAACCTCTATGAGATTTCATACAATGGCGAATCAGTTTCAGTTGATCTAAATCTATCTCCGAATGAGGTCTACGAGCCATCTTATAACCTTGGCTTTCACAGGATCAAAAGAGAGTATTTTTCAGTGATCCACATTGGTGAAGGAGATGGATGGGATACAACTCGTCCCTGTATGGGCAGTATTCTTACATACCAGGGAAAAATCTATCTGATAGATGCAGGGCCAAACATTATCCACAGTCTAACGGCACTCGGAATTAGTGTAAACGAAATAGAGGGAATTTTTCACACCCATGTCCACGACGACCACTTTGCTGGATTGACGACACTGGTGCGCTCAGATCATTTGATTAAATACTATGCTCCCACACTTGTTCGAGTTTCAGTGATGAAAAAACTTTCTGTATTGATGTCTATTGATGAGGAAAGTTTCGAAGAATATTTCAAGATTTACGACCTGAAGTTTAATAAATGGAATAATATCAAGGGTCTGGAAGTTATGCCGGTCTTTTCCCCGCATCCTGTTGAAACAAGCATATTGTTTTTCCGCATTCTCTGGGAGGGAGGTTACAAAACATACGCCCATTTAGCAGACATAGTATCTCTTGATATATTGAAAGGTATGATTACCGATGATCCCAAAAAGAGCGGTGTGACCCAGGAGTTTTACGACAAAGTTAAAAAGATATATCTTACTCCGGTCAATTTGAAGAAGATTGATATTGGTGGTGGGCTTATTCATGGCAGAGCAGAGGATTTTGTGAATGATACTTCTTCGAAAATCATATTGAGTCATACTTCAAAGCCTCTTACAGACTCACAAAAAGAGATCGGTTCGAATGCCACCTTTGGCTTGGAAGATGTTCTGATCCCTGCGCAGCAGGATTACTCAATGCGATCCGCATTTTATCATTTACGCTCCTATTTTCCAGCAGCATCGTTGAATGACCTGTATATGCTGATGAACTGCCCTGTGGTTTCTTTCAATGTAGGATTAATCCTAATTCGGAAAGGTAGTGTGAATAAAGATATATATCTGATTCTCAGCGGAGTGGTAGAATTTATTGACTCAGAAACGGGAATCCAAAATATGCTTTCAGCAGGTTCTATAGTTGGAGAGTTATCAGCTTTGATTGGAGAGAAAACGAAAAGGACATATCGTGCTGCCAGCTATATTAGGGCGCTAAAACTTCCCTCTGATTTATATCTTAAGTTTATAAAAAGAAATTACATCTATGATAATATAAGAAGGGTGCTTGAAAACAGACAGTTCCTCCAGGGCACATGGTTGTTTGGAGAGATGGTATCCTGTCCGATTCAGAATAGGTTAGCCGAGTTAATGAGCAGCAAATCGTATCAAGCAGGAGAGACAGTACAAATGGATGAAACAGCTGGACTCTACATTATCGATCAAGGTGAAATTCAACTGTATTCAGATGATAAACTAATAGAAACACTGGATCAAGGAGACTTCTTCGGGGAGGAAAACATCCTACGAGAAACGACTGACCATCTGGAGGCCCGTACCACGAAAGAATCGAAAGTTTTTCTCATTCCTGGTAAAGACTTAGAAGACATACCAACTGTACGGTGGAAACTCCTAGAAACTTTCAAAAAACGCATGAGCTTTTCTAAACGCGGGTTATCTTAAATATCAGGGGCCATCGAGCATCAATATCTCTATTTTCTTTTTTTTATTAAAAAACCTTTAAAAATGCTGTATGAATATTAAAAGGTAAGGTGATAATAAATCATGTTTTAACAATATGGCTTTAGCCAGATGAGTTGAATCAAAGCCTCGCAGATGAAGATATAGGGATCTTCATTTAGTTTCTCAGAAACTTCAATCAATTGGTATTCTTTATGGTTTGTACCTGGTGTGCATATGGTTTCTACCTAAAATAGTGAATTTCAATCCAAAATCGAGTTTTTCTTGACAAGAGGAAATAAATAGTCTAATCTGAGAAAAAAGAAGAGAGGAGAGTGTGGAAAAATATTATTGACATATGGTTATTTTTTAACCCAAATTATTAAAAGATAAAGGAGGAAGAGATGAAATCTAAAGTGTTACTATTTATAATTGTCATAATAGTGATTATGGCAATTGTTGGCACCGTTTATGCCAGAAAAAAGGGCCCGGAGGAAGTAACAAGGGAGGACGTGGAATCCTATATCAGGAGTGCCTCAAAGGACGATGTCAAAGAAATATTAAGCGACTTAGTCCCCCAGGATGTGATTTCTGAAGTGGCCACAAAACCGAGAAATATCACAGTTGCAATAATGCACTTCAGCACCATACCGGGGACAACCTGGTCTGGGGCACATGATGCGGCACTCAAGCGGCTTGAAAATCTTTATCCATGGCTAAATTATGTCTTTGAGGAGGAAATCGGTCCTGAGGAATCGGTTCCGGTCGCTGAAGACCTCATAGCCACAAAGGGGGCCGACATAGTCATAGGTAATGCTGCTTTCATGGGGGAGCCTCTACTAGACATAGCAGACAAATATCCGGATGTTTACTTCGGAACGGTTGTTGAGAGCACAGCACAGAGGGAGAGGAACTTCATAAGGTTCTTCCCAAGACAGTACCAGGGATTTTACCTGGCAGGTCTTGTTGCCGGAGCAATAACTAAGACGAACAAGATAGGTATGGTCTCGGCTTTCCCATGTGTTCAGGTCCACAGAAGGTGTGCAGGTTTCTACCTCGGAGTAAAGGATGCGAATCCCAGGGCTACCCTGTACATAAAATATGTTGGAGGCTGGTATGACCCTCCTACGGAGACTGAGATCGCAAGGACTCTAATTGACCAGTATAACTGCGATGTTCTAACTACGCAGGCCGATTCTTCAGCTCCTGTTGAAGTTGCTAAAGAGGAAAAGATATGGTTCATAGGAAAGGACCTGGATGTAGTTGGCTTGGGCTGGTCGGATGAGAATACAGTAGCGATATCATTTGACACGCGCTGGGATGTTATATACGAGAAAATCATCAAGGACTACATGGCAGGTGATGAATACCCGAATAACCTAATCTTCGTCGGTATGGAAGACAAGATGTTCCTGAAGGATGAAGAGGTGCCTGTTGTCGACATAGTAAACAACAAAGTGAGAGGAGTCGACGGCATAAGTTCAAAGGCGCGCCCGCTTATCTCAAAGAAAACTCTTGCCTTAATTGAAGAAAGAAGAAACCTGTTGCTCGCAGGAAAGTGGGATCCATTTCTCAAGGAGCTAAAGGATCAGGCTGGAAAAGTGAAAAAAGAAGCAGGTGTAATGCCATCAGACGAATGGCTGCTCACAAAGTTCGATTTTGACCTCGATGGAATAAAGGTTCTGAAGTAATAAGTTTTAACGCCAGTTCCAGCTGTTTTATTATTTCAGACCAATGTAGAGTTTTCAGATCTTTTTAAAGAACTGATTATTATAACTCTAATAATGCAAATACGTTAAGGGATCCATAATATATTTGGGAAGTTGGGGCGAACTTCGTGTATTTTAAAATCGAAGTTCGCCATATTTTTTATTCTTTTATATAGGGTAATCCTAATGATGCCGGCTTTGCCAATCCCCATTTTCTCCTGAACCTTTCCATTGATATGAGAACCATAACTACAATGGTTACGGCGAAGGGGATCATCCTGTAAAAGTATAGGGGTAGAGGAGGTAGGAGAGGAATTAGCTCGGGGCTGAGGGCGAGTTGCCATACAGTTCCAAATAGTAAAGCACCCCCCAAAAGGAACCAGGGCTTCCACATAGAGAGAAAAACTAGGGCAAAGGAAATCCAGCCACGGCCCATAGTCGGATTAAAAGACCAGGTAGGATTATATGACAGTGCAAGATATGCACCAGAAAGACCTCCCAATATTCCACCAGTAATTACGCAGAGGTAGCGCAACATCTCAACTTTTATGCCCGAAACCTCTGCTACAAATGGATCCTCTCCCACCGACCTTATTTTAAGCCCGAGGTTCGATTTGAATAGTATAACCCAGATAACAACCACGACTGCTATTCCGATGAAGAAGAATGGTGAGATATCAAAGATTCTGCCCCCCAACATGCCCCTTCCTAATGGTCCTGCGTAGGGAGCTGCAATGTAGGTTGTGAAACCCAAAGCGAAAATCCAGATTCCCAAACCGCTCACGACCTGGTTCACTTTGAGGTTTATCGAAAGAAATCCGTGGAGGAGCCCTAGGGCACCTCCCCCAGCCATTCCAACGATAAATCCAAGTATAAAGCTTCCTGTGAATTTTGTGGTAATAAAGGCGAGGGCAGCGCCAGAGAGCATCAATCCTTCGACCCCTACGTTTAGAACTCCGGAGCGCTGGGTGATAAGTTCTCCCAGGGCTGCGAAAAGCAGGAGTGTTGTAACATCCAAACAACTAACAGTGAAATTCCACATCACTAATCACCTTTTATTGTCCATATAACCTTATATCTCTTAAAGAATTCAAAAGCGATGATTGTGAGCATTAGCACACCCAGAAAAAGTAAATCCAGGCCGTAACCTAAACCGAGTCTACGCTGAAGCGTGGTACCTCCCACCGTCATCCCTGAAATAAACAGTGAAGCCGGAATTGCAGCCAAAGGGCTCTGAGCAGCAATCAAACCGCATATTATTCCGTAATAAGCCAGGTCTCCCCTTTCCGCAAACTTTCTGGTAATCTTATATACTCCGGGAACCCCTGCGAACTCGTGGTATCCTGCAAGACCGACTATAGCACCTCCAATTATCATGACTACAAGCGATAACTTGAGGGCGCTCATTCCAGCGTATCTGGCTGCAGCCGGATTCTGTCCCAATGTTCTTATTTGGTAACCTGTTTTTGTTTTTGAAAGTATAAGGTACAAGAACACCGCTAATCCAATTGCGAGGAATATTGTAAAAGGAACGTTAAATATTAAGGGAGCTTTTGCTGAAGCCGGTACTGGAGCACTGTCTGGAGTTCCAAAGGGATCCGCAAAGGGGCCTCCCTCCATAATAAAATACATAACCAGCCAATAGGCTATGTTGTTCAGCATCAATGTAACCACAATTTCATTAACATCCCACCTCCCTTTAAGGAAGCCAGCGATTCCTCCCAGGATCCCGCCAGCTAGAGCAGCAGCAATCAACATGAGCGGAATTAGAGCTATCGAGGGAAGATTTGGAAAGGCAGAGGAAACCCCAAACATCGCTAAGGCCCCGAAATAGAGCTGCCCTGGTGCTCCGATGTTCCAGATTCCGGCTTTGAGTGGAAGAATGAATGCGAGTGTTGCGAAAAGTAAGAGTATGCCCCTGTAAAAGGTCAATAGGAGGCCGTATCTTGTTCCAAAGGCATAGTGAAAAATTTCTTTGAATCCATATAAAGGGTTCTTCCCTGCTTGAGCGATGATAATACTCAAGATTATGAAGGCAGTAACTATCGATAAAGTAGTGAACTTGATCCAATCAATGCAGGTGAGTGTCGGCCTTCTCTCAAGATTTATCCTCATTCTCTCATCTCTTTAAATGAACCCCAGCCATCATTGCCCCTATATTTTCTTTGTTTGCTTTTTTGGCAGGAATGATGTCTACAAACCTGCCTTCGTAGATTGGCGCTATCCTGTCGCTCATAGCCAGTATCTCGTCAAGATCCTCAGAAATGAACACAATCCCAGTCATCTCCCTTTTTAACTCCTGTAGTTCGTTACACACGAATTCGATCGCACCAACATCAAGTCCATGGGTAGGCAAATTGGCGATCAAAAGACGTGGCCTACGTGAAACAACGCGGGCTAGAA
Organism: uncultured Spirochaetota bacterium; assembly: GCA_964424795.1. GTDB lineage: Bacteria > Spirochaetota > B62-G9 > B62-G9 > DRHN01 > CAYRKG01. Next base: position 24,607 of record CAYRKG010000050.1, read on the forward strand.
TGAGTTTTTGGAGGTTCCCACCAGAAAGATTTTTTGCCTGGCAATCAATATTGGGGCATACAACTTCATATTCAGATAGTGCCTTTTCGGTATGCATCCGGATTCTTTTATAGTCTAAGATACCGTGCCGGGTGAATCCTGGCTCGAAGTAATAATTTAAGGCGATATTATCAACTAAAGAGAAATCCCCAACTGTTCCTACCTCCACACGTTCAGGGGGGATGTATGCTATGCCCATTTTCCATCTTTCAAGGATTGAAGAATCTGTGATATCTTTTTTTATAAAAGTCACAGTTCCACTTTCAGCTTTGCGAAGACCCATCAGGGTCTCAGCAAGCTCTTGCTGCCCGTTACCAGAAATTCCAGCAATTCCAAAAATCTCCCCCTCACATACAGAGAAAGAGGTCTCTTGAAGGGCTAGAACACCTTTATTGCTCAGAGCCGATAGATTCTCCACTCCGAGAATTTGACTACCTCTCTTTACTTCTACCTTTTTTACTTTAAAGGCTACATCTCTTCCCACCATGCTTCTGGCTAAACTCCTCATTGTCGTATCTTTCGTCATTAGACGGGCAACTACCTTCCCGCGTCTAAGGACAGTGACCCTATCGCTGACCTTTAAAACTATAGGGAGCTTGTGAGTTATAAACGGGATTATTGCAAGCTCATCTTTAGCCATAACCTTGAGGGACTGCATGAGCTTTTCAGTTTCGATAGGTGTTAGGACAGAGGTTGGCTCATCCAGGATAAGTAGTTTTGCCCCTCGGTAGAAGGCTTTCACAATTTCAACCATTTGCCTCTCTGCTGCCGAGAGCTGCCAGACCCTCGACCCCAAATCCAATTTAAATCCATACTTCTCACAAAGCTTCTTTATCTCTGACTCTGCTTTTTTTATATCGATAATTCCCTTTGTCTCAGGATGTCCGAGGATGATGTTTTCGAGGACGGTGTGGGCGGGTATCAACCTGCGGTGTTGATGGACCATCCCTATACCTTGATCGATTGCGTCAAGAGGTGATTTGAAATCGACCTTCTTTCCGTGGACGTAAATTTCCCCTTCGTCGAGTTTCAATAACCCGTATATGATGTTCATCAGGGTGGTTTTCCCTGCTCCATTCTCTCCTAGAACTGCGTGAATTTCGCCAGCCTTTATGTCAAAATTTATGTTATCATTAGCAACAACCCCTGGAAATCTTTTTGTGATTCCCCTCACCTCCAGAACTGTCTCCCCATACTTAACTTCTTCTAGTGGCCTTTTCAACATTAGTCAACCTTATTAGTAGAAAAAGTTATATCTTCAGTTTAATTTTAAACTATTTTTCTACTTTACGATTTACCGATTTTCGACCATAGTACACCGTTCAACAACATTGTGTCAAGAACATTTGGCCTCAACCACTACTCGGCATGGAATAGCATCTATATTTTCGATTTTTAGGGGAAAGCAATATACTCTAAATTCCTGATTTGGAATTTTAGATAGGTTTGTAAGATTCTCAATAACAAAGATATTATTCTTAATCAGTAGACGGTCATATTCACCATGCTTGCGACCCTGTCCTAAGCCGAGAGCATCAATTCCAATAGCATTAATCTTCTCTGAGATAAGCCAGTGGACAACCTCCATTGATAGTTCGGGGTGGTCATAGTATTTTTTGGTAGCAATAAAATTGCTCCAGTCCGTTCTAAAAAACACAAAGTCTCCTTTTACTATTTTATCCTGCTGTTCAACATCATTTAAATTGATTTCATTTCCAGATATTTGAGTGACATCAATCAATATTCCCCTGCCAACCATTCGCTCTGGATCTATATGCTTTTCCTTGAACACGAGGTCTATATGGGTTGCAGTATGCGCTGAAAGCGAAATCATGGTGGATTCATATTCTCCTTCAGAATTGTGAAAGAATTTGTGCGATCCAATCTTCACAGGGGGCGTTCCCAGACGGAAAACTGATCCATCTTTAATCGCCATTGAAATATCGATGAGCATTCTTTATCTCCTTTCGCCTAAGAGTCTTTATTATCTGCCGCTTTGGATTGCAGCGAAATACGGTCGATTAAGAATATCCTCTCTTTCATCTTTTAGGTACAATTTGAAAAGAGGCATTTTTCAACCATTTTCAAGCATAATACAACGAGCAATAGTATTGTGTCAATAGATGTTGTGATAGTCTCATGTACTCGTCCCGATTCTCACCTATCTTGATTGCAAGAAAAAAAGTTCGGTATTCAATGTTTTTAAGAGGATATGATGATGTAAAATATCGATTTTAGGCTCTAAATTATCGCTCAATATTTTGACATTTCAATAACTTAGAATTATTATAAAGTCTTAATACATGAGATTCTTATATAACAAAAAAAATGTCTCTTATTAATAAATCTTCAAACGAGATAGATCATCTTCATGTGGGAATTGATGCCGGATCAGTGAGCCTTAATTGTATCGTTATCAACGAACACAGGGAGATAGTGTACGAATTTCCTTACACGCGTCATCTGGGCAGGATAGAAGAGAAGGTACTGACCCTCATCGGGCAAATATATGAAAAATTCGGGGAAGAGAGCATTTATTCCATTTCTTTCACAGGAAACCATGGAGAAAAGCTCAGCGAGAAGTTTGGGACTTTTTATGAATTCGCAACCATCAGCGAGCTCCTTGGTGCCATCTTTATTCAATCAGATGTAAGATCAATTATCAGTATGGGGGGACAGAATACCGCCCTTTTCCAGATTGTTCATCATGATGATGGCTGGGAGCTGGATTACTTTAATGCTAATGGACCATGCGCCTCAGGCACCGGCTCTTTCATCGATCAGCAGGCCCAGAGGCTTGCTACCGATATCTATGCCAGAGAAACGAATATTTCACATAATCATATTGACAGGGTATTGAGTGATTTTATCAATCTCGGTCTTAAAAGCAAGAGGCCAGCAAACGTTGCATGCCGCTGTACTGTTTTTACTAAAACAGATATGATACACCTGCAAAATAGGGGTGAAAAACTGGAGGATATTATTTATGGACTCCATGTTGGAAATGTAAGAAACTACATGAGCACCATTGTTTCCAACCGTATTCTTGAAGAACCGATAATCTTTATCGGTGGTCTTTCAATGAACGAGATCCAGAAAATGGCCTTCAAAAGCTACTTTCCAAGGCTCTCTGTTCCTCCATTTAATACCTCCATAGGCGCGCTTGGAGTTGCCCTGCAGGCCATTGAATCGGGTAGGGGAGGCCAGTTGAATCTTAAAAAGCTTGGAGCAATTAAAGACATAAAAAAGCCTTCTGTGCCCGTTGCCCCGGTACTGGCATTGAAAAAGACGGTTTTTTTAGAATCGAGCAATATTCAAAGTAGGAATTTTATTGAAAAGACCAGGACTTACCTCGGTATCGATATCGGGTCTACGACTACAAAATACACGCTGATTGATGAAGGCCGTGATATTATTCATAAGAGTTATGTGCTAACTCAGGGGAGGCCGATAGAGGTTACTCAAAGGTTGCTCAAGTTGATTAGTAATGATCTAGGAAATAGAATTGAGATTATAGGTACAGCAACTACAGGATCGGGAAGGAATGTAGTTGGAAACTTTTTAAATGCAGATCTTATAATTGATGAGATTACTGCCCATGCAAGAGGTGCGGTGGAGATTGACAAGGAAGCGGACACGATCTTTGAAATTGGAGGACAGGATTCAAAGTATATCTTTATATCAAACTCTAATCCCCTGGATTTTGATATGAACAAGGTCTGTGCAGCAGGTACAGGAAGTTTTTTACATGAGCTTGCAAACAAGTACGGCATCAATATTGTGGACGAATTTCAGGAGATTGCACTTTCCTCTGAAACACCTATTAAGTTGGCCGATAGATGTACAGTTTTTATGGAGTCAGATCTTGAGACCTATCATCAGAGGGGTGTATCAAAAAATGACCTGATAGCTGGATTGTGCTATGCCATCGTGTATAATTATCTGAACAGGGTAGTGGGAAAACGAAAGATAGGAAAAAGGCTCATGTTTTTAGGAGGCCTTTCTTTGAATAAAGGAGTGGTAGCTGCCTTTGAAAATGTTCTGGACCGCGGTATTCTGGTTCCCAGCCACAGGGAGGTCCTCGGTGCTTTTGGCGCTGCAATCACTGTCCAGGAGAGGATGCTCATGGAGAAGAGGAAAACTATATTCAGGGGCCTGGATACCGCCATAAACGATAGAATGATCTATACCGAAAGGTTATGCCATTCAGACCCTGACTGCAATAATCAGTGCAAGCTAAAGATATATAATTTTGGAGGCCGCTATAGTATCTGGGGTGGGGAGTGTGGTCGTTATGAATTATCAAGAAATAATTTGCCCGGAAAAGAGAACTACTTCGATTTATGGCAAGAGATATGGAAAACCCATATGAACGGTGTTCATGAAGTATTCAGAGGTAAGCCTTTAAACGAGGTTGATGGGAGAAAAACCATTGGAATGCAGAGAACCCTTTACGGTCTTCAGTGCGCTATTTTGTGGGCTCATTTTTTTGATCAACTTGGGTTCCGGCTTGTCCTGACACGTCCTACAAATGCATATATTTCTACAGCCGGTATAGAGGCAATGGAGGGTGAAACCTGTTATCCTGTGAAGGTCTCACATGGTCATATCAAGGATCTGATAAATAACACGAAATACCTGTTCATACCAAGTATTATTAATATGAAAACTCCTAAACAAAAAGAAGTTGGGTATTACTGTCCAATGATTCAGAGCAATTCCTATATGGTCCGCATGGCGCTGGGACTAGATCCTTCATTCATTTTAAACCCTGTTATTCATTTGAATTATGACCCAGATAGACTCGCTCTGGAGATTGCAGAGCAACTACAGGTGAAACTGAGAGTTTCAAAATCAGAGATAAGAAGTGCACTTTACTATGCATTGGATAGAAATAATGATTTTATCATGGAGATTTATCGACAGGGAGATCAAATAATGAAAGCTCATAACCCTGATGAGCCCATAGTTGTTGTTACAGGTCGCCCGTATAACCTATATGATGAAAGGCTAAATCTGAGGTTAGGACAGAACCTTGCAAAGAGTGGTATCACTGCACTGCCTATGGATTTTATTAATGTTAGCCATATTGATCTTTCTGATTTTTCAACGATGTACTGGGGGTTTGGTGCACAGATTCTGAGGACTGCGAGGTACGTAAAGGCGTATCCCAACTATTTTGGCCTCCATCTGACGAACTTCAGTTGTGGTGCGGACTCCTTTCTTGAGCATTTCTATAGGCATATTATGGGAGAAAAGGCTTATCTGATCCTAGAACTGGATGAGCACACTGCCGAAGCTGGTGTCATGACAAGACTAGAGGCATTTAAAAATGTTATAGAGAATACTCTATATAAATTGAAATCGGTACCGGAATACAGTACGAGAAAAAGTGAAGAGAAAAATGGAATCAGAAAAAACAACAGACTTCCAGTCGCTAACTAAAGGGATTGGAGTATTTAACGTAGAGAATAAAACCTTACTAATGCCCCAGATGTACAGGTTCGGAACTCATCTTATGGCATCAGCATTTAGAAGCTTTGGTATTAATGCAAAGGTTTTAAAGACCTATAGAGGGCTAGATCTCGGTAAGGAATATACATCAGGTAAAGAGTGCCTTCCCTGCCTTATTACCACCGGTGATCTCCTTTATTTCATGAAAAGGGAAAAAGAGAGGCTTGTTGATGCCTTCAATCCAGATGATTATGTATTTTTAATGCCCGAGTCTGATGGTCCTTGCAGATTTGGAATGTACAATAAATACCAGAGGATTGTTTTAGATTCCTTCCCTGAATTTAGCAGTGTCAAAATCGGTTCTATAACCTCAAGGGATGATTACTCACTTGCTGGCATGGTTGAGAAAGAAAAGGTCAGAGACTTGAGAAAGGTAGCATATTTTTCTTTGGTTGTGGGTGATATACTTGACAGGCTTACATGGAGAGTGAGGCCCTATGAAAAGGAGCCTGGTATGACAGATGATTTTATCGAGAGATCTTTGTATGAAATAAGTGATACCTTTGAGAAATATAGTAGCACAAAGGAATTCGATAAGATTCTGGATCACCTGGAAGATATTATCGAAGAGGGAAAGACAATTATTGATCCCACTAAACCGCTCAAACCGCTTGTTGGAATTGTTGGAGAGATTTACCTACGTACCCATGAATATGCCAATCAGGATATCATAAGGGCTCTTGAGAGACATGGAGCTGAGGTGGTTAATACATCATTTGCAGAATGGGTGAATTATACATCCCACAACAGGAAAAGAGATGCTAAGATATGTTTCCGGATGGATCTGAAACAGCTGCATCTGCGCTCAATGATTAGAGACTTGAAAAAGATTTTTGTTTATCAGTGTGGCCTCTTCTATCAGCAATACAGACAGAAGCAGATTTATAAACATAAAAGGGCCCTGATTGATCTGGCTGAGGATCACCGGGTCTCTCACCTGGAAGGTCTTCTTAAAGAAGAGGATATCTTCAGTTTTGATGTTGGTACGGAGGCCTGTCTAAGCATCTCTGGTATCATGGCTTATGCGCAGCAGGGTTTTAATGGTGTTGTAAATGTTTACCCATTTACCTGTATGCCTGGTACAGTTACTTCAACCATTGCTAAACCTCTAATGAGCAGGTTTCGCATTCCATATCTGGACTCACCATGTGATGTAAGCTTACAGCCTGGTAGGGAAGCGGCCATAAGAACATTTATATACCAGGTGTATCAGCATTTCAAAAGGCATGGGAGAAAAGATTAAAAGTTATATGTTTATTTTTTAATGCAGGTAAAAAAATCTAAGTTTGCACAATTGGCATATGGAGAAGATACATCGGTATTAAAAGCAGATCGCATATCTGAGGAGGAAAACATGTTTGTACATAACATTTCACCTGAAATAGTTACCATAGGTGGGTTTTCAATAAGGTACTACAGTCTTTTATTTGCATGTGCTTTCATAATAGGTCTTTTTTTGCTCAATAAGGTTTTTAAAGAAAAGAAGATCAATCCCGATTATCTATCTCCTTTATTCATTACAATTGTCATCTGCGTGATTGTCGGAGCACGTCTTGGACATGTGTTTTTTTATTATCCACGCTACTATCTATCGAATCCGATTAGAATACTGATGATATGGAAAGGAGGGCTTGCATCTCACGGGGCTGCTATCGCTCTTATTATTGGAGTGATAGTATTCACAAGGATATACCCTGTAACATTTTACCAGATAGCAGACTCTATGGCCATACCAATTTCGATAGCTACCAGCTTTATCCGGTTAGGAAACTTCTTTAACTCAGAGATTGTTGGAAGGGTAACAGCTGTTCCATGGGCAGTAAAATTCCTGCGTTTTCCTGAGCCGGATGGTGCTGAACCTCGGTTCCGTCACCCTTCACAGCTGTATGAGGTTTTGATTGGTATTGTTATTTTCATAGCTCTGTGGATAATTTTCAAAAAGAAAAAAGATAAACTTCAGGATGGTTGTATATTTTATCTATTGATTTTAATGTACTTTTCACTCCGATTCTTTGTTGAATTTTTTAAGGAACGCCATACTTTACCACCTACTATTCCACTAACAATGGGACAACTTTTGAGTATTCCTTTCGTTATCTTTACAGGATTTATGCTTTTTGTAATGGGTAAGATAAAGCAAAAGCAGTAAGATTTTTAGATCAATATACCATCTTTCCAGCTGCCACTTTTTCATATAACTACGAATATACTGTATTTATATTATAACATTAAAAAAATTGAGAGCCTCTTTTTTAGGGATATAATTTACTACAGGCTTTATTATGAGAAGAAAGAGTTTCAAATGGATCTGGTGGGCATCATTTATAATTTATATTGGAGTTACATATGCCACGCTTGGAATTATGCCTGCTATATGGAATAAATTGAACGCGATCTTAGGGGGCAAAGGCATTGTTCTACAGTATGCAATCTATTCTTTAGCAGGTCTTGTTACCCTTTCATATATCGTGTTCATTAAAAAAGAAAGGTCGATAGTGCGATATCTTTTGTTCTTTTTATTTGCTGCTATACTATGTATCATGTTTAAATTCGAAAGAAATCCTGGCGAGAAGATACACATGGCACAGTACGGATTAGCAGGAGTTCTTTTGTATAACGCGCTAAAGATAGATTTTGATAGATTCAATATAAAGCTGTATCTCTATGGTTCTCTTATAAGCCTGATAGCAGGTGCCCTAGATGAGGTTATTCAGGGGTTTCTGCCTAATAGATGGTTCACCTGGCACGATGTTTTTATCAATGGAGCTAGCGGCATAATTATACTTCTGGTTATACGGCTTAACATCCTAAGTAAAGGCAAATCATAGATCGGAGTTATCTGACATCTCTTAGTAGCAGCCTTCTAAAAAAAAGAATAACCTTATAGGGAGTATTTGCAACACTTTTATCTATGACTTCTTCAGCTACAGGCTCAACATCCTCAAGACGGTTTCGGGCTCCAATCATTATTATAGTACGTACAATTAAGTCTATTTTTTGCTTTTCTTGTTTTGATATATTTGTGAACTTGATACCGTATCCATGTATTCCGTGCAACTCGGATTCCCTCATTATTTTACCTTTTGCCTCAGCTTCAACATTAACGCATCTAATTTTCAATGGATAAATTGCATCCTCTATAATATCCTGTCTGCCTGTTATAAAACATCCATTTCTGGAAATATCTATTAGCTGGCACTTTATGGTTTTTCCTTTCTTGGTTAAAACAACAGAATGGTTTACCCTGTATCGCGGGTCTGTTTTTTTCAGACCTGAGAATGGTCCCTTTTCAACACCTTTTGCAGGGGCTATTTCAATATCGCGTCTATAATTACGGAGATGGGCTTTTTCCAGATCCTCTATAATTGTATTAATGCTGCTTTTTTCTGCAGGCGTTAGATTTACATACATAACACCGTATCCTGCATACTCCTCCTTTGATGAGGCCTTTCTCATTACCTTACCTTTTAATTTTAAATAATGATACATACATTTTATAAGAATGTTAAATATCTTCCCTACTTTTATATCCTGTTCAAGCTCTATAAAACAGCCGCTATTTGATATATCAAGTATTTCTCCTGATAATTTAGTACTGTCCATTATTATTTCAGCCCTGATTTCTATTTTAAAACGTGGCTCAGTTTCCCACCACCGTAAGCGTGGATTAAAATAGGGAGCTATAACATGTTTTCGGAAAAAGATTCCTGCAACAAGCGCTAAAAGCACATTAAATAATATGAGGAGAAAGAGGTTGTATCTTGGATTTAGAAAATATGCAACGATATTATACGAAATCAAAATTAGCGAACATCCTAAAAATAAGTACCATCCCCATCTTTTAACCGAGTAAAGAGCAATAGCTCCAATTGGATAAACAGATAAAATAATATAATCAGTAAAAAAAAGTCTGCTAAAGATATTGTGCGGTCCTAGAATGGGTATTCTGAGTACAATGGAGATCTGAACAATAACTGCGACAGGAGCTAAAAGATAACAGAGAACTATAATTGTAATAATAAGTGGACGTCTTGGCATATTTTCCCCCATATCAAAAATAACTGGCTGTAAAATCAGCCCATACCAGATCATTTTGAGCCAATATATTAAGTTTAAACCATCTTCATGCTTTCTTGCAAGCTGTTTATCAAATAAGGCATTTGCGCTGTAAAGATTCGTATTGTATAAAGAATCTAAAGTCCCCAA
>CAYRKG010000051.1:0-32450 GCA_964424795.1 uncultured Spirochaetota bacterium
GTTTCTTGTAGTGTACCCTTCGTACCAGCTCGGAAGGATCGCGGTCCAGCTCCTCTCGGTACAATGCTTCTCGAAAGATCACCTTTATGATGCCAAGCACCTTGTTAACTGTTGCCGGTGCGTTATTTGCCAGAAGCCTCGAACGTAAGTCGAGCACGTCTGCACGGGTAATCTCGGAGAGCCGTTTATTTGCGAAAGGATCGCTCAGAATGTGCTTCTGGATTCGTTGGCACTGTATCTTTGCGTGACGGCGGGTTATACTCTTTCCTTCTTCACGGAGCCTGCGAATATGCGGGCAGCGATCCCAGTCGAAGAAGGGCTCGGCATAACGACGGAAAGTATAATAACAGGGAACCGAAGCGCGTTCTTTGTTGAGTATATCTACAACGTAGTGATCCGCTGCTCTGCGGGTGGTTTGACCTGTTGACAGATAATGCTTGATGTCTGGTAGTTTGTAATACCAGACCTTACCACGTTTCCATAACAGGAAAGGACGCTTCATCCAGAATCCTTTTTATCGACAAATCATCGACACTCTCTACACCGGAGCCTGGATGAATAAAGGAAGTGTGAAGTGTAAGTGCAGTTTTGAAAGTAAATTACCTTCGGGCAATGCGGGATTTGAACCCACGACCTCTGGCTCCGGAGGCCAGCGCTCTATCCGGCTGAGCTAATTGCCCTACAAAAAAGTATATATTATAAAAGATGAATCTTCAAGCACAATCAATAGATCTTTGGACAAGAACTTTTTAGATTTACGCTTTACAGTTTCTTCATTCATTATAATCGAACTTACCCCTTTGCCTTTTCTTTTCCCCGATGATTCTCTTTGCTTTTATCCTGTTTTCCTTTGAAGAGAGGGTCGGCTTTGTTTTTATTCTTCTCTTCTGTTTTTTTAAGGCCTTTAAAATCAGAGAAATCATTCGCTCTGTGGCAATTTCCCTATTTTTAACTTGACTTCTCTGTTCCTGCACCTGGATAACAATCTCATCTTTATTATTTATCCTGTTTCTTAGATAAGTCATAACACTATTTTTCTCATCTTCTGAAAGAATATCCATGGTGGATACAGGCAGTTTAGCGGTTGATTTTGTATTCAGTTTGTTTACATTCTGACCTCCAGGACCGCTGGAACGGGAAAAGGATAGCTCTATATGGTTTTTTACCCATTCTTCTATTGCTTGTTTGTTCATTTTGTTTATTACGGAAAACAGCGACTTTCCATATTTATTTTGAATAATCCTTTTAAAGTTTAAATTATTAAAAGTATCGATACAATAATATATTTAAAAACAGATATAAAGTGATAATTTCATATCCTGCTAACTGTAATAGATTTTGGTGAAGTAGGGCATTTTGCCTCACATATCCCACAACCTATACAGCGATCGTTTACAACTTTCGGGTATCGTAAAAGCATCTCTTTACCCTTAATTTGTTTCTTTTTCTCAAGGACAATGATTGCTTTCTGTGGAATTGGACAAAACTCTTCACAAACGAGGCAGTTGGTATCCTCTGCAAATACAACGCAGAGTTCTTCATCAATGAAGGCAAGTCCGATCTTGCTCTTCTGTTTTTCAGGAAGCGATTGCAGAGGGATTGCGAAGTTTGGGCATACCTCCTGACATACCTGACAGTAGTAGTCACATCCGTATTCATTAAATTCGAGATGGGGTGTAAAGACACTATCAAAGCCTGCCTGAAGTCCGGTTATTTTTATAATATCGTTTGGACAAGAGTTTACGCATTGAAAACACCTCAAACATCGCTGAACAAATTTCCCCTCATCCACAATGCCTGGAGGACGGATAAGATTAGTCTTAGCCGTTCTATCGAACAAAGAGGGAATTGTTCCAAAAAGGAGGCCGCCGAATATAAGGGAGCTATGTATTAAGAATGATCTTCGTGATTCATCAACAGATGTATCTATCTCTCTATTAAGTTTTCCATATTTAAAACCGTGAGCCGGACAGAGGTATTCGAAATCAAAACATAGTATACACTGTTGATGGAGGACGGTTTTTATTTCAAACTGTAGGGCCTCTGTAGGACAGCTATTACAATATCCGCACTGGGTACATTCAGTGATAGAGAGCTTAAAGATTGAGGCTTTTGTAATGATCCCGTACAGTGCACCAAGGGGACATATATAGATGCACCAAAATCGCCGGGAAATAATTGAAAACAATGTCAATAATCCTAGAAAAAATAATCCAAGGTTCGATAATGAGAATATCCGTACAAGCCACACATTTGGGTGAAAGAACTGGAGAATCGGTGGTTTGAAGAAGATAGTTACCAAAACTCCTCCAAGAACAATAAAGGATGGAGGATAATACAAGAGCCATCTTTTGGAAGGGATTTTTACTTTGGAAAATAGGTTTAATTTGCGTACCCTCTTAAATAGAAAATCAAAGAGATCTATCAATGAGCCTAGTGGACATACCCATCCGCAGAAGAATCTCCCCAGGATAAGAGTGAGGAGTAATAACCCGATAACTGGAAGAATGATATTTAATTGAAGCCTGAGATGTGTGAGAAAGATTAGAGGGTCAAAGCGTAGAAATGGATTCAGGATATTAGAGAATGGATCCGTTGATCGTATAAAGATAAAAACGAATAATCCTAAAAAGATCGTTTGAGAGAGGATGCGTGCCTTTTTTAAGGTTTTCAATTGCTGTTCTGTCATCATCTACACACTTATCGATCTTTTGGAAAATTTATCTATTTTTCCAACTCCCTTCTGGAAGGCACGTCTTATATACTCGATACGGAGGGGGTCGATATTGAAGAGTTTTACTGTTTCGACATCTGCACTAACAACATCGGGCGATGCAATTATTGTGTCAAGCCTCTTCAGATAGTCAGTACTGCCTCCAGTTGGACCATTCTTTAGCATAATGTTTGTTGCATCAACAATAGTGAGATGTGATCTGACAGCCATATTGATATCCGAAATGGCCTCATGGAGCTCCCAGTGCCACTCTGATCGATTATCTCCAGTTATTCCCATGAGATTTTTCATTCCAATGGTAAGACCTGCTGAAGAGTGGGTTTTTGCAACAGGGACATTTATGAGTACATCAGATTCAAGAATATATCTATTAACTGTGGTTTCTTTGAGAAAGGTCGCATCTTTGATAGTAATCATTTTATAGAGCTTTTTGCCTGTATCATTCACATACAAAACCTTTGCTCCGGCAGATCTTGCTGCATCAGGTATACCTGAGGTTACATAGGTGAGTTTCGGGTTATTGCATGCCCTATCAAAAACATAGACTTTGGAGGCTAATGCCTGAAAGCAGAGATGAACCACAGTACGAACAATATCGGGATCTGTATTAGCCTTGAGTTCAGGAGGGGAATTAAATCCAATGTTTGGTTTAACAACAACGATATCCCCAGGTTTTACATATTTTTTTATACCTCCCACCAGATTTATAGCCTCAGTCACAGCTTTTTCGTAGTCTTTACTGCGTACAATTCCCACATCGTACTCTTCGTGGGGGAAATCGATATCATCTGGGAATATTTTTCGTACGGTGAGATAGAATGCTGTAGATAAAACCGCCTTTAAAAAATCCCTTCTATTCATGGAGGTTATGATAATAGCTGGAACTAATAAAACAAGGGAAAGTTATCTTGTTTTTTACATTTGTTTTATTTTATACGATAGGAAAAATTGCTCTTAATATCGTAGGGGGAAGAGGGTAAAACAGAGAGGTTATCGAGGAATCTACTTCTTCTTTTTCAGGATTTTAAGTCTTTTTTTAATCTCCTCGTTTTTGATTCCCTTTTTTATGGCATCACCCAATACTCTTCTTCCCATATCCGGATTGTTCATCTCTACATAGCATTCAGATAACAGGAGGGTAAGCTGAAGGTTTAGGCCTGAGATATTTTTAAGCTGTGTCAGATTTTCCAAAGCAGCTTCATAATTTTTTTCCATCTTATGAAGAATACTGAGACCAAGAATTGCGTAATAATCGAAATCTATTTCGATAGCCTTATTATAAAAGCGGCGTGCAGTTTCCAGGTTACCCAGATTTCTGTAAGAATCACCAAGGCGGGTAAGTATTTTCTTATTATTAGGATCGGTTTTCAATATTTTTTTCCAGTATTCGGCAGCCTTTTCATAATCTTTTAATCCTCTGTAGCTATCTGCAATCCCATAGAGAGCGTAAAAATTGTCCTCTTCGATATTCATAGCTCTGTAGAAATATTTGAGTGCTTTATTAAACTCGTATAATTTCCTGTAGCAGTTGCCTATGTTGGTTAATACCTTGATATCGTCTTTTTCAATCTCTAGGAGCTCATACCAAAAGGAAAGCGACTTTTCGTAATCACCCAATTTAAAGTATAGAAGTCCCAATCCTGAAAGAGCGTACGGATTTTTTGGCTCAACAGAGATTGCTTTATTGTACTGCTCAAGGGCCCGGTCTGTCATTCCAATCTTTTTGTATGTATCGCCTAATCGAGTAAGAACCGCAATATCATATTCATTTTCTGCAAAGGAGAGGTACTCCTCCCAGGTATGTATTGCTTCTCTAAATCTCTTTAAACCTCTATAAGCATCAGCAAGACCTAATAAAGCGAACTTATTTATAGGATCAACCCTTAGGGCCTCTTTATAATGCCTCTCTGCTTTTTCAAATAGTTTTTCTGCCTTATATATATCTCCTCTTCCGACCAGAGCATAAATATTTTTTTTATCAAGCTCAAGTATTTCCAAGAATTTCTTTTCAGCTTCTCTATATCTTCTTTCTTTTAAGAGAAGATATCCTGATTTCGAAAGTTCAGGAATCTTTTGCCATTTGTTAAATCCTTTTTCCTGTTTTTTCATAAGCTTTTTTCTTCGATTTTTGTTAAACTGAAAAAAGTATCTTATAGTATATATTTTCTACTTATTGATTATTACACTATTAAAAACTGCGACTACTACTTCGATTCTTCGCTGAGCCATTTTTTTAAAACAGCAGCAATGCGCTCGGAAACTTCCCTTATTCTTTTTTCATACTGAGCTTCTATATAATAGTGGAGAGCTTTTATAACATTGCTTTTCTCAAAGTAATAGTAGTCTCCCACCCTGATAAGGCCATCTTTGTAAGCGGTTGTTACGAATATTTTTGCAGCCTTTTCAATATCTCCTTTATTAAAGATCTCATTACCCTTTCGGATAAGTTGTAGCCTTTCCTTTGGAGTTAAGACTTTTTCCATTCTTATACAAAAGTTTAATCTATTATGATAGTTTTGGCAACAGTTAAGAATTGACTATAGTATTGAGAAATTATAATTTAATGATGATTAAATGAAAAATATTTTTTTGGATATTACATGTTTACGTGGGAATAAAGTCTATATCGTGGGTGAGTGTTATCATTATCTCAAAAATGTCAGGAGGGTAAGAAAGGGAAGTAAAGTTGAAGCTGTTATTGAAGGAGAGAAATATTCTCTTCTGGTTTCAAATATTATTAACAGAAATATCATCTGTGATATAGAGACAAAAAGAGATATAATAGAAGAAAAGTATATAAATATTCATGTGTATCAGGGATTGTTGAAATCTAGAAAGATGGATTTTGTTGTATCCAAGCTCAGCGAATTAGGAGTAGAGGAGTTTTTTCCTGTCAAGACAGAGAGGGCAATTCCTAAAATAGATATTAAAAAAGAAAGAATAGATCGATGGAAAAAGCTTGCCCTTGAGGGGGCAAAGGTGTCTGGATTGGAGAGAGTTATGAAAATCAATAATCCAATCAAATTTAGTGAAGTGGATAGAATTTTTGAAAGAAAAGAAAAAAAGATTATTCTCTTATTTAGTACAAAAGCTCATGGATTTCATATAAAAAGGTTATTAGATTCTCTGGATTGTTCCAAAGGAATGATTTACCATCTCTTTTATGGACCTGAGGGGGGCTTTTCAGATGATGAAGTAAAAAAGATTATGGATTATCATGGGATTCCAGTTACAATGGGAAATTTTGTTCTTAAATCCGAAACTGCTTCAATTTTAGGAACAGGGTTTATACGGTTATTTTGCTCTGAAAGATAAGAAATCAAAGGATAAGAATCTAGAGAATGGGAATCTGGCAAAAAAGAAAAGGTATGAGAAGGGATAGAATACTTGGCATTCCGTATGACAATATAACCTCAGAGGAGGGTCTTTTAAGAGTTGAGAGTTTTATACGGGATGGCGAAACTCATACAATAGTTCCCATGTCTATTCCTATTCTTATGAAGGCACGGAGATACAAACACCTCAGGATCTTTTTAGAAGAGTCGGATCTTATAATCCCCAGTGGAAGGTACATTTTCTGGGCAGCAAAACTTTTAAAAAAGCCTCTTAAAGAACTGATCGATTCCTCACAGTTTGTAAAAATGCTCATGGTACAGTCCGCTGATCTTGGGAAAAGGGTATATTTATTCGGGGGAAAGGGGGATACCATTGACAGGGCTTATAATAATCTTAAAAAGGATATTCCAAAGCTGTTTGTGATAGGCAGGTACAGGGGTAATTACGGAAAGCAAAGTTTAGAGGATGTTATAACGGCCATTGGAAAGACTTCACCTGATTATTTTTTTATAGGTCTTGGTTCTCCCTTTGAGGAAATTTGGGTAAAGAGGTATAGGGATAAGATAAATGCGAAACTCATTATTATGGTTGAAGGTTTGTTTAAACTGTACGCTGGAAAGATGAGAAACTTCCATAAATTTAAGAAAGATTTTGATGTTCAGTGGATGTCAAAACGCGAAATCCCTCATCCCCGATACTTTAAGAAAGTGTGGTTGGTCCCTGTTTTTATTCTATCTGTACTCCTTGAAAGGATTTTCTGGAAACATTAAGAATGAGAAAGATATCTGTTTTGATTTTTATAAAAGAGAGAGAGCCTGGATTACTGTCTATAATCGATAATAGGGAAAAATCACTGGTTCCTTTACTTGGTGGGGTAAAGATAGTTGATTACTATATCGGACCGCTCATTCACTCTGGTTTCAGGCAGATAGCAATTTTGGCTGATGAAGATATGCTTGGGGTAAAAGATTACCTTTTGTATATGTATAATCTGCAAGATTTGAGGATTCTGAGCGAACCAGATGTTTACAGGACGCTAATACGTGCTTTGAAGCTAAAGAGGAATGAAAGTATGTTAATCCTTAGGGCCGAAGGGATGCTCGTAACCGAATGGGAGAGGTTCATAGAGTTTTTAAAAAAGCTTCCGGATGGTAATTATGAGATTGCTACAGAAGGGGATGAGACGATTGGATTTTTTTTAAAGGAAGTAAAGTTTGTACAGGATTTAAAGAACAAAACGCCTTTATTTAGTTTGGAAGATTCTAAGGTTGATCGAACATGGCAGATTCTAACAGAAACACTGAGATCTTCAGTAAAAAGGGAGTACTATAGCAGTCAATTCTTTACATTGAAGACCGCCTTTGATTATTATAAATTTCACTTTTTAATCATGAAAGATATAGAGAGCTTTGCTCGTGTACTTTCCCTGCTGCCTACTCACAATGAAGAAGAAAATCTCTCTCAGATAGGTGGAACAGGATTTGTGAAAGATTCATATATCTCCTCTTCATGTACAGTAGATGGATATGTGGAGCATTCTGTGCTATTTCCTCATGTAAAGATTGGAAGAAATGCTCGTGTAGTGAATTCAATAATAATGAATAACAACTATATAGGCGAGGGAGCAATTGTCCAAAATACAATTGTATGTGAAAATGGGCAGTTTTCCAAAGTAACTCCTAACATTGGAGAGAAGGCTAGGATTGGAGAAGATGACACAACAGGGGTAAATGGAAGGTATCCTGATTTCATATATGGAGGAATTACGCTTATTGGGCAGAATGTCGAGATCCCCAAGGGTTTCAGGATTTCAAGAAACTGCTTTATCTCTTCAGATATTGATAAGGCATTATTCAGAGGAAGGGAAAGAGTAAAGGCTGGGGATTCGGTGCTTTCAATGCATTGATTTTACGATTTTATAGTAATATCTTTACTTTACTAAAATAGAAATACCAATCTTAAATCATTAAGAATATAAAGAATGATTAGATTTAACAAACCTACTATCGGGAAAAAAGATTTAGAATCAGTTTTGTACTGCATGATAAATGATGATTTAACTCCAGGCAAATATCTAAGGGCATTTTCATCGATGCTCGGTAAAAGTCTTGATTTAAAATATGTTGTTGTTTTTAGCTCCTATCGTTACTCCTTTGAAACAATTTTTCATCTGATTGATGCATCCTCCGGGGATGAGGTTATTATGCCGAGTTTTGCAAAGAGCAGCATTCTTCATGCTGTAGTAAAATTGGGTTTAAAGCCTATCCTTGTAGATTTGGAGGAAAATTCCTTTATGCCATCTTTTGATGATATAAAAGACAGGGTTAGTAAGAAAACAAAATGCATTATCATACCTCAGATATTCGGGATCCCCTACGATCTTAAAAGGTACCATAAGTTTGGTCTGCCTATTGTAGAAGACCTTGATGGTTCAGTAGGTTCAAAAGTGGATGGAAGATTAGCAGGGAGTTTTGGGGATTTTGTTACAATTAACTTTAATGATTATGCAATAATTACTACAGGTAGCGGGGGCATGCTTGCATCTAAGGATAGGGAGCTCAAGGATATGATAACAAAGATAAAAGAGCAGGGACTCTGGAACGAGCAGCTCATGAGTGATTTTAATGCCTCTCTTGGAATCTCACAGCTCAATAAGCTTTCGGGAAATATTGCGATAAGGAAAAGGATTGGCGAGTGTTATGATAGTGCTGTAATGGCTTCTGGATGTTCATTCATTGGAAGAGATGGTAATAAGGAGCTATCCTTTTCCTATTATGTTGTGAAAAGTGAAACTCCATTTGAGGTTAGTATAAAGTTTTTTAAGGATTGTGGCATTCCTATTAGAAGAGGAATAGAAAGGCCTTTGCATCGTTTACTGGGTCTGGATATTCATCGATATAAAAAAACTGAAGAAATGTTCAATAAGCTTATTGCTTTACCTATATACCCTGCACTTGCGAAAGAGGATATTGAGAATATAACGAAAGGGATAAGAACCATTCTGTAAATCGTGAATGCAGCCAGTCCGTATTAGTACCTTAATAGTGATTCTCTTGCCTTTTGGGGACAAACTTTAATTTGCAAGAAAATATTTTCGTTGAGGCCACAGGCCTCAATTTGAGTGAAGACTACATAATGAAAATGAGGATTGTCAGCATTAAGATATTAACTCAAACTATTATAAAGGTGCAATAAAAATGTATAAATTTTTGTTATGAATTATTATGAAGGAATGAAGAATGAATCTTGTAGGCATTGTTATAAAGGATAAAAGTGAAGAAGCATTAAAGCTATTAAATACTCTTACCACATATTTAGAATCGAAATCTATAAAATATTTTATTACCGAGTCTAGGGAGGGTGATATAGAGAGCAGCATAAGAGGTACAATTACAAAATGTGATCTCTCTGTAGCTCTTGGAGGTGACGGTACTCTCCTCTTTGCATCAAGAATTTTTTCGAAGTATAAAATTCCCATTGTTGGCATCAATTTAGGGGGCCTTGGTTTTATAACAGAATTTAGAGAGGGAGAATTGTTGGAATGCATGGAATTTATTATAAACGGAAATTATATGTATGAAGAAAGAATGATGATTGATGTTCACGTGTATAGAGGAGGGAACCATCTTTATACTTCCACCGGATTGAATGATCTTGTTATCAATACGGGTGGTATTTCCAGGCTCATTCTGCTTGAAGTTTCA
Source organism: uncultured Spirochaetota bacterium (assembly GCA_964424795.1). Taxonomy (GTDB): domain Bacteria; phylum Spirochaetota; class B62-G9; order B62-G9; family DRHN01; genus CAYRKG01. The sequence goes on from CAYRKG010000051.1 coordinate 9,775, forward strand.
AGTGGAAAGGATCTTATTGGTACCTACAGATCCGATGGGATAATTGTTGCCACACCAACTGGTTCAACAGCGTACTCACTCTCGGCAGGAGGTCCGATTCTAGAACCAAATATGAAAGCCCTGGTGATAAGCCCCATATGTCCACATTCGCTTGGTGCAAGGCCCATGGTCGTACCTTCCGAAGAGGTGATAAAAATTATGGTTTTATCAGAAAATCGGGAAATCACAGCAACGATCGATGGCCAGGTTGCACTTGATTTGGAGTATATGGATGAAATCCATGTTAAAAGATCGGAAGTGATAACAAAACTTATCTCCCTCGGGAAAAGGAGTTTTTATGATATAGTAAGAGAAAAGTTAGCATGGAAGGGATAAGATGCTAAAAGAGCTCTATATTAAAAACTATGCTCTCATCAATGAGTTAACTCTAAGTTTCAGTAGAAACTTGACAGTCCTTTCTGGTGAGACTGGCGCGGGAAAATCTATTATTATCGGTGCATTGGGTCTCATACTTGGAGAGAAAGCAAAGACATCCAATATACGATCGGGAATGAAAAGCTGTATTGTAGAGGGTAGGGTAGAGGTTTCTAAAGATCATCCTGTTTTTGATATGTTAAAAGAAAGAGGCATAGAACATGAGAATGGTGCAGACATAGTAGTTCGAAGGATTATTACAACATCGGGAGTTTCAAAGAGTTTTATAAATGGGCTCCAGGTCACTGTAAAGGACCTTCGGGAAATTACTGGACTTCTCTTTGACATTCATGGACAGCATGAACATCAATCGCTTCTGGATTTAAGAAATCATCTTTTTCTACTAGATCAGTACGGTAAACATCAGGATAAGCTTGAAGACTATAGAGAGAGTTATAGAAAGATAGAAGAATTGAATAGAGAGATTGAAAAATACACAATTGATGAAAGAGAAAAAGAGAGGCGGATAGATATATTAAAATATTCAATAAATGAGATTGATCGTGCAGATCTTAAGGAGGGAGAAGATATAGAGCTCGAAGAAGAGTATAAGGTATTAAGTAACTATGAAAAGCTTGTTACTACTGTAAAAAATGCCTATGATTACCTTGATCTTCATGATGCATCAGCTCTTTCTATGCTTGAGAATGCACTCTCGGAGCTTTACAGAATCAAAGATTTTTCAAACGAGATAAGCACGCTTGTTGATGAGTTGGATAATTCAAAGAATGTTATTAATGACATTACATCTAGCTTGAAGAGCTATGTTGATGGCATTGATTATGAACCTGGAAAGATAGATAGGATCCAATCAAGAATTGAACTTATCAAGAGTTTGAAAAAGAAATATGGTGATACTATAAAAGATATTAATAAGTACAGGGAGCAGTGCCGAATAGAACTCGATAATCTTGAAAGTAACGAGGATATTATAAATGGATTAAAAGGTAAGTTAAAAGAAGAGCTCAGCAGGGCAGAGAAGTACGCAAAAGAGCTATCTATACAGAGGAGGGTTTCGGCTAAAACACTTAAAGAGAGTGTAATGAAAGAGCTTTCTTACCTGAGTATGGATAAGGCGCGTTTTAAAGTAAATATTATGTATAAAGAATCTGACGATGGGCCAGTTACAATTGATGGAAAGAGGTACGAACTGTCCCAAAATGGCATTGATTTGGTCGAGTTTTTGCTCTCTGCGAATATTGGAGAGCCTTTTTTACCCTTAAAAAATGTAGCCTCAGGTGGAGAGCTCTCAAGAATAATGCTTGCTATAAAAACTGTCCTTGGGGATGTTGACCCAATTCTTACATTCGTTTTTGATGAGATCGATACGGATATCGGGGGTAAGGTTGCTTGGGCGGTTGGAAATAGGTTGAAGAAGCTATCACGCTTGAAACAGATTCTTTGTATTACTCATCAAGCACAGATAGCATCAAAGGGGGATCTGAACGTTCGTGTTGAGAAAGTACAGAAGGATGATAGAACAGTAACAGAAGTAAAGTGGCTTGATGGTCCCCAAAAGGTAGCTGAGATAGCTCGTATGATTAGTGGGGAAAAGATCAGTGAAACTGCTTTGAAACAGGCTCATGAGATGATACGTGAATAAAAGACTTGAGAAATTTTATGATTAAGTATATGTTTAGATATAGAAGCTGTAGGATAAGGGGGAGGAGTGAAGAGATATTTTATACTTAGTATAGTACTAATTCTATTTTCATCGATTTATGCTCATTCAGGCGAGAAAATACTCGATATCTACAGAAATGTAGAGAGGATGTCTAAAATTCATACTCCAAATTCGTATAGGGTGAAGGTCGAAAACGAAAGCTTCAACGAAGCACTCAAAGAGCTCCCTGAGGATATATTAACGGGTAGAGGAGAACCGCAAGTATTGATTCTTTTTCGGAAAGATGAGGGTGTGAAGATTGTTATTGAAAATATAAAGGGTGAGTATGCATCACTTTTTTCAATGTACGAGGATTATTTTAAGTTTTCAGGTATTTCAAAGGTTCAGAACCCGAATGAGTTAAAGGAAATTATCGATAAGGATAAAATAAGCTTTTATAAAGAGGATAAAAACTCTGTTATTGTCAAAGCGTGGGACCCGCAAAAAGAGGAAAAGGAAGATGATTACGCGCTCTTTTATCTTGATAAAAAAAACTGGGTAATAAGAGAGGCGATCTACTATTTGGACGGGAATCCCTATGTAAAGGCTGTGAACAGTTATAAGACGTATGGAAAGTACTATATGCCTTATAAAATCGTTTTAACAAATATGAATGACAATTCAAATGATGTTTTTCATTTTATGGATTATCAATTTAATAAGTAAAAGCTTTACCTTTTAATAACTTAATAGTGGTTTTTTGTATCTTAGGTAAAAAAAGTTACTCATTAAGGCCATAGGACTTAATGTTAGCGAAGGCAATGTGAGGCCTAAGGCCTCAATTTGAATGCTGCTTATTAGCATTAGGTATCTTTTTATTGGAGGTTGAATATTTATGGGAGACATTACAGAGAACTCTCGTCCCGTTTCATTACCAGAAGAGTTGATGTATGTTCAGAGATTGAAAGAACCGAAAGTTGAGGAAGTTGAAGAAGTAGAGGAAGAAGAAGAAATAGAAAAAGTTGAAGAAGTAGAGGAAGAAGAAGAAATAGAAAAAGTTGAAGAAGAAGTAGAAGAAGAAATAGAAGAAGTGCGTGAGAATGAGGATGAAACCCTTGGGAGAAATATTGATGTAAAGGTCTGATTGTATTAATTAATAAAGGTATTCATTTTCATAGATCTAGAATATAAAAGAATGAGGATTTTGTTATGGCTGTTGATAAAGAAAAAAAGAAGCAGTTTGATGAAGAGTTAATTCATCTTAAGAAAAAAGTAGAAGATATTAAACAGAAAATAAGTAATTTTGAGGCTAAAAAGGAAGAGGATGATAACCTGAATAAAATAAAAGCAGCTTCACACTATATAGATTTGATTTCCATATACTGTGCCATGACCGATTTAAGTCTCAACCTCCTGGGGTATAAAAACGAGACTTATCTTGATATTGGGAGAAAGAGTCTTTATAAGGCAATTATAATTCTTGAGGGAATAGTTACCAATTTTATCGATATGCCGCTTGGTGAAAATTATGAACTATTAAAAAAGCTCGATGGTTTTACAGATGAAGAGCGGTTGAAATTAATAAGGAAAATTGGATACACTATCTCTCTTCTGGAGGATAGGTATGGAGAAAAATCAAAGTGGAAATGGAGCTTTGTAGAAATTGAGGGTAGGTATACAGTTGTAGCGAAAAATCTATTTGATTTTCGATCATTTCAGGAAAAGAACGATCCTAGGATTGAGGGTTTTTATGAACGTAATGATCTTCTTTCTCTTGTAAAGGATCTATTAAATAAGGCGAGCAAAAGGTATAGGGAGAAATATGAGTTGACGGATCATTCACCCGAAGATATGAAAAAGGCAATTGATTATCTGAGAGCTATTAAAAGGATACACATCCTATTTAGCGAAGCAAACCAGGTCCAGAATATTACAAAGCAGATTGAGCTCTGGTCTCAGAAGTATGAGACAGATATGAAGGCGAAGGAGAAGCGTTCGATAATGAAGGGCCGTGAGTCTTTGAAGAGAAAATGAATTTAAAAAGATTGTTTAAATGTATTCAATTTCTTGCTACAAAGGTGAAATCATGATCTGGCCAGGAACAATTGGGATTATCCAGAAGATGCGTTTATATTGTAATTGATAGGTAGCTGTAAGCCTCAAAATAGGTTAAAGCAATCTCATATCCTTCTAGCGTAGACTTCGAGTTTTCAAATTTAACAAAACTAATTGTGAGAAAACCACACTAAGCTATATTTATTATCATGAAAGAAATTATTCAACTTTTATGTTAAATAGGATAAGTTGGCCTGTGTTTATTTAGAGACTTAATCAAAATTTTTTTAATCTTTTAATCATTAGACTTGACAAAATTAATAAACTTATTATAATATTGATAGAATATTTTTATAAAAAATTATAAAAGTTTGTCATATTTATAATAATTCAATCTCTATACAGCTTACCAGAGAGATTGTATAATAAACTGTAGAGGTATGAGGTAGGTATGGTAACTGATTATACAGAAGATCTAAAGAATGCACTACTGGATAAGGAACTCAATAGGATGCTTACTATAACTGAGGCTGCTGAACTTTTAGGAGTGAGCTGTACATCCTTAAGACGTTATGCAAATGAGAAGAAGATTAGAGTCTACAGGGTAGGTTCTGGAAAGCATAGAAGATTCAGAAAGAGAGATGTGCTGGAATATCTGGAGAAAAATAGTGCATTTTAAAAAGTGGAGTTTGTTTTTTTGCCTTTTTCTTTTTATTCTGACTACTTCTGGATGCGTTAACATTAAGGAAAGGAGAACTATTACAAAGAGTAAAAAAGTTCTTGCCAAGAGGGATAAAGACATAGAAGAACTGGTAGAAGTGAGAGGTGAGCTTAAAAGGATCTTAGAAATGAAAATAAAAACTGTTCGTTTGCTTGAAAGTACTGACAGGCTTTTGGGCAAGAAATATATGGAAATTGGAAGCTATAGACTGGCAGAGGATTCACTTCTTGAAGCAGAAGGCCTCATGCCTTACAACGCATTTATTAAAAATGACCTAGGTGAATGTTACTATTTCCTTGCTATTTCAGCTATAGAAGATGAAGAAAGACTAGAATTTCTTTCTAAATCAAAGCGGTATTATCAGAAGGCATTAGATATTAAGCCCGATCTATTAGATGCAAGATATGGACTTGGAATACTTCTTTTTTTTGGCTTCGACGATGGCATTGGAGCAATAGATGAAATGAAAGCAATACTGGAATATGATCCCGATTATATAGACGCCCATTTTGCTTTAGGGAGATTTTATTATGAAATGGGAGAGCTGGGAAAATCACTTAACGAGTATATTACTCTAACAAGGATACTCCCTCGTACTTCCCCAAGGAAAACGAAAGCTGAAGAAAATATTATTAGAATAAATAGGGAATTGGGAATAAATGAATAGTGAAGAGCAATCCTATCTCTTGATTTTAAATAGAGTAACAAACTATACACCTAAGCAAAAATTGGTTCTGTATGAGAAGTATAAAAATGCATCAAATATTTTTTCTAATAGAAAAGAGGCAGAGAATATATTTAAAAAGCCCTTTAAGATAAATGGAAAACTTCTTGATGTAGAAAAAGAATATGGATCTGTACAAAAAGAGCTTTCGTACTATGGTAAGTATGATGTTTTTATCATTGATATAACTGACAAATGTTATCCGATCAGATTAAAGTATATATATGATCCTCCTGTTGTTATCTTTGCACAGGGTAGAGTAGATTTGCTGGATAATGCTCTAACTGTTGGAATCGTTGGGGCCAGGAAAGCGTCCAACTGGGGAATAAGCATAGCCTACAGTATTGGGAAAGAACTATCAAGGGCAGATACTGTTGTTGTGAGCGGCCTGGCATTTGGTATCGATTACTATACTCATAAAGGAGCGCTCGATGGCGGAGGGTCGACTATTGCTGTTCTGGGTAATGGTATTGATATTACATATCCCAGGGGAAATAGGGATATGTATGAGAGGATAAAAAATGAGGGGCTTTTACTTTCAGAGTTCCCAATAGGAACATCGCCTTTTAAGCGAAACTTCCCGCAGAGAAACCGGATTATCAGCGGGCTTTCTTACGGCGTTGTTGTTGTTGAAGCATCAAAAACTTCCGGTGCACTGATAACAGCCATGTATGCCCTTGAACAGGGCAGAGAGGTGATGGCTTTTCCCGGAAAAGCAGCAACTGAAGCCTTCACAGGGAATAACAGCTTGATAAAGGAGGGGGCTCATCTCGTAGAGAGCGCATCAGATATCCTGGCTGTTTTGGGAAAAGATCTGGAGTATAAGAGGGAAAAAAGTATGCTTAAGTATTCTCCACTGGAGAGTGATATATTAAAGGTAATTGGTGATGAAAAGGTAAGTGTCGAAGATATCGAAAAGGTTTTGGGTAATTCTATATCAGAAATCATTTCTGCGCTTATGATGCTAGAATTACAGGGAGCTGTTATACAGTACCCTGGGAAAATATTTTCGAGAGTGTATGAATATGGAAAATAAAAAATCACTGGTAGTTGTTGAATCGCCAACCAAGGCAAAGACAATAAACAAATATCTTGGGAAAGAATATGTAGTAAAATCATCGATGGGTCATCTAATAGATCTGCCGAAGTCAAGGATGGCTGTAGATGTTGATAATGATTTTAAACCAGATTATATAACGATTAGAGGGAGGGGCAAGATACTAAATGAACTGAAGAAAGAGGCCTGGAGAAGTAAAAAGGTATACCTTGCTGCTGACAGCGATAGGGAGGGTGAGGCAATTTCATACCATATAAAAAATGCGATCAAGAAGGGCAGTCCCAATACAGATGTAAAGCGGATAGTGTTTAATGAGATAACAGAAGCTGCTATTAAAGAGGCAATAGTTAATCCAAGAGGTATCGACATGTCGCTGGTGAATGCACAGAAGGCCCGGCGTGTGCTTGATAGGCTTGTAGGTTACAGCCTTTCTCCACTCCTGTGGGAGAAGATAAAGAAAGGGTTATCGGCAGGAAGGGTCCAATCAGTAGCTTTAAAGGTGATATGTGAACGAGAGGCGGAGATTGAGAGTTTCATACCCATGGAGTTCTGGACAATTGAAGGCGTCTTTAAAAAGGGAAGAAGGAAATTTATAGCAAAGCTCATCCGCTTTAACGGAAAAAAGGTCGAAATAGGGTCTGAAGGGGAAGCAGAGGAGATACTTGAAAGATTGAAAAGTGAGCCATTTGTTGTTATTGATGTTGAAGAAAAAGAGAGGAAGAGAAGGCCATCTGCTCCGTTTACCACAAGCAAGCTACAACAGGTTGCATCATCGAAACTGAATTTTGCTTCCCGAAAGACGATGATAGTTGCACAACAGCTCTATGAAGGGATCACTATTGCAGAAGGGCCTGTTGGTTTGATAACATACATGAGAACTGATTCTGTAAGGATTTCGCAGCAGGCTATGGATGAAGCTCGAAGGTTTATCAACGAAAACTATTCAGAGCAGTATATACCTGCAAAACCAAATATATACAAGAATAAGTCAAGTGCGCAGGATGCCCATGAGGCTGTACGTCCCACCTCTGTCTACAGAACGCCTGAGATGGTAAAGCCTTTTCTTACAAAGGATCAGTTCAGGTTGTATAGACTTATCTGGGAAAGGTTTTTAACCTCACGGATGTCACCTGCTGTGTTGAAACAGATAAGAGTTGATATCGAATCTGATGGCGGTATACTGCGGGCTAATGGACAGAAGGTTCTCTTTGATGGATATTTAAAGATCTCAGAGTCTGATGAGAGTGATCGTAATAAGCTCCTACCAGATTTGGCTGCTGGTGAGGTTTTGGTTCCAGCAGAGTTAAACAAGGAGGTTCATTTTACCGAACCATCACCTCGATTTTCAGATGCATCTTTGGTGAAGTTTCTTGAAGAATCCGGCATCGGGAGGCCAAGTACCTATGCTCCAATTATAACAACTCTAATTAGCAGGTATTACATTGAGAGAGAAGGCAGGCAGTTTAAACCAACCTTTTTGGGCAGGCTTACTAATGATCTTTTGGTGAAGAACTTCTCTGAATTGCTTGATGTTGAGTTTACTGCGAATATGGAGGAAAAACTCGATGAAATAGCTGATGGTAAGCTGAAATGGGTTGACCTTTTGAAAGATTTTTACTTTCCCTTTATAGAATCAGTAGAGGACGCTAAAAAGAGGCTTGCAAGCTTTAAAGGGATAATTGATGAAGAAACGGACTATATATGTGAAAAATGCGGGCGAAAGATGATAAAGAAGCTTGGGAGATTTGGCTATTTTCTTGCATGCCCCGGTTTTCCCGAATGTCGTAATGCCAAACCTTTGCCCCTTGGAAAATGCCCTAGGACAGGATGTGATGGCTTCGTAGTGGAAAGGAAAACAAAAAGAAAAAGAACATTCTATGGCTGCAGCAGTTACCCTGAATGTGATTTTATGATCTGGGATAGACCTGCTGAAAAGAGCTGTCCTGATTGTGGAGGCATTATGGTGGATAAGAAGATTGATAATGAAAAATATCTTGTTTGTTTTAATGAAGATTGTGGCTACAAAGAGCCTTTGGTGGAAAAAAAAGATGTCGAGCTTGTAAAGTTGGAAAGATAGAAAATTACAATGATGGAATTAGAAAAGATTTTGAAAAGTCTGGATAGCAGGTCGTTTCGGGAGTATATCAGTGACTTCTATGAATATCTAAATCTTTTAAATCGTTCTGAGAAAACAGTCAGATGGTATATAGAGGACACGGTCCTGTTTTTACGGTATATCGAGGATGAATATGGTGAAAAAAAATTGGAAGATATAAATAAGAATGATTTGAGGGATTTTCTTGCTTTAGAACGTTCAAGGGGGATTTCAAGAAGATCACTCATAAGAAGGATTTCTGGTATAAAAGGCTTTTTCCGATTTCTTATGCAGCAAGGAATAATCGAAGATGCTTCAATTGTAAATATTGAAACACCAAGGGGTGAGAGGAGGCTTCCAAAGATAACATCAAAAGATGATATTATTGCTCTGCTAACAGAGACATTTAATGACACAAAACTAGATAAGAGGAACTGTGCAATAATTTCTTTTCTATATGGAACTGGAGCAAGGGTAAGTGAGCTTATTGCTCTCAATATTGAAGATATCGATTTTAAAACTGGTCTTGTAAGACTCAAAGGTAAGGGAGAAAAGGTCCGGATGGTTCCTGCAGGGACTTATGTAATTTCAAAGCTCAGGGAATGGATTGATATTCGGAATATACAATCAGATGCAGTATTTACAACACTTTCGGGTAGAAGGCTCTCGGATCGGCATATAAGAAACATTATATATGCTGCGGTAAAGAAGGCATTAATAAAGGTGCCCATTTCTCCTCATACAATGAGGCATTCCTTTGCAACACATATGCTTGATAATGGTATAGATATCAGGGTTTTACAGGAGATGCTTGGGCATGTGAGTTTATCGACAACACAGGTTTATACTCATGTTACAAAAGAAAGGTTGAGGTTTATATACGATAAATATCATCCTCATGCAGAGGAGGGGGGAGTATGATTAAGGGTACAACAGTCCTTGCTGTTTTAAACAAGGATGGACTGGCAATGGGTGGAGATGGCCAGGTCACTATGGGAGATACAGTTATGAAGGGGAATGCCCAGAAGGTTAGAAAGATGTATGACGGTAAGGTGCTCTCTGGATTTGCTGGAGCAACAGCAGACTCCTTTGCACTTTTTGAAAAGTTTGAGGGAAAGCTTAATGAATATAGCGGTGATCTTGCAAGAGCAGCAGTTGAACTTGCCAAGGAATGGAGGCTTGATAAGGTTTTGAGAAGGCTCGAAGCCTTATTGATAGTTGCGGACAGAGAGAGTATGTTTCTCATATCTGGAACGGGAGATGTAATAAAACCTGAAGAAGATGGATTGCTCGCAATTGGATCAGGAGGAGCCTTTGCAAAAGCGGCAGCAAAGGCATTCATACAGTCAGGTGTAAAGATGACCCCAAAGGAAATAGTGTTGGAATCTTTAAAGATCGCTGCATCTCTATGCATTTATACAAATGATAAAATTACTGTAGAGGAGTTAAAATGAAGAAGGCTGAAGGAGAACTTACGCCCGAAGAGATTGTTTCGGAGCTTGATAAGTATATAATAGGGCAAGAAAAGGCCAAGAAGTCAGTTGCAATAGCGCTGCGTAACAGGTACAGGAGAAAAAATTTACCAGAAGACTTACGGGATGAAGTTGCACCAAAGAATATTATTATGATAGGTCCTACTGGAGTGGGTAAAACAGAGATAGCACGTAGGTTATCCAATATCAGCGGGGCACCTTTTATAAAAGTAGAGGCGACAAAATATACAGAAATCGGGTATGTGGGGAGAGATGTCGAGAGTATGATAAGAGATTTAACAAATGTTTCTGTAAACGATGTGAAGAAAGAGATGAGTGAGGAGATTGAAACCCTTGCAAATGAGAGAGCAGAAGAGGATCTGCTTGATATTCTCCTTCCCCCGATTGCCTTTCCCAGAAGAAGACCTGCGGGTGATACCGGAGAGGTGAGCAGTATAAATGTCGAAGAAAAGAGGAAAAAGACCCGCGAACGTTTCAGGGAAATGCTGAGAAGAGGTGAGCTTGAAAATAAGATCGTTGAAGTTGAGGTAAAGCAGCCAAGAACACAGGTGCTGGGCATGTTTGCCGGCATGGGATTGGAGGAGATGGATCTGAACCTGTCAAATATGTTTGGAAATGTCTTTCCTGAGAAGAAAAAGAGAAAAAAGGTTACAGTTGAGGAGGCCCGGAAGATCCTTCAGGAGGAAGAGAAGGATAAGCTGATTGATATGGATAAGGTTATAAAGACTGCTATAGAGAGAGTAGAGCAGATGGGGATTGTTTTCCTCGATGAGATAGATAAGATAGCTCAGAAAGGTACAACTCATGGACCTGATGTTTCGAGAGAGGGAGTTCAGAGAGATATACTTCCCATTGTTGAGGGTGCTACTGTTTCGACAAAATATGGGGCTGTAAGAACTCATCATATTCTATTTATTGCTGCTGGAGCATTCCATATGAGCAAACCTTCAGATCTCATTCCTGAGCTTCAGGGGAGGTTTCCAATCAGAGTAGAACTGAGCAGCCTATCAACTGAGGATCTTGGAAAGATACTTACTCAACCAAAAAATGCCCTTGTAAAACAGTATTCTGCACTCCTTGAAACAGAGGGTGTAAAATTGGATTTTAAAAAGGACGCGATTAAGGAGATTGCTGAGATAGCTACTTTTGTCAATTCACAAACAGAAAATATTGGTGCTCGTCGGCTTTATACCATTATGGAGCTTATGCTTGAGGATGTATCCTTTTCAGCACCACAATTAAATGGACAGACCATACCCATTACTGTTAATTACGTAAAGTCAAGGCTTAAGGATATTCTGGAGAATAAAGATCTTTCGAAGTATATATTGTAAAGATATTTGTTAGATCGGATTTAAGGGTTTCTTTTTTATTCCGAAAATGTTATTGAAGTAGAAGATTAATCGAAAGGATGATTAATGTTTTTAGACTCCGGATTTATGCAGACACAGGATATTCTTCAAAGAACTATGTCAGCAGCTCTTATAAGGCAGGAAGTTATATCTGACAATTTAGCAAATGTAGATACACCCCATTTCAAGAGAAGTGATGTTGCCTTTGAAAGTGAGCTGAAAAGAGCGCTCGATTCGTATGACCCTCATCCATTTAAGGCAGCGCTTACAAATAAAAAGCATATACCATTTTACAGAACAAAGAATTACAGAGAGGTGAAGCCAGTAGTTTATCTGGATTCCTCAACTATATATAGAAATGATGGCAATAATGTTGATATTGAAAAAGAGATGGTTGATGCAAGAGAGAATACTCTGCGGTACATTGCTATGGCTCAAAGGGTGAATGATAATTTTAGACTTCTATCTTCTATTCTGAGATAAGGAGTAGAATATGGGTGTTTTTTCATCTATGAATATATCGTCGACTGGGCTCACTGCTCAGCGATTACGAATGGATGTCATTTCGAATAATATAGCAAATGCCAATACCACCAGAACTACTGATGGTGGACCATTCAGGAGGAGGAGGGTGATACTAAGGCCTCGAAATGACAACCTTACGTTTCGGTCCCGGATTCTTCCACAGCGTCTCTGGCGAGGAATGGGGGAGGGTGTTCGTGTGATTAAGATCGAAGAAGATATGTCAGAGCTGAGACTTGTTTATGATCCCGATCATCCTGATGCAATTAAAACAGGTCCACATAAAGGGTATGTTCAGTATCCAAATATAAATGTTGTTACAGAGATGGTTGATATGATATCGGCAAGCAGGGCTTATGAGGCAAATGTGGTAGTGATACAGAACGCATCTCAGATGTTTATGAGAGGTCTGGAAATAGGAGGCAGGTAGTAAATTAATCAGGTAGTACATTAATATCGATTTTCTTGCCTTTTTGTTTGCAGGAAAATAATTCTATAATGTGGCTTGTCCACATCAGCTATTTTAAGCTTTAAGATATACAGAGGTTGCTGGATTCTGTATGTAACTCCAACAAATTATGGAGGGAAAATAATGGGTCCAAATGAAGTTCAGGGTGATATCGTCCCTTTGGTTGCAACACATAAGTCTCACTTTGGTTTTCAAAAGGTAGAGAAAAAGGACGATGATTTTATTTCAGATTTTGGAAAGGCATTGGTTGATGCCTTTTACAGGGTGAATGATCTTCAGCTTGAATCTGACCAGCTTACCAAGGCTCTTGCAGTAAAACCCGATTCCGTTGATATTCATGATGTAACGATAGCAGCAGAGAAGGCTAGATTGGCACTACTCTTTACAAAGTCGATTGTAGATAGAATTACTCAGGCTTACAGAGAACTCAGCAATATGAGGTAAGATAAGTAGTTCGTTACATCTTTGTGATATATTTTCATTAAGCTTTTACTGAGGAAGAGCACTAAAAATTAATGTGTCTTAAGTTTCCGGGAGGGGAGAATGGATACATTTTTTAAGAAAATATTAGAAAACATTAGAAACCTACTATCCAAATTAAGTCGAACACAGAAACTAATCCTCTTTGGGGTAGCTGCCCTTGTAATCGTTGGTTTTTTCTTTCTTATCTCCTTCTCTTCAAAGCCGACTGAGGCACTTCTCTTTCGATCACCTATTGAACAGTTCGACTATACGAGAATTACTAACAAATTGACTGAATGGAATGTTGAGTACAGAACAAGAGATGATAAGTTTATAGTTGTAAAAGATGAGAATACGAGTGCCTACCTAAGAATGAGACTTGCACAGGGGGGCATTCTTCCGCAAGGCATCAAAGGATGGGAACTCTTCGATACACAACCATGGACAACCACTGATTTTGAAAGGGATATCAATAAAAGAAGGGCTATTATTGGTGAGATTACCCGGCATATAAAGCTTCTTGACGATGTCGAAGATGTAAGTATCCAGGTTACCATGCCCGAGCCAGAACTGTATATAGATAATGAGGTTCCCTATACTGCTTCAGTAATAATAACCCCTTCACCATATTCCGATATCCTTACCAACAAACAGAGGATTAAAGGCATTATCGACCTCGTTGCATTTGGTGTAGATAGGCTGAAGCCTGAAAATATTGTGGTTACCGACAACCATGCAAATATTCTTTCAGATTTTGAAGCAGAGGATGAGGTAAACTACCTGGTAAGAGCAAAGGAAGAGTGGAAAATAAAAGAGAGGCTCAGGCTGAAGATGCAAACTGAAGTCAGTGAAAAACTGAAAGCTATACTTGGAGAGGATAGGGTTGATGTATCTGTAGAAATAGCGCTTGATTTTGATCAGAAGCAGGTCGAAAAGACCGAGTTTATCCCTATTGTCAAAAGGGAAGATAATCCAGAAACTCCATACGATGAAACTGAAGTAGAGCTTAATGTAATACGAAGTGAGAAGGATACTTCTGAACATTTTGAAGGAGTTGGACTTATACCTGAAGGGCCTCCAGGAGTAGAGCCAAATATACCTCCTGGATATAAGGAGGCCTTGGGTGAAGGTACAAGGTATGATAAGTCTGAAAAGGTTAAGAACTATGAGGTAAGCCAGCAGGTTTCACAAATTGTATCAGCACCATATAAAATGGAAAGGGTCTCTGTAGCGGTCTGGGTAGATGGAACCTGGGAAAAGGTGTATGATGAAGACGGGAAACCGGTTATTACAAAGGAAGGTGGAATCGAGAGGAATTATATTCCAAGAACTTCAGAAGAGATGAGAGGCTATGAAGAGATCGTTAAAGGGGCAATTGGATATAATGCGGCTCGAAAGGATATAGTTGTTGTTAAGAATATACAGTTTGACAGAACAAAGGAGTTTGAATTTGAAGATGCTTATTTGAAAAGGAGACAACAGCTCAGGAAAACATTGCTTTCAGCACTTATAGCACTATTTGCAATATTCATTGTTACTCTTGCATACAGGGCACTTTCAAGAGAGATGTCAAGAAGAAAGAGAATCAGAGAGGAAGAGCTTGCCCGGCAGCAGCAGCTTATGAGAGAGGCTGCACTTAAAACAGCAGAAGAGGAGGGAGTTGAAATTGAGCTTTCGGCTGAAGAGAGGGCGAGACTGGAGATGCAGGAAAATGTAATGAATATCGCCAGAGAACATCCTGAAGAGGTTGCAAAGCTTCTCAGAACCTGGCTTGCTGAAGAATAGGAGCATAGATTTTGAGTTTTAGAAAAATAGCTAAGATGAACACTAGGAACAAATATTATAGTGCAGACAACCTTTGGTTGTAGCGAATTTCGGATTGTGAGTTGTTGAAAAACGCAGTGTTTTACAAAAATATTGCGTTTACTTTTATCAATTTAAAGTCTCGAAGTTCGCCGTAACAGATAAGGAGGGTAAAATGGCTAAGGTACAGCCAAGACCAGCTCAGGGAAAAGTTGTGATAGGGAAGGAGGCCTTGAGCGGAAGACAGAAGGCTGCGGTATTTCTGGTAACACTGGGATCGGAAATATCCGCTGAAATATTTAAGCACCTAAGGGAGGATGAGATAGAGCAGCTCACCTTTGAGATTGCCCGCCTGGAAACTGTAGACCCAGGTGAGCGAGATAAGGTTTTGATGGAGTTCCAGGAGCTTATGATGGCTCATGACTTTATCTCTTCGGGTGGAATCGATTATGCCAGAGACCTGCTTGAAAGGGCACTTGGATCTCAAAAGGCTGTAGATATTATCAATAGATTGACGTCCTCACTTCAGGTGAGACCCTTTGACTTTATAAGGAGAACGGACCCTTCCCACCTTTTAAACTTTATACAGGGTGAGCATCCTCAGACGATAGCACTGATTCTTGCATATCTGGAGCCAAATAAGGCCTCTGTAATACTTGGTGCCCTTCCCGATGATATACAGGCTGATGTTGCAAAGAGGATTGCAACAATGGACAGAACCTCTCCAGATGTGTTAAGGGAAGTTGAGAGAGTGCTTGAGAAGAAGTTGTCTACGTTGGCAAGTGAAGATTATACAGCTGCTGGTGGTATTGGAACCATTGTTGATATTTTGAACCTTGTTGATAGGAGTACTGAAAAGGTGATTATTGAATCCCTTGAAGAGGAAGATCCAGAGCTCGCTGAAGAGATTAAGAAGAGGATGTTTATATTCGATGATATTGTTCTCCTTGATGACAGGGCGATCCAGAAGGTCCTAAGAGAAGTTGATACTCAGGATCTTGCAAAAGCACTCAAGGGCGTTGATTCTGAGGTACAGGATAAGATATATCGAAATATGAGCAAAAGAGCGAGTAGTCTCCTTAAAGAGGATATGGAGTTTATGGGCCCAGTAAGATTGAAGGATGTGGAGGAGGCTCAGCAGAAGATTGTTAATATTATTAGAAAGCTTGAAGAGGCTGGTGAAATTGTTGTTGCCAGAACCGGTGAAGATGAACTTGTTGTATAGTGGGTTAGGATAGAGATGGATCTACTAAAACCATTAGAGAAGACATGTGATAATATTTTTATACAGTACACATTTTATACAGATTGAAATAAAGTAGAAAAAAAACTCTTTTGGAGGCTTTTTTGGCCAGAAAGATTTTTAAATCATCTGAGATCAAGAAAATAAGTTCAAAGGTATTGATCACACCTCCTCAAATTGTTAAGAAAAAGGCAGAAGAGATCGAACCAGTTGAACAGGTTGAGGAAATAGAGGGAATCGAAAGGCCTAGGGCTCTTCAGGTAGAACCCGAAGAGGAACTTCCTGTTGAAGAAGAGAGAGATAAGCTTTTAGAAGATGCAAGGAAGGTCAAAGAGGAGGCGGAATCAGAGGCGAAGAAGATCAAAAAGGAGGCAGAGGAAGCGGCCTTCAATGTTATGCAGAAGAATAGTGTCCAGGTCAGGAAGTTAAAAGAGGATGCACAGCAGGAAGCAGAAAAGATAATCCAGGAAGCGGAAAGAAAGGCCAATGAAGTTGAAGAAAATACAAAAAAGAAGGCAGATGCCCTATTTGAAGGAATAAAAAAGAAGGCAGTTGAAGTGGGGAGAGAAGAGGGCTTTAAAAAGGGCGAAGAAGAGGCGAAGAGGCTTATAAGCAGGCTTCATGTTATTCTTGATTCTGCAATTGATGAGAGAAAAAGGATTATTCAAAGTACTGAAAAACAGCTAATTGATCTAGTTCTACTCATAACAAAGAAGGTTGTGAAGGTAATATCTGAAAAAGAGAGAGCTATTGTCATCATGAATGTAAGGGAAGCGTTAAAAAAGGTTGTAAGTGAGACTGAGATTACAATAAGGGTGAATACACGTGATCTTGATCTTACAACTAAACAGAAAGATAAGTTCATTTCATCAATCGAAAGCCTTGAGCAGGTGACAGTTGAAGAAGACTCGAGAGTTGATCCGGGAGGCTGTATTATTGAAACATCCTTTGGTGATATAGATGCACGTATACAAAGGCAGTTGCAAATAATTGAGGAAAAGATCAGGGAGCTTTTGCCTATAAAAAGGTAGAGAAATGGCACAGAATGTAAAAACTAATATATTTGAAAAATATCGGGATGCGATTGAGGGCCTAGACCCCATCCAGTATGAAGGAGAGATAATTAAATCGATTGGCCTACTTGTGGAGAGCAGGGGTCCGCTTGCTGGAGTAGGAGAGCTGTGCAGGGTCATGGTTCCTGAAAAGAAAAAGGTTGTCTCTGCAGAAGTCGTAGGATTTAAAAATGGAACTACACTTCTTTTTCCATATGATAATGACAGTGGGATTAAGTCCGGGTTAAGGGTTGTTGCTACAGGAAAGCCCATTACTGCTCAAGTCGGGAAGTCGCTTTTAGGAAGAGTGATTGATCCCCTTGGGAAACCACTTGATGGAAAGGGACCGATTCACCGTGAAGCAGAATATTCGATATTCAACACTCCTCCCCATGTTCTCAAAAGAAAAAGAATCACAGAGATTCTATCTACAGGAATAAAGGCAATAGATGGCCCCCTAACGATAGGTAAAGGGCAGAGAATTGGAATATTCTCAGGAAGCGGTATTGGGAAGAGTATTTTGCTTGGAATGATTGCCAAAAACACAAATGCCGATGTGAATGTAATAGCTCTTATTGGTGAGAGAGGGAGAGAGGTTCGTGATTTCATAGAAAGGGATCTTGGAAGTAAAGGCTTAAAACATTCTGTTGTGGTTGTTGCTACATCAGATCAGGCACCGATCGCTCGTATAAGGGGTGCATACATTGCGGTAGCCATTGCAGAATATTTTCGTGATCAGGGAAATGATGTCATCTTTATGATGGATTCAGTGACCAGATTTGCTCATGCGCAGAGGGAGATTGGACTTGCAGTTGGCGAGCCTCCAGCAACTAAGGGCTATACACCCAGTGTATTTGCAATCTTACCGAAACTTCTGGAGAGATCTGGAATGGCAGACAAGGGATCAATTACAGGTATATACACAGTACTTGTAGAAGCTGATGATATAAATGAGCCTATCTCTGATACAGTGAGAGCGGTATTGGATGGGCATATAGTCCTTTCCAGGAAGCTTGCTCAGAAGAATCAGTATCCTGCTGTGGATGTGCTGGCCAGTATAAGCAGATTAACACCATATATCGATACGAAAAGGCATCTTAAGGCAATTGATAAATTAAGGGGGGTTCTGGCATATTACTATGATGCTGAGGACCTGATTCAGATTGGTGCTTACGTAAAGGGCTCAGATAAGAATATAGACTGGGCAATTGAAAAGATGGATGAGGTGACAGAATTTTTAAAGCAGGGTATGGATGAGGACTTTAGCTTTGAAGAAACTAAAAGGAGAATGTTTAAAATCTTTCCTGAGGAGGGTGAATAAAAGGTGGAAAGATTTACTTTCAGGCTTGAGAATATATTGAAACTCAGAAAAAAGATGGAAGAGGGATGTGAACTCGATTTTTCCAGGAAGAAGGCTGAGCTCTTAAAAATAGAGGACGAAATAAGGGATACCAAAGAGAAATTGAGCAATTTCATCCAGGATAACTCATACATTGAGGGTATATTTACAGCAGCTGATATTATAGCAGTAGATAACTACATTAATAGGGTTGAGAATATAATCAAGAAGCTGACAAGTATGAGGTTTGAAAAGGAAGATGAAGTTAATAGATCTTTGAATATTCTTAAAGAGGCTAAAAAGCAGAGGAAGGTTATTGAGAATTTAAAAAGCAGAATGCTTGAAAAGTATCTTTATGAATTGGACAGAGAGGAGAAAAACGAGCTCGATGATATAAACCAGCATATCAACTTAAATAAAGAAAAGCTCACAATAGAAGATGTTCCACTGGAGGATATATAATAGGAATGTCAGAAAATAGCATATATCAGAATATTGAAAACGTTCTTCTGAGAATAAATGAAATAAAAAGGAGATTTGGTATTAAAAAGTCAACCTTATATCCTACGTTTCAAAAGAAACTTGAGGAGGAAGAATCCAAAATTGTTAAGGCTCATGGTAATGAAGTCCAGAAAAAGAGTGAAAAAGAGGCCGGTTCAGTTTCGTATGATGATATAATAAAAGCTGCTTCCCAAAAATATAAGGTTCCAGAATCCTTGATAAAAGCTGTCATAAAGCAGGAATCAAACTTTAATAAAAATGCAGTTTCTGAAAAGGGTGCCCAAGGTTTAATGCAGCTGATGCCAGTAACTGCAGAAATACTTGGAGTGGAAGATCCCTTCGATATAGAGGAAAATATCTTTGCTGGGACACGCTATTTGAGAGGGCTCATAAACATGTATGATGCAAACCTTAACAGGGCTCTTGCTGCCTATAATGCGGGGCCACAGAGGGTAAAAGGTGTTATACCTGAAATATCTGAGACTGTAAACTTTATAGATTCCGTACTGCGTAACTATGAAACCTTTTCAAAATATGAGGATAATGGGGGATTTTAATTGAGCGCAGCATCTACAATAAGAAATCTTCTTAAGATACTATTTCTCCTATTTCTGATCCTTGTAATAGCACTCGGTGGAATATACTGGTTTGATCATCTTGGACTGATTGATTACAAAAAGGTAGTTGGTCCTTTTGAAAGATATTTGCCTGCTTTTATGAAGAGAGGCGAAGTTGTTGAGGAAGATCCGTTCTTGCTGGAAAGGGAGTTTATAGGTAAAAAGGAAGAGGTCTTGCTTGCAAAAACTATGGAGCTTGAAGATAGGAAGCAGGAAATTGAAGAAAGAGAACTAACCTTAAGTGAGACTGAAGCGAGGCTGAGGGAGGAGACAAAACGTCTGGAGGAAGAGAAAAAAGTACTAAGTGAAAAACTTCGTGAATACGATAATTATAGGGAAAATATACGTAAGCAAGCAGAGTACTTTACAAGTATGCCACCAGAATCTGCTGTTGAAAGGCTAACGCAGCTCGATGATCTGCTTGTGATAGATATCCTCAGACAGATTGATAAAGATGCAGAGGAAGAGGGGAGACTTTCAATAGTACCCTATTTCCTAAGTCTGATGGATCCGAGTAAGGCTGCAGTAATACAGAGGAAAATGACAAAGGTTGGAGAACTTGATTAATGGTGAGAATTGCTAGGGGAAATTTTAAAAGTATAAAAGAAGTTGACCATTCGAAAGGAGTTGTTAAGAGAAGAGTAGAGGGGAAAGAGAACGCTTTCTCAAAAGAATTACAGTACTATCTGTGCCTTCAGACAGTAAGGGGGATTCCAAAGGGTACTTTTATCAAAATGAGACAAAATATTAAAGATATAAAGAAGAGGCTGGATTTTTTTCAGCTAAATACTAAAGGTGGAGAAGATATTAAACAAAAGAAAAGTGGAGGGCTAGAACAAAACAGGAAGCTGTCATACCTGAAAAAACAGTCAGCATCAAGAGTTCAACCATCAGGAAAAGAGAAGAGGCCTTATTTAAGATTTGTAAAAGCTTTCAATTCTTCAACTATGGTTCAAAATAAGAATATAAAGGCAAACCATGTTAGCAGTGAACACAGTTTAAAAAGAGAGAGTGTTGAATCTACAAAAGATAAAAGGGCAGAAAAGACAAGGAGTTTAAGGCTTGGTAAAAAAACATACTTTAAAGCCTTTCAGGAGAAAAAATCTGGGGATCTTCTTCTCGTTAGAGAGCAGAAGAATGATGGCTCTTCTTTTAAGAATAGAAACAGATTGGATGGAGGAAAGGATTTATCTTTTGTATGTACAAAATATGAAGATAACATTCAGAAACTGGAGATAAGGCCCAGTACTCAGGTGCATAATCATATTAATAAAAATGCCGATGAAATTTTTAATGAGATAATCAAACAGTTTACCTTTGTTGTAAAGAAGGGAGGGGGAGAAGCAAGAATTGTTTTACAACCTGAGGCTCTTGGAAATATGAAGATAAATGTGAAAATTGATGACATGAAGGTTAACACGAGTATTTTTGTTGATAATAATGCTTTAAGGGATCTGATTGTGAGCCGGATAAATCTGCTTGAGCAGAGCCTGTTAGGGCAAGGGTTCAGTCTGAGCTCTTTTCAGGTCGAGGTTCGGGACAAGAATACAGCATTGAACATGAACAAGCAGGAAAATAGAAAGGAATCAAGTTTTGACACAAAAGGAAAAAATGAAGAGGGTGTAAGCGATATCTTAGGCTCTGTTTTTGTACCTGAGCTACCATGGATTTCAACGGTTGTGAATATCACAGTATAGGAGAGGAATATGGATCTTCCACTTGTTATGAATGAGAGAGAAAGATTTATAACAGATCTGGAGGTGGAGAGCTTCAATAAAACGCTTTCAAAAAATGGGAGGAGAGTAAGAAATACTCTTGGAAAGGATGATTTTTTGAAATTACTTGTAGTTCAGCTTGAGAACCAGGACCCGACAAGGCCACTGGAGGATAAGGAGTTTATTGCTCAGATGGCGCAATTTTCGAGTCTGGAACAGATGGCAGAGATGAATAAAACACTCTCGAATCTTATTGTAAACTATAAAACAAACCTATCTTATTCTCTTTTGGGCAAACAGGTTGAGGTTTTAGATCCAGCAACCCACGAGCCTTACAGTGGTGTTGTTACTGAGGTGATGTTCAGTGATGGTGCGCCGAAGATCTCCTTCAATGGTCTCAGTTATAGCATAAATGATGTAACAAAGGTCTCTGTGAATGAATAAGCTAATTTTTATTAATTTTTTTAATAAAATTATCCAATATTGGGAGGGAAAAATTTGTGCTAATGTGATAAGGAGTGTATTCCCATGATGAGATCTCTCTATTCTGGTGTTTCAGGACTGCGGAATCACCAGGTCAGAATGGATGTTTTAGGAAACAATATTGCAAATGTAAACACCTTTGGATTTAAAAAGAGCAGGGTATCTTTTCAAGACATTTTATCTCAAACGATATCAGGTGCTGCTGCACCTACTGCTGAGAAGGGAGGTGTTAATCCAAAACAGGTTGGATTAGGAATGAACATTGCAAGCATCGATAAGGTTTTTACTCAGGGCAGTCTTCAGACAACAGGCTTAAATCTTGATCTTGCTATTCAGGGAGATGGTTTCTTTATTTTAGAAAGAGGGGAGGATCTTTTCTATACAAGGTCAGGTGCTTTTGCTCTTGATAAAAATGGTACTCTTGTCAATCCTGCAAATGGACTGAGGGTAAAGGGATGGCAGGCGGTTCAAATAGGAACAGAGTATATAATTAATACAACAGGTGAACTTGAGGATATTATAATTCCTGTTGGGGAGAAAGATCCTGCAAGGGCAACAGAACTCATAAAGTACAGGAGTAACCTTAATACCCAAACCCCGCTTTTACCCATAGATCGTTTACCCACCTCTGAAGAACTGTTGAATGCTACAGTTGAAACGAATATTGATATATTTGATAGCAAGGGTAATGTCCATCTCCTTACCCTTGAGTTTACAAGGGTTCAGGGAGAGGTAAATGCATGGCTGGTTAATGCTGCTGTTGAGGGTGCAGATCCAGACACCTTGACGCTTGATGTTGATGGACCAAATGCCAATGATTCAAACGCCGTTATTGTGAGGTTTGATAACAGTGGAGCACCTGTATCTGTTGAGGACAGCCCAAGGGTCCCTGGAGC
>CAYRKG010000052.1:0-16185 GCA_964424795.1 uncultured Spirochaetota bacterium
TGATCTGTTTTGCTGTCTCTTACATAGCATTCATGAGGCAGGAGATACGCTCTGTGTAGGCATGAGAAGTTGCTAAAATGTAATAAAGAGAACCTTTCTTTCCCTGCTTATAAATTACAATTTTAAAGAAATTGGGGCTATGTTTATCGTGATTCAAATGCTGGTTTTAAAGGTGAATTAGGAAAGTATAAAATGACAGGAAAAGAAAAAATGACTTGACAACTTATGGTAATTGCCACACTTTTGTATTTGAGTTCTCTGTGGAACAGTAACTATTCTATGAAAGATATTGTGAACCAGATTCTGCTCACGGAAAAAAGAGTAGAGGAAGTTGTACAGAAAGCAAAAGAAAAGGCCCAAGAGATAAAGCAGCAGGCCGAAAGCAATGCCTCCAAGAAAGTAGAAGTTGCCCGTAAAAAAACAGGCCAGATCATCTCTGCTGCAGTCGAAAATGCCAAAAGTAGTGCGCAAAAACTTCGAACCGAAAAGTTGAGGAAGGCAGAGGAGGATGGAGAGGCTATTGCTGGCAGGAACAAACAAAAAATCGATAAACTGGTACAGGATGTAATAAAGCTCATTATCCATACAGAGTACGCTGGGGAAGGCATCTGATGACAACCCCTTTACGTAAGTATGCCTTCATCAATGCAAAATTAAGAGCACGTATCAGCAAACTGCTTCCAGAAAGCACGCTCCTCGAGATGGCTCGTATGTACTCTCTTGAGGAAGCCCTCAGCCTCTTGAAGGATACCCCTTATAGTATTCTTGATGATATCTACAGGAAAACAGGCGATCTGAAGCTCAGCGAGATGGAACTCCTCAGGGACGAAATAGGTATCTATACTGAGGTTCAAAAGTATGTTCAAGATGATACACGTGCCGTTGTCCAGGCCCTTCTCCAGCAATACGAGATAGATAACCTGAAAAACACCATACGAATCTACTTTGACAAAAAGATAAGAAAAAGAGATATAGACACTGCTTACCTGTACCTTCTCAGGGACAAAATACTGTACGATATTCCAATCGAGAGGATTGTGAATGCTGAGAATTTCAGTGAGGTTGCAAAGGCTCTTTCGGCTACGCCATACGGCGTTATAGTTGAAAAATACAGTGACACTGTTCTCAGTGATGGCTCTCTGTTTCACCTGGAAATAGCTCTCGACCATTATTATTACAGTTCCCTGGTATCAGCTGTAGAGTGCCTTGAGAGAAGAGACAGAAAGGAAGCACAAAGGATCATCGGTGTTGAGATCGATCTAGTGAACATCAATTGGATAATTCGTTTCAAACGTTTCTATAATGTGCAAATTGAAGAGGTAATGTCACTTATTATACCTGGTGGATTTCATTTAAGTGACAAACATTTAAAGAATGCTTATACATCCCAGACTACCATACAAATTTTACAGGATATTGTGAAGTCTGACTATCCGGGGCTTGGAACACTCCTATCTTCACAGGCTACTGACAGTCTGTCACGGCTGCTCCTCATAGAACGTGTACTGGAGCAGATCCTCCTGCATGAAACCAGGCGAATACTTATTGGATATCCCTTTACAATCGGAATTGTTCTCTCTTATTTTATATTCAAAAAAAATGAAATCAAAAAGGTCAGGGCAATTTTGAACGCAAAGCAGTATCACATTCCTGAAGATCGTATAAAGGATATAATTTGATGTTCACGACGAGAATGGTAAAACTGTTTGCTGCCCTTCTTGATCATGATGCAGATAGAGTAACACGGGAGCTTCTTAACATTGGTGTAATGCAGTTCGTCGACATTACATTATTGAAACGTGAGTGGGAAGACAGCTTAGGAGATGTGAACCCGGAGGTATCACTTGCGAGGGTTGCCGAGATAAGAAAAAGGATAGAAGGTTTTTTAAGCCCTCTGGAAATCCCTCTCGAGGTTCCAGAGGGGATCAATCTTGAAATCCACAAGCCAGTTGACCTTGAGAGTGCGAACAGCGATCTGAATAGAATCGCAGATGAGCTCGAATCAATAAGGGAGAAGCAGCGTTCGGCACAGCAGGATATATTAAAGCTCGAGGATATTAGCCGTCAGGTGGAAATATACGGAGTCGAGCTTTCAGAATCCTCCTACAGAGCACAATACTCTTTCATCTCACTAAGAATGGGTAAGGTTGAGAGTGCTGGTTTCAGGCAGCTTTCAGATGAAATGAAAGACATACCATCGGTGATACTTCCTGCCCATAAGGAAGAGGATTCACAGTACCTGCTGCTGGTATTCATGAAGAGCAATACAGAGAGAGTTGAAAAAATCCTCAGGGATGTTGGCTGGACCGAAGAAAAGCTCAATGACATGGTGAGGGGGCACAAACCTGACATTGCAAGTAACCTGCGGGAAAAGATAAGCGCATTGCACTTACAGCAAAAAGAGCTTGCTGAGAAGGCTAATACTACTGTGGAGCGCCAAAGTGAGAGGCTCAAGAGTATGTGGATCCAGCTCCGGGTGAATGAGCTTTTTTTCCGTATCCAGTCATACTTTAAACGTTCCTCACGAACAGTTATATTCTCAGGATGGCTTCCAGCTTCGAAGAAGGATTCAGTAACCGAAGCTATTGTAAAGGAAACCAAAGGAAATTGCTTTCTGAAATGGTACCAGCCGGAAAAGCGCACAGAGCTGCCACAAGAGGAGCGTAGGGCCCCTGTTCAACTTCGCAATCCGCATTTTATGAAGCCCTTTCAGATGCTTGTGACAAACTTCGGGATTCCCGAATACGGGACTATAGATCCTACCTTCTTTATCATGATTTCCTATCTCGCAATGTTTGGGCTTATGTTTGCCGATGTCGGGCATGGAGCAGTGCTTGGCCTTATTGGACTTTTTTGCAAATTGTTTTTTAAACCAAAGCGAGAAGGTATTCGGAACCTATACAAACTTATCGTGTGGTGTGGTGCTTCATCTGTGGTGACCGGAGTACTTTTCGGCTCTTACTTCGGTAATGCGTGGCTAAAGCCGCTCTGGTTTGATTTTCACGGAATAATAGCAGGTCATCCACAGGGAACGTCCTATATAAAAAGCATCTTTGATATTCTGAGGATAACGGTTTATTTTGGAATAGGAATAATAGGGATAGGACTTCTCTTCAACTGGGTAAACCTCTCCATAAAACGAAGGTGGGCAGACCTGGTTCTTGACAAGCGGGGATTGCTTGGGGGGTGGTTTTATTTCGGCGGTATCTATATCGCACGGTACATGATACTTAACGACTACAAGGTGTTTCCCCCAGCAGATGTTATCCTTTACCTGGTGGGGATTCCTGCGCTTCTGCTTTATGTCAAGGCTCCTTTATGCTTCTTCTCATCCATGAAAGAGGGAACGGTAAAGCCTTTTACTTTAATGACGCTCATGGATTTTGCGATGAAGTGGATTGTAGAGCTTCTAGAGTTGTTCAGCGTTTATCTATCAAATACTCTCTCATTTATGCGAGTCGCAGGGCTCGGGATTGCTCATGGCACACTCATGATATCCTTTTTTCAGCTTGCAAGAATGGCCAGCCCCGGTAAAGGTTTCAGTCCCTGGTCCATCCTTATTCTCGTGTTCGGAAACATTCTGGTTATTGGACTGGAAGGTCTCACTGCTGGTATACAGGCGTTGAGGTTGAACTATTATGAATTCTTCAGTAAATTTTTTCACGGCTCAGGCAAGGTGTATTCACCGCTTTCCCTGAAAAGCCGTGAATAGCCGAGGAGGAACGAAATGACAGACCCTAAAAAGAGGTTGAAGAAACAGATACTCATGAGTATTGTTGTGCTCCTGTCTTTTATGGTAGTTGGAAGCTTGATTTATGGTGTGAAGTTATTCGCACAGGCCAATACGGAACAGACAGAGCAGCAGGTTTTAAAGTCGATTTCACCCGAGCAGGCATCTGTCTCAAGGTTTGCCTTCATTGCAGCTGCAGTGGCCTTCGGGCTTGGCGCAATTGGTGCAGGTATGGCAATCGGCAACGTTGGCGCTGCGGCAATGGGAGCAATTGCTGAAAAGCCGGAGATTGCCGGACAGGCACTGATCTTTGTTGCTCTTGCTGAAGGTCTCGTGGTGTTCGGTTTTATTACCGCGCTCATGATTCTTGGTAAGGTGTAGGAAGCATGAAGTATTATATAATTGGTGATGAAGATGCTGTGCTTGGATTTGGAATGGTTGGTGTGCAGGGGAAGACTGTGAAAGATCAGGGAGAGGCAGAAGCTGCATTCAAGCACGCGCTTGAGGACAAGGAGATCGGCATCATTATCATTACAGAACGGATTACACAGCTTATCAAGACAACAGTTGACAGATATCTTTTCAGGGAAAGATTTCCGCTGATTGTCGAAATTCCGGATCGAAGGGGACCGGTGACAGGACGTTTGGGGATTCGGGAGATGGTAAATGCCGCAATAGGTATTAAATTATAAAAGGAAGATTAAATGGAAGGGCCCGACAACGGAAGCAAAGCACTGATTTCCGGTATTGAGAAGGACGCAAAAAAGGAAGCAGAGAGAATTATTAAGGAAGCTGAAAAACGTGCCGCAGAGCTCAATATGTACACTGAAAAGCAGGTGGATTCGATTATAAAAGAAGCTGATGAGAAAGCTAAAGCGCAGTCCGAGGCCATCACAAAGAAGGTCCTTTCGGGAGTTGATATCGAAGTGAGGCGTAAATTACTTTATATGAAGGAGAAGATCTTCAGTGAGATTCTGGGGCGCGTGAAAGAGGAGTTCAGAAAGCTTATAAAAGAGCCTGATTACAGGGATGTTCTGCTTGATTGGATTGTCGAAGCGGCAGTAGGGCTTGGAGCTGAGGAGGCTGAAGTAAGAGTTTCAGAGGACGAGATGGGACTCATTGATGTTCAGCTTCTGAAGAAGGCTGAAAAGCAGGTGAAGAAATTTTCCGGGAAAAACATAAAACTTAATATCTCCGACAGTTCCTCAGGAACGCAGCAAGGTATTGTTCTTACTGCTGCAGACAGCCGGACGGCCTTTAATAACCAGGTGTCGACCAGGCTGTTAAGAAAACAGCGGGAAATAAGAAACATTATATACAGAGAGCTATTTGGCGAATAGGAAATTTGATGAAAGTACGAATAATCGGGAAGGTTAAGAGGGTATACGGGCCTGTGATCGAAGCAATGGGTATACAGGACGCTATGATGTTCGAGCTCGTGAACGTGGGAGAGGAAAATCTCGTTGGAGAAATAATTAAGCTGGAAGGTGACAGTGCCATCATTCAGGTTTATGAAGATACAACAGGTATTGCTCCTGAAGACCCGATTTATGGCGCGGGAATCCCGCTGTCGGTTGAGCTGGGGCCCGGTATCATTGGGACGATCTACGACGGTATTCAGAGACCCCTCGAGGTAATCCGGAACCTTACCGATATGTACATAAAAAGAGGAATGCAGGTCCCACCTCTAAGCAGGGATGTTAAGTGGAGTTTTACCCCAGTTCTTTCAGAGGGTGAGCAGGTAGCAGGAGGAATGGTTCTGGGAACCGTAAGAGAGACCGAAAGGGTAGAACACAGGGTTTTAGTACCACCCGATGAAACAGGAATTGTCGTATCCATTGCAGCTGCAGGTGAATATACAGTCGAAGAGCCAATCGCTCTTCTTCGCAACGAAGAGGGGGAGAAACAGCTCACCATGATGCACCGCTGGCCCATACGCGTTCCTCGGCCAGTCAGGATCCGCCTTCCCCTCGAAGCTCCTCTTGTCACGGGACAGCGGGTGATCGACACCCTCTTTCCCGTTGCAAGAGGCGGAACTGTGGCGATCCCTGGCGGTTTCGGAACAGGCAAGACTATGACCCAACAATCCCTTGCAAAATGGAGCGATGCTGACATCATTGTCTACATAGGCTGTGGTGAGCGGGGGAATGAAATGACAGATGTTTTAACAGAGTTTCCCAGGCTTATTGACCCGAGAACAGGAAGAGTGCTCATGGAAAGAACCGTGCTTATTGCCAATACCTCCAATATGCCAGTATCTGCGAGGGAAGCGTCCATCTATACCGGTGCTACAATTGCCGAGTACTACCGTGATCAGGGGTACCATGTTGCAGTAATGGCTGATTCCACCTCGCGATGGGCCGAAGCGCTCAGGGAGCTTTCAGGCAGGATGGAAGAGATGCCAGCAGAGGAGGGCTTTCCCGCATACCTTCCCACGAGGATAGCTGAGTTTTATGAGCGGGCAGGAAATATGCAGGTACTTAGCGGAAATACCGGCTCCATATCTATCATAGGTGCGATATCACCGCCGGGTGGCGATTTCTCCGAGCCAGTCACCCAGCACACAAAACGCTTTGTACGCTGCTTCTGGGCTCTGGACAGAGGCCTTGCCAATGCGCGGCACTACCCTGCGATTTCCTGGCTCGAAAGCTACAGCGAGTATTTGACAGATATCGCAGGTTGGTGGGCAGAGAATGGGAGTCCTGATTGGGAGAACGACCGCAGGGATATCATGGAACTTCTGCAGAAGGAGGTGAGGCTTCAGCAAGTGGTGAAGTTGGTAGGGCCGGACGCACTGCCAGACTCGCAGCGATTTGTCATCGATGTATGCACACTTTTCAGAAACGCCTTTCTTCAGCAGAATGCCTTTGATAAGGTGGACATGTTTTCTACGATCGAGAAGCAGATTAGGATGTTTCAAATAATCCTCACCTACTGGCGGCGAGGGTCCGAGGCAATAAAGCGAGGGGCTACACTGGTGAAGCTCAGAAAGATGAAAGTTTATGGGGATATTACGAGGATGAAGTTTATTGTGCCCAATGAAGACCTATCCAAGCTGGACAAAATCGAAGCACGTCTTGAGCGATCACTCGATCAGCTGGAGTCGATCTATGCATAGAGAAACAACTTTAAAAGACACCTATAAATATCTCTTGAAAGGCAGGGAGTACATAGGGGTGGAGAAAATTGATGGCCCTATCCTTTTTATCAGACGTACCCATCCGGTGGGCTACCATGAGCTTGCGCAGTGCATCGACAGTGGAGGAAATATCCGTCTTGGCATAGTTCTTGAGACCTCAACCGACATAGTAGTCGTGCAGGTATTCGAAGGCACTTCCGGATTGACACTTCCCGATACCCGTATCCGCTTCTCCGGTCAGCCGCTGAGCGTGCCTGCTTCAAAAAGCATGCTCGGTCGAGTTTTCAATGGTCTGGGAAATCCAATTGACGGAGGGCCTCCGCCTAAGGGAGACATTGAGCTTAATGTTAACGGTATGCCTATAAACCCAACAGCCCGTGAATATCCGCGTGATTTTATCCAGACAGGCATTTCAGCGATAGACGGAATGAACACACTCATAAGGGGGCAGAAGCTTCCCATATTCTCCGGGAATGGGCTCCCTCACAATGAACTTGCAGCGCAGATCGCAAGGCAGGCAAAAATCAAGGGCGAGAGGTCGAGTTTTGCCTGCGTATTTGCTGCAATGGGCGTAAAGCACGATGTCGCCCGCTATTTCATACGCTCTTTTGAGGAAAGCGGAGTACTTGAAAATGTGGCTCTCTTTCTCTCCCTTGCGGATGACCCGTCAATCGAGCGACTCATAACCCCACGGACCGCACTTACCCTTGCTGAGTACCTTGCATTTCATGAGGATCTGCACGTCCTCGTAATTCTCACGGACATGACAAATTATTGCGAATCACTGAGAGAGATCTCAACCATACGCGGTGAAATACCTTCAAGGAAGGGTTATCCTGGTTACCTATACTCAGATCTTGCCGAGGTTTATGAACGTTCCGGAATGCTTAAAGGCCATCAGGGTTCGATTACTCTTATGCCGATCCTCACTATGCCCAATGATGATATATCACATCCGGT
This sequence comes from uncultured Spirochaetota bacterium, assembly GCA_964424795.1. Classification (GTDB taxonomy): domain Bacteria; phylum Spirochaetota; class B62-G9; order B62-G9; family DRHN01; genus CAYRKG01. The sequence goes on from CAYRKG010000052.1 coordinate 7,830, forward strand.
TCCTGACCTTACAGGGTATATAACTGAAGGCCAGATCGTTTTTGAAAGGGAGATGTACGGGAGGGGGATCTATCCTCCGGTGGCAGGTCTTCCTTCTCTATCGAGGTTGATGAAGGATGGTATAGGCGAAGGTATGACACGGGAAGACCACCCTCATCTAGCGAGCCAGCTATTTGCTGCGTACAGCTATGTAAGAGATGTGCGAAACCTCGCGTCAGTTATAGGAGAGGAGGAGCTCACTCCACTGGACCACAACTATCTGGAGTTCGGGATAGAGTTCGAACGGAAGTTCATTTCGCAGCAAATTGATGAAGAAAGAGATATTGAGCAGACGCTTAATCTCGGATGGGATGTATTACGGCTTCTCCCCTCTGATGAGCTTCACAGGCTTACTGAAGAGGAGATTCAAAAATACTACGGGATGTAGTGCTGGCCAGGATTTATATATGGTGAAATGTCCACGAGAGAGAAATCGAATTTCAACGCGACTGTCAACGGATGTCCACCAGACTTTTAATGCTGCAATAAGACAATTTTCTAGTCGGGGTAATTGATGGCTGTATTGACTCATGCTCCTACGAAAACGAATCTTTTAAAGCTCAGGTCTGATCTCGGTTTTGCCCAGCTCGGGCATGAGCTTCTGGATCAGAAACGAAACATCCTTGTAATCGAGCTCCTTCACCTTGTAGATCAGACAGCGGATCTTCAGAACCGTGTTGAGGATGCCCTGGTCCAGGCGTACAAAACATTGGAGGAAGCGGTTCTCCAGATGGGAAAACTGAAAGTTCAAAACTTGGGGAGCGCTGTAAACATCGAAACCAATATCCGCATCGGAATTCGGAGAGTCATGGGAGTGTCGCTTCCTGTGGTGGAAACGGATTTTGTCGAGAGATCTCCCTATTTCAGCCTGATGGGAACGAGCTTCTGGATAGACAACTCGCTGGATGCATTCAAATCGGCTCTTAAGCTCCTTGGGAAACTGGCAGAATTAAAGATTTCCGTTTTGAGGCTTGCAGGTGAGGTAAGAAAGACCATTCGAAAGGTCAATGCTCTTGAAAAAATCGCTATACCCAACCTAAAAGATACTGTAACTTACATTAAAAGCCGTCTCGAGGAAAATGAACGCGATATGTTCGTATTGATGAAAATGGTAAAGGAGCGTTTGGAAGCAAAAAGAAAAAAAGGTGAGGTTTAAGCCGTGGATAGCCCCATCAAGAAAATGCTTGTGTATATAGACGGTACAGAACAATCAATTACCGCGGCACAGTACGCTCTATACATCAGCAAGTTCACAGGTGCAAAGCTAACTGCCTTTTATGTAATAAATACCAAGGCTCTTGACGAACTTTTAAGGTCGAGGATCTTTTTAAAAGAAGAGCAGCTTGAATATGAGCATGACCTGGAAGAGGATGCGCGCAGATACCTCAATCACGTAAAGGAACTTGCCCGCAGCAAAGGAATAGCACTGGAGACAAGAAGTGTGATGGGTAATCCCAATCAGGAACTAGTGAAACTCGTCAGGGAAGAGGGATTTGACCTTTTAGTCATCGGAGAGCTTTCGCGCATTCGTTCGAGAAGAGATGAATTCTTCGACGAAACAGAGAGGGCAATGAGGGCGGTAGCATGTTCGGTATTGATAGTAAAGAATGATGATCTTGTATGGAAACTTTTTGAATCACTTTGATGATTTTATACTATAGGCACACTGTATCAATGATTCAGGGGGAAGGTTTATGGCGCTCGTTGATCTGATAACACCAGAGGTGGTGAAAGTACCTCTTATCTCCAAGAACAAACCTTCGGTTATTCGCGAGCTTATTGAGGTTTTAAGAGATGCGGGAAAGATAAGCGATGTGGAAAGCGTCCTTGATGCAATAAACAAACGTGAGGAACAGGGCAGCACCGGTCTTGAGCTTGGCATTGCTGTACCCCATGCCAAGTCCGATTCCGTAAAGAACCTCACTCTTGCAATTGGGATTTCCCCTGAAGGAATCGATTTCAACTCCTTTGATGGCAAACCTTCTCATCTTTTCTTTTTAATGCTTGCTCCACCTAGTCAATCAGGCCCTCATATTGAGGCCCTTGCAGAGATCGCGAAGCTTTCACATTCAAGAGCTTTCTGCGATGCCCTTATCCATTCACGAACTCCAGAAGATATTGTAGAGCTTTTTAGAGTGGATGATTGATAGGTCTTAAATAATGTCCTGCATAATAATATCCAAGTTACAGGAAGATTAGTTAGCAGAAAAACTATATATCGGTCACCATAATGACTATGTAGGGCCAAAACATATCCATGAAATATCTATATGTGATTTTATTATTTCTTGCATCCTGTACTTTTTTCTACCTGTGCGCCATAATTCTATACCCTCTGATTGAACGAAAACTGCTGAGGGTTTTTGTGTTACAATTTTACCAGAAGATTCATACAGGATCTTTTTCATTTCCATCACTAGAGTAAATCCCTCAAACAGGCTGTCAAATTCTGTAATAATTAATCCCTCCAATTCTTCAGCATCAGTATAATCTTTACTATACACTGCTGCTCGATACATTTATCTTTCATTAATAAAAGAAGAAACTCTTTTATCCAGTGGATTTTAATTCTTTTGGCTAAAGGGTAGGACTGCAATAAAGGAGCCATATTAAAGCGAATTTAATAAAGGGGTCGAAAATTGAAACAGAAGAAATGCAACTTAGATCAGCAAATGTTGATAGAGAAAGTCTGTTTGTTATCAATGTCGCATAAGTGGCCTTATTATCCATTATGAGAAATGCCGGACGATAAAAATATGATAGTATTGAAAAAATTTACCACTACAGACATACCAGAGTTATTAGACTGGATTAAAGATACCGATGCTATGTTTCTTATGCAATTTGCCGGACCAAAATACAGGTATCCTTTAGATAAAGAACAGCTCTTGGAAACTCTTCATGATAATACCTTTCTTGTCTTCAAAGCAATAGAGCAAGAAACCAACAAAATGGTTGGACATTGTCAACTAATGAGAATTGACTTAGATAGTAAGACAGCTTCTATTGGAAGAGTATTAATAAAACCGGAAAAACGTGGATTTGGATATGGATCTGAAATGTTAGAACAATTAGTAAAATATTCCAAGAAAAACCTTAAACTCAAACATTTAAATCTTCAAGTTTTTGATTTTAATAAATCTGCATATAAATGCTATTTAAAATATGGATTTATAGAATCAAAAAGAGAAAATTTATTCTTTAACAATATAAAGAAAACATTGACTTGTATTACAATGAATTATTCTATAGTATAATAACCCCAGGCACTTCTCATAAAAGCGAGTACCCTGCTCTGCTTCGATACGCCCAAATTGGCTCCCGTTGATCGCCAACTTCTGGTACTCGCGAACCGTTATATGAAATGCCGATCCAAGAATAAGTAAAGTAAGTGATAGAATGGTAGCATTAACAGATTCGATAAAGATTAAGGCAACTCAAGAAAAAATATTTAATGCTTTAATAAAGATTTTTTCAACTGAGAAATATTATAAAATGTGGCATAAAGATCATACAATTTGTAAATGGCTTAAAGGAAAACCATTCGAAAAGGGATCAATACTTTATGCTGAAGAGTATTTACATGGCAAGTTACATAAAATGAAATTTATTGGTGCCAATCTTGTAAGAAATAAAAAAGTTGAATTCAAGCTTATGTTTCCCACATCAATCTTCTGTCCAAAAGGTTCTTTCATAATAGAACAAGGTAAGGAACGTAGAACTTTCTTTATCCTGGACACGTTATGTGTAACAGATGAACTCGAAATTCGATCATCTATTCATTTTACCTTAATTACCATGAGGGTCATATCGTCATACTGTTCTGCTTCACCGACAAATTTAAGAACATCTTCTATTATGAGATTTGCCATCTCTTTTGATCCCCTGTCGGCGAACGATGGAATTATATCTGAAAGCCTTTTCATGCCGTACTCCTTTTCATCGTTATTTCTGGCCTCATGAATTCCGTCGGTAAAAAGAAAAACAGCATCACCTGATCCGAGCTTTATAGGATTTTCCTCCATATACTCTACATCAGACATAAAACCTATAGGCGCAGAACCTTCTGGTGGATTCACAAGAAAACACTGCTTTTTTCTTTTCTTATAAACCATAAGAGGTCCATAGCCAGCATTTGTATATCGAAAAACCATATTATTTACATTAAACACTGCAAACAGGAGCGTGGCAAATCGGTCGCTTGCAATATCGGAAACAAGTGTATTATTCATAAGCGTAACCACCCTGGAAGGCTCGCTAACACCCGAATGGATAAGAGACTTAAAAACCGTTCTTATCATAATCATCATAAGGGATGCAGGAACACCCTTTCCGGCAACATCACTCATAATTAATCCATACTTACCCTGTCCAATTTCAATAAAGTCATAGTAATCACCGCCAATTCCGGCTGCTGCTTTATAAAATCCATCAATACTCATGGTATCGTTATCAATACCCACACTGGGTATTAGATCCTGCTGTATCCCTCTTGCAATCTCAAGCTGCTCATCGAGCTTTGCCTTAGTCTCCATCTGCTTCTGGTATTCAAGGAGCCTCTCAGTCATCCTGTTGAACTCATCTGCTAGAAGCCCTATCTCATCGCGACCCTTTACATGAATCTTGTAATCAAGCCTGCCACCACCAATGATATTCACTCCCTTTGCAAGTATCTTTATGGGCTTTATTGTTATAGTAGCCATGAGAATTGCACCCAGTATTCCAATAATAATTGTAACAACTGTGATTACTATTGTATTATAAATACTGGTTTTTCTTAGCTCATCTATCGTATAAAAAATACTATCAGTTGAGTAACCGATTCTTACAGTGCCTATCCTCTTCTGAGCAAAGATAATTGGAGAAGCAAGCTCATAGAGCTTCACAAGCTCCTCAGCTGAAAAATCAGGACTTATCAGGATTGATTCTGCTTCCCGGGCCTCTCTTGTAAAATCGTCAGAATATACCTTGTCCCTCTCATTTACATCAGAGTGAGCAATAACCCTGTTATTCACATCGAGTATTATGCTGTGCTTTATATCCTTATTCTCCATAGTTTTTGCAATTAAAGAGAAAAGAAGGAGTTCATCGTTATTCAGTATACCCTCTCTGGCAACATTCGTCATATTCTCAAGTGAAAGCTTTGCCTTATCCATCATCTGATCTGCCAGTGCTCTTTTTTCCTGCTCAATGCTCACTATACTCAAAATGGCACTGATTCCGATTGTTAAAAAAAGCACCAGTACCCCTATCAGTATACTGAACTTAAACCTCAGTCCAAGCCTCTTTTTTCTTATCATAGATACTTCTTCCTTTTTTTCCATAACCATTCCTTCTTTCATCGATAGATATCTAAATATTATATCAAGAGAGATCACTACTGTAATAAACAGTAAACCCCCCAGTACTAAATAGAGGGAGATATTCAGAAATGGACTAACCTCAAACGTTTTCCTGCTCAATATCCAGGGGGGTGCAAGTTTTATCTGCCTCTCCTTCTCTACTGGCTGAGGAAGGGGCTTCAGTCGAATCCTAAAATGCGATGTCTCACTGACATTTCCAGCACGATCTACAGAGGCCACATTAAAATACCATGTACCTCCCTCAATTGAACTGAACTTTACTTCACTCTTAGAAGTAAGCAGTCGAGGAGTTTTTAACTTTACTTTCTTGCGTGCAAGCACATAATTATATCCTGCAACATCAGCATCTTCTTTTGTCCACTCAAACAACGGTGAATTATCCTCGAAGAATCCATCCTTATCAAGCTTTGGAGGAATAATAGAGGGCGAAGAAGGAGGTGAAATATCAACAGTGAAGGGAATAGTTACAGTCTTGGAATAGTTTCCCGCTTTATCCTTTGCCCTAAGGTGAAAGTAGTAGTTATCCTCCTGCCCTGCATAGAGATTCAAGCTCCTTATATTGGATGCAAGGTTAACGATTTCTGGTTCATAAAACTCATTCCTGCTGAAATCGTAACAGTAACCATCAATCCCGGACGAATCTTCCGGCTCCTCCCAGCTGACGACAATCCCCTTTGCTCCAATATAGCTGCTTTTAACCGGTCGAATCTCAACCATAGGAACATGTTTATCTGGGCCAATAAAGGCTATCCCATCACCATCCTCAATAAAGATGTATAATTTATCTCTCTTTTGCAGCGGTTCGTAGTGTAGAATATCATTCTCTTTTGTCCCTAGTGGGCCTGCTTCATCCACCACACCGTCAACCTCAAAAGAATAGTACAATCTATCATGCCCATCTCTTCCATCAATATAGAAAACAAAGGGATTCCCTTCAGCTAATAAAACTTTGGCCTCCTTGGCATTTACAATTGATCTGTTTATCTTAACAGCCTCAGTAAGAGGATTTCCCGCAAGATCGTATTCCCGATAGTATATCCCCCACGCTCCATCCCGATCACTCTCCCATAAAAGCACGAATCTATCATCTTTAAACGAAATAAATGGACGTACACTTTCTCCGAGCAGATCCTCAGTTAAGTTCAGGGGTGAAGTCCATGAGTATCCTGAGTCTCTACTTACAGACAGATATATATCAAAAGCTGGGGTTTCAGCTTTTGAGAAGGGTCGGGATTGCCAAACAGCATAGATATCACCTCTAAAAGAATCTATATCCGGGAAAAAAGAGCCTGCAAATCCCCTTGCGATCCGATATGGTTCTGTGATTGTTTTTCCTGAATCTCTGATTTTTAAAAAGAAGAAATCTATTCTTCTCCCTTCGCTCTCCGTATGGTAAAAGAGATAGAGCTCGTCTTTCAAGGCAAACAGGTGTGGATCAAAGCTAAAAGCCTCCTCTATCATGAGCTCTCTTTCATTATGCCAGCTCTCTCCTCCATCATTACTCTCTGAAACCATAATATTGCCTGAAAGAGTGTTCCATGCTAAAAATAGGGTGTTGTTAAAATCTAAAACATCGTAATAGGGGAAAAAGCCCTCATTAATCTCTATCTTATCTACTGCAGTAAAGGGGCCGTTAAAATCATTGAGGTTCTCTGTTGTAAAAAACTCTATCCTTTCATTATCCCTCTCTCGGAAAAGGGTAAAAATTAGAACTCTGTCATGAATCTTAACAGTTCTAACATCCGAATATACTCCACTCACGGTATTTTTAGCCATATATACTGGGAAATCCCAGTAATAGGCCAGGGAGGCAGGTACAGAAAAACTTAAAAATAGTAAGAGGATAGGTATAACCTTCTTCATGAACTCCCCTCAAAACCGAGTCTTTTCTTTGCTCTCTCTATATTCATTTTTACATTCTCATTTTTAGGATCGATCTTCAGTACCTCTTCCCATTCGGTAATCGCCTCTTTATAGAGCCCACTCATAAAAAAATTAATTCCATCTAAATAGTGTCTCTTAATCTTAATTCTCAACTCCTCATCTCTAGCCTCGACTTCCTCATTCACTCCAGCTCCATACTTCTCAAGGTTCCGCAGTTTTGTTTCTGCCCTTGACAGAAAAACTCTTGCCTCCACAAACTCGGGATTTAACTCAACAGCATTTTTCCATATACGGATTGCCTCTTCGAGCTTTTCATCCTTGTACAGCTCAAGTCCTCTTTTATGGAGTTCCTGAGCCCTCTTTTTATCCGTCTCTGTAACCCGCTTTTCCTGGCTTTCTTCCTTACGCTCCAACTCTTTGAGAATATTCTTTGCATCCTTAAAGTTTGGATTTATCTCCAGTATGAGCTTTAACTTTATAGTAGCTTCCCTTTTCTTATCGTTATCTATAAGCTCCTCTGCTTCTCTGTACATAGTCATGAGGATATCCTGAACGAGATTAGGGTCGGTTTTACTGAGTGACTTTGTCAAGTTTAGGCGGGCATTTTCATTAAATGGAAAAATCAAGAGAATCTCTTCATAATATTTTACAGCCTCCTTATAATCCTCTCTGTCATATGCCTCAATCCCAAGCATACTGAGGTTTTGAACAAGCTTATAGAATGGTGAAGTTTTTGGCACAAATCTCTCCTCTTCCCTCTTTAAGGCTATAATGTCCCGTACAATATACTCCTTTATCTGGGTATTTTCTGGATCGAGCTCTAAACCTTCATTAAGGACTCCAATCGATCTTTTAAACTGACTTAAATTGTAATACTTTATTCCTTCTCGAAGGTATCCTGCAACCTGCTCTGTCATTCTCTCTCTTTCAAGCTGCTCCTCCTCTCTTTTGATATCTTTTATCTTTTTTATATACTCCTTCGATTCCTGTACATTATAATTCACTGCAATTGCATTCTCAAACTGGTCAATCGCCTCCTCATACCTCTCTTCATTATAAAAAATTACACC
>CAYRKG010000052.1:16285-31136 GCA_964424795.1 uncultured Spirochaetota bacterium
ATAATCATCTCTCTCAAATAGAGCTATCCCCTCCTGCCTGAGGTTAAGTATCTTCATGAGGATGTTATTTATCTCTACAATATAACCTCTCGATTCCTGTATATTATACTGCATCTCAATTGTATTCTTAAACTGGTCAATCGCCTCCTCATACCTCTTTTCAGTATAAAAAACTATACCTTTATCAAAATATCCCTTTGCTATCGCTAAAAGCCTCTCTTTCTCCCTCTCTATAATTGCATTCTCTATCTCTTTAATATACTCTCTCGACTCCTCTATATTATACTCCATATCAATTGCACTCTCAAACTGGTCAATCGCCTCCTCATACCTCTCTTCATTATAAAAAATTACACCACTATCAAAATATCCCTTCGCTATTTCTAAAAGCCTCTCCCTCTCCCTCTCATTAAACTCGATCTTTGACAGATAATGTACCGCCTCTTCATCATCGGGCTTTAACTCTAACAGCTCATGCCACCTTTCCCTCGATCCCTCATAATCATCTCTCTCAAATAGAGCTATCCCCTCCTGCCTGAGGTTAAGTATCTTCTGTATTCGCTCCTCTTCCTTTATCCTACTTTCCAGAAGTGATATTCTTTCCAATCTCTCTTTATCCAAGTATTCATTGCCACTTTCTAAAATCCTTTTGGAGAATGCATCCTTTTTGATCTCATTTACTTTTCCAAAACCACTATCGAGAAGTTTATAAAGATCCGAATCTTCAGGACTGCTTCTATTTTTTATAAACAAAAATGTATCATATGCCTTATCTACTCTACCTTCATTGATAAACTTAAACCCTTCATATAACTTTTGATTCAATTCCTCAATATTCTCCAGTGCTTTTTCAATTAATCTTTTAACCTCTTCATTCCAGGGATCAATATTGTGTGCCTTTGACCATTTATCCAGGGCACCGGAATAATCGAAGCTATCGAAATGTCTTTTTCCCTCTTCAACGTACTGTTTGAACCTTTGTCTATCTTCTCTATCACGAGCACTGGGGTATACAGGGTAAGCAATCAGGAAAAGAATAATGAAGGCTAGAGATAGTTTTAGGATACTTTTCTTCATGATTCTTAAATATATATCGACGTGAATAGTATGCTTTTATTGTATTAAATTGATACACACTTGCATAGTGTAACATAACTCTCTATTATTAAAGAAACATCTGCACCCAAATTCCCTCTTTCAATAAAGAATTGATATATATTCATTCAAAATTTGAAAAAGATTTATCAATTTTATAAGAATATAGTATCTTATAGGACGAACTTCGAGCTTTTTATTTAATTAAAAAATGTAAATAACTATGTATTTTCACCAATAAAAGCCGAGGCTCGCTATAACCAAAGGTTGTCAGCAATTTCCTATCAAGCAAACTTTTAAATATACAGAGTAAAAAATGAAGTATAGTCTTATGGCATGTGATCTGGATGGTACCCTTTTAAACGATAACAGCAGGATCAGCAAAAAAAATCTGGAATATATCAAGAAAGCAAAAAAAGAAGGGGTCAGAATTATTATTACAACTGGCAGAAGCTATATAACAGCAAAAGGGTATATAAAATCAGTTAATGTCAACGATCCTGCAATCACCTTTAACGGAGCAGTTATTCATGATAGCGAAAAGATATTGAGAAAGATCACATTGAAAAATTATGTCATAACTGATTTGCTAAAACTATTGAAGGACATGGACTACGCACCTATTATCTATTTATCAAACGATTACAGATACTACGAAACCCTGGGAAGGTATGAAAAAGACTACTGTGAATTCGCAAAGAGTTATGAGGGAATACTTACAAGGGTTAATAACATTATGGAGAAAAAATGGGAAGATGTAATACGAATAACAGTCATTGCAGGTGATCCTGATATACCTCTGCTCCATTCAGAAATCAAAAACAACTTTGGAAGTAAAATAAGAACAATCGATACTTACTTCGCACAGTACAACTTCTATTTATTCGAAATCTTGGACAATGAATGTTCAAAGTCGAAGGGATTACACTTTCTCTGTAATAAATTCAACATAAAACAGGATCAGGTTATAGCTTGCGGTGATAATAATAATGATCTTGATATGATCACCTGGGCTGGTTTGGGGGTTGCAATGAAAAACGGACAAAAGAGTGTCTTAAAAGAGGCTGATTATGTAACTGAAAGAGACAACAATGAGGATGGAGTTGCAGAGGTAATAGAAAGGTTTATATTAAGAGCATAGAAATCTCACGTATCCTTTATAAAGGCCCTGTACAGCCTTTCCAGTACCTTGACCCTGCTTTCAGCATATTCAACGAGAGGGCTTTCAGGATATGTTCTTAAAAAGTATTCAAAGCTATCAAGGGACTTTTTAAACAGATTCATTGCCTCTTTCTTGTCACCATCTTCAGGAGTCAGATAGCTCTCAATAAACCTATCTGAAATCCCTACTGCTTCTTCAAAAATATATGATGATTGTGCTCTTCTCTCAAGATTCAGTGGATACACATTAGATGCATCCTCGATAAAAGCATTTAAAAACTGATATACCAAGCTGGTTTTCTTTCTGTACCTTTCTGACCTACTCGATTTTGCAAGCTTATCACACTTTTCAATTAGGAGATTGTAATTCTCCATATAATCTTTAAAGAGTCTTTTACTGTATGGACGCTCTCTGTAGGGAAAATTATGAAACTTATTTTCATAGTAAAGAGATATGAGCACAGAAGTATATTTTATAATAATATTATAAGATTTCCTGTCATCCAATTCATTCTTTCGCTCAAGTGCAACCTTTTCCCAAAACTTTAAGTATACCTCCCTCTCCTTTCTTATCTTCTCCTCTTCCCTTTTTCTTTTTTCCTCCCTCAAGAGCTTTTCCTTTTCATACAGTTTCTGCCATATTGATGTTGGTCCTTCGTGCTCCTGTCTTTCCATATATACTGACATATCGTATCCTTTATCAAGCCACAACTTTATGGTCTCATAGGCATCATTAATCTTCATCATCATAGTTTGGGAATTTTGAATGTCTTCAGGATTTGAATCAGGATGATACTCTTTCGCGAGCCTTCTGTAGGCCTTAGTTATATCAGATATTGAGGAATCTGCTGGAACTCCAAGGATTTTATAGGCTTCAATTATCTTCTCTTTGAGCACAGATATGTCCTCATAGTGATAAACTTAAATGTTAACGTAACTCCAAATATATTCCCAAATATATCAATCTGCAACTACTACTTCATAGCCTGCCTCTACTAGGATTTTGGCAACATCTTCTGCCTCAACTTTTTCAGAAAATCCCAACCGTAAAATACCTCCCTCTCCCTCTCTTACATTTACAATCTCAATATCTTTGATGTTTATATTGTGGTAATAGATAAGATTTGTGATCTTGGCAAGCTCACCAGGTTTATCTACTACCGTAACCCTGACATCAATGAGTGTTTTTAAAAAACCCTTGCTGTAACTTGGTATCGTTTTTCTCTCTTTCTGAGCCTTTTCAAAAGCCCTTTTAAGGTATCTGTCATCATCGATGTTCTCCAGTAGAGTGGTTAGTGCCTCTCTAAAACTTGAAAGTGCCTTCTTTATTTCATCACTGTTTGTTTTAATTATATCCTTCCAGATACTGTAGCTTGAGGATGCAATTCTAGTCATATCCCTAAATCCGCCTGCTGCAAGGTTTCTGAACAGATCGTTATCTTTATCTGCCAGGTTATTTGTAAGTAAAACTGCAAGGAGCTGAGGAAGGTGGCTGACATTTGCTGCTATTCTGTCATGAAGGTCTGAAGGAAGGATCATGACCTTCGCTCCTAAAATCGAAATAAGCGAAGAAAGCCTATCTATCACCCTTTTAGGGGTTTTTGGAAGTGGGGTTAAAACATATACTGCATCATAGAAAAGGTATGGACTGGCATTTTCTATTCCCCTCTTTTCACTTCCGGCCATTGGATGCCCCCCTATAAAGTACAATCCCTTCTGCAAATGATCCTGTGCTATACGGCAAATACACGCCTTCGTACTCCCAACATCGCTTATTATGGTATTTTTTTCTGCATATTGAAAAACCTGAAGAATCCTATTTTCCACATCTATGAATGGGGTGCAGATAAAAATAAAATCAGAATTATAGGCTGCTTCTTTTATTTCTGAGTAATTAAACCCCCTATCAATAATATTCATGCTCATAGCCTTCTTTATGGTTTCGTTTCTGCTCACACCCCTTACAGTTATGTTCCTCTTCTTGAGTGCATAACAGAGGGAGCCTCCGATTAAACCAAGTCCTATTACTGTTACCACAGGTTCATCATGTAGCATCTCACGACTCCTTTAAGAATAAACAAAACTCTGTTGAAACATTTAGCGCGGTTTTCTCACAAATTAGCCGATCCTCCTTTTAACAGCTTTTGCAATTATCCTAAGTTCCTTCATCATCTCGTCAAACTGGTGCGGATAAAGAGACTGAGCTCCGTCGGACATTGCATTATCGGGATCATGATGAACTTCGACAATAATTCCATCTGCACCAGCAGCAATACTCGCTCTTGCCATGGGGATAACCTTGCTTCTAATCCCGGTACCGTGAGATGGATCGGTAAAGATAGGTAAATGACTTAACTTTTTAATAACAGGTACAGCACTGATATCTAGAGTATTCCTTGTATAATTCTCAAAGGTCCTTATACCCCTTTCACAGAGTATTACATCTCTATTCCCTCCTGTAAGTACATATTCACTTGCCATGAGCCATTCTTTGATTGTTGCTGACATTCCCCTCTTCAGAAACACAGGCTTTCGTATTTTACCAAGCTCTTTGAGGAGCATAAAGTTTTGCATATTCCGCGCTCCAACCTGCAGAATGTCTGCATATCGATTTACAAGAGAAATCTGACTGATATCAACAACCTCTGTCACTACAATAAGCCCATACCTGTCACCCGCTTCTCTCAGGTATTTAAGTCCGGTCTCTCCCAGGCCCTGGAAGCTGTATGGAGAGGTCCTTGGTTTAAAAGCACCTCCCCGTAAAACTTTTGCTCCATACTCCTTAACAGCTTTTGCGATCGTCATTACCTGTTCTCTACTTTCAGCAGCACAGGGACCTGCTGCTACAATAACCTCCCTTCCTCCGATCTCCACATCCTGTATTTGAATAACCGTGTTTTCCTTTTTAAATGACCTGGATGATAGTTTATAGGGCTCTGAAATCCTGACAACCTCATGAACTCCATCTAAGATTTCAAGCTGACGTATATCTATTCCTGTTTTATCACCAATTGCACCGATTATTGTGTGTGTCACACCATCAGATCGGTGGATCTCAAAGCCCATCTCCTTCAGATGCTCAATGACATTCTGAATCACATCCTCCGATGCCTTTGGCTCCATTACAACTACCATGGTTTGCTCCAGATAAAATAGATAGATTCTATCAGCATTTCCAACGATCCAAAGCTATATCATCTAACAATAACACTATTAAGGCGAACTTCGAGTTTTCAAATTTAACAAACTTAATCGTATTATTTCCTTAAATAGTTAAAATTTTCAATGATCTATTAGTCGAATTTCGCAGGCACTCCGGTATTTTTTCTGTATGACCACCTTTTATTATCTACTTTTCTAAAACTCGAAATTCGCTATATTAATAATTTCTGGTATAGAAGGAATGTTAAGCTGCATCCAGCTTGCTATAGCGAGATGATATCTCTTTTAATACAGTATTTATAAAAGTAAACGCTCCGGCAAATCCAGGAACAATAAAAATGGTAATGCATGAGATAATAAACATAAGAAAAAGAACTACAAGCGCATCAAATGTAAATGAAAAATTGTCAAAAGAAACAAAGAGAGATTTCTTCATGACCTTCCATATCGACTCCTCCCTATTCAGAACAAGGAGTGGGTAAACCCAGAAGAGGATAAATAGAAAGAATATAAACATCCAGAAATTTATGGCAGCAATAAAAACAGAGATATTACTGTTTATCAGGAAAATGTAAAAGTATATATTTGCAGCAATTGCCCCTATCACAATAGTGAAAAAGAGCGTAACAGAGAGCGACCGCATGAAGTGCCTTTTAATTGCATTAAAGAGATAGGCAAAGTCCTTAATTTCATGAAAAACAATCCTCTGTGTAAAATCATTTATTCCTCCAAGAGAACCTGAGATAATCACAAAACTTATGAGCATGAGAGTCAGATAGAAAATAAGCATCTTCTTCCCAATTGGAGCCCTTTTATTAAAGAATAGAATTTCAACAGTCCCATCTTTCACACTTTCAATCTGAAGAGTAACAATATGCTCTCCAGTTCTTCCTTTGATATTGAGTGGCTCGTTATAAAATAGGATTTCACTATATCCAAGCGCCTTTTCGGTGAGTATCTTCTCTGAGTCATTATTATAATATCTCATAAAAACATGCTTTCTTATGGAGTTAAAGGATTCTTTCTGAAAGACATACACAAGATCATTCATCTGGCCATCTTTCAACAAACTATTCGAAGCTACAACGATGGCAAGTTTCTGATATCTTGGGTTTATATTCTCTACTGAGATGTTTAAGGAATCAACATACCGAACAACCCATGGGACAAGCTGCATGACTGTATAAAAGAATAATATAGTAGGAATGAGGAAGACAAAATTTACCATGAGAAAACTTTTTTTATTGCTGATCGTTAAAAACAGAAACTTTAAGAGTGTACCTTTAGTCATTTTATTATTATTTAATAATAAATATATCTTCAAATAATAATAATATATTACTAAGCTGGAGCAACATAATAATATTTTAAACATATCTTTTTAGATTAAATTAGAGTGAATGCTGAGTATTAAAAGGTAAAACTTAAAATGATCAGTGTAGATGTGGTTGGACACAGGAGAGTAGAGGTAAAAGAGGGTATAAATCTCCTTAAACTAAAACAGAAAATAGGTATAGATGAGGACCCCGATGTTCCAATTGTTGGGGCACTGTACAATAACAGAATTATGGGATTGGAGTTCATACTGAAAAGAGACTGTAAGGTGAAATTTATCACACTGGAAAGTGAAGAGGGGATGTCCATATATAGAAAAAGCCTCTCAGTACTACTGTTTGCTGCATTCATAGATGTTGTAAGAAAAAAGGCAACATTAAAGATAGAACATTCCTTGAATAAAGGATACTTCTATTCATATTTGGATAATGCTCCTATCGCAAAGGAGACAGTAAAAAAAATTGAAAACCGTATGAGAGAGTTAGTTAAGCTGGATATCCCTTTTGAAAAGAATGAGTATGAAGTGGAAGATGCACTCGAAATATTCAAGAAAATAGATGCATGGGACAGATACTATCTTCTAAAATATTCAGATAAAACAAAAACAATCATCTATAAATTAAAGAAATGCATCAATCTCGCACAGGGCCCCCTTGTACCGAGCACAGGATATCTAAAGCTATTTTCACTAAGATATTACCCTCCTGGCCTCATTCTTACATTTCCTGAGATGGATAATCCAAAAAGGCTCCCATCTCCTATCGAACAGAAGAAGCTTTTCCAGATATACTCTGAGCAGAGGGAGTGGAGCAAAATCCTCGATGTTGATTCAGCCGGAAAACTCAACCGTCTCATAATCAAAGGGAAAATAGACGATCTTATCTGGGTTACAGAGGGGCTTCACGAAAAAAAGATTGCACATATTGCCGATCTAATAACAAAGAATATAAATGAGAAGAGAATAATTTTACTCGCCGGACCATCCTCATCCGGGAAAACGACCTTTGCAAAACGTCTTACAATCCAGCTCTTAGCAAATGGCATTAATCCTGAAATCATTTCACTTGATAACTACTATCTCCCCAGAGACAGGATGCCAAGAGATGAAAGTGGCGAAATAGATTATGAGAGCTTAAACGTACTTGACCTTGAGCTGATCAACAGGCATCTGAAAAACATCTTAGAAGGTAAAAAGATAAGAGTACCCAGGTATGACTATAAGACTGGAAAGAGAAATCCATATACAAGAGAACTACGGATAAAGAAGAACCAGATTATTATTATCGAAGGAATACATGGAATGAATGAAAACCTGACAAGCTTGATCAGCAGGGATGAAAAGTTTAAAATCTACATCAGCGCGCTGACCCAGTTAAATATCGATGTTATTAATAGGATACCAACCGCGACTGTACGGCTTATCAGGAGAATCGTACGAGACAACCAGTTCAGAGGTTATTCAGCTAAACAGACAATTGTGCAGTGGCCTATGGTGAGGAGAGGAGAAGAGAGACATATCTTCCCCTTTCAGGAAGAAGCTGATGTCATGTTCAATTCATCACTTGTGTATGAGATGTCAGTTCTCAAAGGGTATGTTGAACCACTTTTAAAGGATATCAAGGAAGAAGAAGAGGTTTATACCAGTGCAAAGAGGCTCCTTCACTTTATTTCCAATTTTTCATATATCACTCCAGAACATGTCCCCCTAACATCCATTCTCAGAGAGTTCATAGGTGGGAGTGGGTTTATGTACTAACTATTTCCACTGGTTCTTTCTTCTCCAAAGGTAGGGGTTTTCAAAGGGTAGATTTTTGTACAGCTTCGAAGCTTTGAGTATTTTTCGAGCAATTTCTGGAAAACCATTATCACCAAATACAGAAACTGTTTCATAACCGATCCCCTCTTCAACAATCTTCAGTGAGAGGGGATAACCGTCAACAAAAATATGTACAAGCAATCTTCCATATATATCATAGCCATCACTTATGAAGGTTACTCTTTTCGCCTTTTTAATCTCCATTCTTGTAAAATTCTTTGCCTCTCTCCCATAGGGCTGATCTATATAAAACCCAATTTCAGGGTTCCGAATCTCAGGTGCATCCACACCCAGAAACCTCATGTGTATACCTCTGTAGATAATTGTATCGCCATCTTCTACCTCAAGAAAAAGCCTGTATATCCTTTGCTCCTTACCTGTTTCGCGGATGACATCAGAGGCACATGTTTGGAGACTTAAGAGAAAAAAGGCCAGTAAGATAAGCTTTAATAATCTCATCTGCCCTCACAGCATCATCAATTTTTATAATAAAGATTTCGAATGTCGAGTTTTAGAAAATTAGATAAGAAGTAGTTAACATATAGAAAAAATAAAGCAGTGCCTGCAAACTTCGTATTTAAAATTATCTAAAAAGTTATGATTTTCATCCAATGTATTTATTTTTTCAACTTAAATTTAAAACTCGAAGTTCGTCATAAATAGACTATAACAGTCCGAATGCCCTGTTTCAAGCCAGAAGTCTTATACAAAATGAAAAATTAACTCATTCTACGCATAATTTACATTCCTGAGCATTAAACTGCAATCTCTTCCCTGGTCCAATTCTGAGAAAGTCATCCCCATTCCATTGCCCATCAACAAATCTCTTTATGAGATGGGAACTCCCTTTATATTCACTATTCTATTGACAATGCATACTTACTTACAAAACTAAAAAGATTAGCCTTTTATAAAGATATACATTAAAATAACTACTTAATTAAAATATGGAGGTACTTATGAAAGAAAGTACAATCGCAATTCATAAAGGATCATACCCTGATTACAGCGAGGGAGGTGTGAATACCCCAATCTACGCCTCATCAGCCCATTTCTTTCCAAATCCCTCAGGTATGATAAAATATCCAAGATATTCCAATACGCCTACTCAGGAGGCACCGGCTGAAAAGATCGCTGCACTTGAACATGGAGAAGAATGCCTGGTATTCAGTACCGGAATGTCTGCTATTACAACAACAATCCTCTCACTTATTAAACAGGGAGATCATACTATATTTCAATCTAATATCTATGGTGGGAGCTATCATTTCATCACCAGTGAACTTATAAAATATGGTATTGATACTAGCCTTATTCGATCCTACGACCCTTTAGATTTTGAGAGGGAGATAACAGAAAAAACAAAAATAATCTATATTGAGAGCCCTTCCAATCCTCTATTACGGTTAATAGATATCAGAAAAACGGCTGAGATATCTCAGAAACACAACATTGTATCAATCATCGATAATACCTTTGCAACTCCAATAAATCAAAAACCTCTTGAGATGGGAATAGACATCATTGTCCACAGCGGAACAAAATATTTAAATGGGCACAGCGACCTGGTATGTGGTGCTGTGGTAACAAATAGGAACATTATGAAAAAGATAACAGGAACTGCTAGAAGCCTGGGAGGTTCACTCGATGTCTTCTCCTCTTTCCTACTTGACAGAGGATTAAAAACCCTTCCCATAAGAATGGAAAAACATAATACAAATGCCCTTAAAGTTGCCCAGTACCTTGAAGCGAGCAACAAAGTAGAGAAAGTCTACTATCCAGGATTAAAAAGCCACCCAGATCATAAACTTGCAAAAGATCAGATGAGGGGATACGGTGGAATCGTCACCTTCACCCTAAAAGGCACACTTGATACTGCAAGAAGATTTACAGAAAAGCTGAAGATTATTAAAAGTGCAATTAGCCTGGGTGGAATTGAATCAAGCATATGCTTTCCCTTTGAAACATCGCATGCAAAGCTTACAAAAGATGAAAGGGAGAGGCAGGAAATATACGATACAACTCTCAGATTATCTGTTGGAATAGAGGATACGGAGGATATTTTATCTGATCTGAATGATGCCCTCTAAAAGCCTCCATTATTAACAATAATCCAGTAGTCAAGAGATATGCCGGCATATGCATGAATCAATATACATGGCACAAGTGACCCTATCTTTCTTACTAAAATTGGAAAAACTATACCAGCAACAATCGCCATAACCATCTCTGGCTGTGGCTTTTGTACATGGAGAAGGGCTGTTGCTATAAGCGATACAGCCATTGCCTGCCAGTCTCCTATATCATCTTTTATACCCATAAAGAGAAGTCCTCTAAAACAAAACTCATAGCCAATATAGTACAGGAAATTGAAAATAGCGCTTTTTAAAAAGAGGCTGACTGAATCACCGGAGTTCTGGATCAGAGGATAAAAAGCTTTTAGCCCAGGGTTTCTAGCGCCAAAATATACCAAAGGTGTAACAAAGGCGACTCCCAAAAGGGTAATAAAAATTGCAATAAGGGGTCTTTTGAACGAAACACCATAATCTATCAATCTTTCACTGAATATAAACTTTACTATGAGAGCCGGAATTATTCCCAATATCAGGAGAGCCATACCCCACTGATAATATATAGAAAGAGCCTGAGCATCCTTAAATAAAAGCTGAGTGCCAAAATGGATCATGAAAAAGTCAGAGCTACACTGATAATGATATATTGTATAAAGCACAGTCACTGAAATAAGAATTACAACTGTCTTTCTCGCTCTTTTTATAGTCAACTCTGATAATTTCATTCTCTCCTCCTCAGGGCCAAAGTCATTTTCACTATAATGCCTACAATTGTCAACATTTTATTCAAAAATTAAAAAAAATCTATTTAATTTATATACGTTTTTTGCTATAATTAAAGTACCTACAAATATCCGCACCTGTAGTAAAAAGAGGGGAACTTCTCAATGTCCACTACCACCGGAAAAATCAATCTCGAGCTATCTGAAAACGCTCTTACCGTATTAAAGAAGCGTTACCTCAAAAAGGATCCCAAGGGAAATCCTATTGAAAAACCTGAAGATATGTTTCTTCGGGTAGCAAAAAATATAGCTGAAGCAGAGAGGATCTACGATAAAAATGCCTCTCTTAGCGAGACAGAAGAGAAGTTCTATAACATGATGGTAAGTCTTGACTTTTTGCCCAACTCTCCTACCCTCATGAATGCAGGAAGAGAGTTCCAGCAGCTTTCAGCATGTTTTGTACTTCCTGTAGAGGATTCTATAGAAAGCATCTTTGATGCAGTAAAATATACTGCACTGATCCATCAAAGCGGAGGGGGAACAGGCTTTGCCTTTTCAAAGCTTCGGCCAAGGAATGATGTAGTTAAAACCACAAAAGGGATATCAAGCGGACCGGTATCCTTTATGAGGATATTCGATACTGCAACAGAAACTATTGTACAGGGTGGGACAAGGAGAGGCGCAAATATGGGATTACTGGACGTACAACACCCTGATATTTTAGACTTCATTAACTCAAAATCTGAACAGCACTTACTAAATAACTTCAATATCTCCGTAGCTGTTACAGATGAGTTTATGAACGCAGTTCTCACAGATGATGACTATAATCTCATAAACCCCAGGAATAAAAAGGTTGCCGGTACATTGAAGGCAAGGAAGGTTTTCGATCTTATTGTAGAAAGAGCCTGGCAGTATGGTGATCCGGGACTGGTTTTTATCGATGAAGTAAACAGACACAATCCCACTCCTGCTCTGGGAAGAATCGAAGCTACCAATCCCTGTGGCGAACAGCCTCTTTTACCCTATGAGGCATGCAACCTTGGATCAATCAATCTAAAAAATATGGTTATAGATAAGGAGATAGATTGGGATAAACTGAAATATACTGTCCATACTGCAATACAATTTCTCGATAATGTGGTGGACATGAGCAAATTCCCTTTAAAACAGATAGAAGACCTTGTCCAGTGGAACAGAAAAATCGGATTGGGAGTAATGGGCTTTGCAGATATGCTTATAAAACTTGAGATCCCCTACAATTCTGAAGAAGCCTTCGATACAGGCAGGAAGGTGATAAAGTATATTGAAGAAGAGGCCGACAAAGCATCCCTTGAACTGGGAGAAAACCGCAGAGTTTTTCCAAATTGGAACAGATCAATCTATGCAAAAACTGGCTTAAAGTTTAGAAATGCTACAAGAACAACAATAGCACCAACAGGGAGCATAAGTATTATAGCAGGATGTTCATCCGGTATTGAACCCCTTTTTGCAGTTTCATTTGTCAGGAATGTACTTGAGAATGATGAGCTTGTGGAAACAAATCCCCTCTTTTTAGAGACCTCAGTCAGGGAGGGCTTTTACTCAGATAACCTTATTAGAGAAATTGCACATAAGGGAAGTTTAAGGGGAATTAAGGGAATTCCTGCAAAATATCAGAGCATATTTCTAACAGCGCACGACATACCGCCGATAGACCATGTTAGAATGCAGGCAGCATTTCAGGAACATACGAACAATGCTGTATCGAAAACAGTAAATTTTCACAACTCTGCAACAGTGGAAGATGTAAAAAATGTGTATCTCGAAGCCTACAAGTTAAAATGCAAGGGTATTACTGTTTACCGTGATGGATCACGTGATGTTCAGGTATTGACTACAGGTAAAAATAAAAAAGATACTGAAACTCAGAAAAGGGCCCCCCGTGAAAGACCAATGATAACAATAGGAATAACTGAAAAGATTGAAACAGGCTGCGGGAACCTCTATGTAACAATTAATGAAGATGAACGGGGACCCTGCGAACTTTTTGCAAGCATGGGAAAGGCTGGAGGATGCGCAGCTTCCCAGCTTGATGCACAGGCACGTCTCATCTCAATGGCATTGCGTTCAAACGTAGATCCCTACTCTGTCATAAAACAGCTCAAAGGTATGAGATGCCCCTCTCCCTCTCTCCTACCACAGGAAGGGGGTAAAGTTTTATCCTGTTCCGATGCTTTGGCAAGAGCTATTGAGAGGTACATGAAAGACTTCAATATGAAAAAACGAAAAGAAAAAATAGCTGCTGTATCTATCAAGGAAGAGAGTAAACATAACGATAAAGAACAGTCTAATCCAGATAACCTACCTAATAGCCACACAAAAACTATAGCAGGGATGTGTCCTGAATGTGGAAGCATACTGGAGCATGAGGGAGGCTGTGTCGTCTGTCAGGCATGCGGCTACTCGAAGTGCTGATTGTTAGTAGTATTCAAGTGCTCTTTAACCATAAGAGGAAGATCCTAATATATTACCCTCTTTTATTCTTATGGATCGAACAGTAGAAATTTTCGATCTTTTCATTACTTCTTATTCATCAACATTATTGAAGCCATCCTACCATCCACAGTAGGATCGAAAGTTTCTTTTTGAAATTTTTACTCCTAAAAATGTGTTCAATACTTTAAAAGACCTCTAAGCATGTAGTAAAGTCATAATCTTATTTTTTGGAGTAGCAATTCGATTTTTTAAAAATCAAGCGGCTTTTCAAATGAGAATTTCTTTTTATCTTATCATAGTTATCATTCTTACAGGATTACTCTTCTTTAATGGCTCGGGATGCACAAAAGTTGAAACACCTGTGAGAGAGGATGAAGAGACATTGGAGGAGCTGACAATTTTAGCAGAAAAGAATGAAATTCTCGATACAGAACCTATTATTCTCGAAGCTCAGGGAGGATACGGGCTTATAAGATGGGAAACCAATCCTCCCTTCGAAAATAGCTTTTACCCTGAAACAGGGGCTCAGGTTCTCTTTACCCCTCCTGATATTATTCAGGATACCACAATTACTATTATATCAACCGATGAAAGGGGTCGTTCTGCTCAGCTGGACATAACTGTTATCGATGAAGCTGTATCACCAATGCCCGGCGATATACTTATAAATGAAATTGCCTGGGCCGGAACCATTACGAGTGCCTACGACGAATATATAGAATTAATAAACAAAGAAGATCGACCCTTCTATCTCAATAACTGGAAAATCGAGAATGCTGCAGGTTCAGGCAATCCCCTTACATTCTCAGGAAGGATCGAGGCGACATCTATCTTTCTTATCGCTAACTATGAAACGGGCAGCGAAAAGACAGCTATAACAGCGCCAATAGATTATTCGGATTCTGCCTTATCTATTCCAAACTCTGCATTTGGGCCTTTTATCCTCAAAAATCAGGAGGGAGTAATCTTCGACAAAGTGGGAGATGGGAATTCATACACGTATGGGTTAA
>CAYRKG010000053.1:0-14735 GCA_964424795.1 uncultured Spirochaetota bacterium
TGATCTGTTTTGCTGTCTCTTACATAGCATTCATGAGGCAGGAGATACGCTCTGTATAGCTAAAGATACTAGGATTGTAGAGGTTTCTCTATTTCTATTATTGTTACACCTCCCTTAATGATACGCATGTCACCACTCGACTGTGAAACCGCAATGGCCAAGGCATTTGTAACCTTTGTTATTACCGTTGCTTTGATGTGATTACTTCAGATTCTTATCCAACTTCCTTTGTTCGAGCAACGAGGAATATGTTAAAATCCTCCCATTTATTAATCTCTGAGATTAACATAAAGATGAAACAATAATCTACGTAGTTCTTACATTTTCTTCTTTATCATGCGAACAACGATGCTTATTTTAATGAAAGACATACTTACTATACCATGAATGAAAAGCATGAGATAGACTACTTTACGTTACTTATTGAAAATGGAAAGATCGAAATCTGCGATGTACCATTCTGGCATTACGGAGATGATTTATTAACACAACTGAAAGAGGTTGGTATCAAAGCTTTTTTAGTCTTTGACTAAAGGAAAAAGAAGAGTATGACTATAAACCTGGAGAGGTATCTCAGTCTCAATCGCATTCTATTTACCCACTCATCTTCTAAAGAAGGGATAATAGATGAGCTCTTAAAGATCACAAAGGAGGATGGCAAGGTCTATGATGTAAACAGCTTTAAAAAAGCGCTTCTTAAAAGAGACTCCATTATGAGTACGGGTATAGGCTATGGAGTTGCCATTCCACATGTAAAAATGGAACAGATCAAGGAGTTCTTCATTACAATAGGCATACATAAAGAGGGTGTCGATTGGGACTCTCTCGATAATAAACCCACACACCTGATCTTCTTAATCGCGGGGCCTGAAAATCAGCAGGAAAAGTATCTAAGAATACTCGCCAGACTAACCCTAGTAATAAAAAACCCTGAAACAAGAAAAAGACTCTTAAATTGTAATACTAAATATGAAGTTTCTAAGATATTACTAGAAACCACAAGTCTTTAAAAGATAAATAATAAACTTGTACATTATAACAATTCTTAACCCTTTGCCATTTTTTCACAACGATCTAAAAAGATGAGCGAGGGATTATCGCTATTAAAAAGTTTGTTCACCTTCTTAAAATCCAATGCTGCTACATCATAGCGTCCTTCAAAAAACATCTCCAACCCATGAAGATACAGTTTAATGGCTACATCAATCATATGATGTTCTTTTAGGAATACTTCATAGATATATGCCTCAGGGAGAGCATCATGTCCTGTGCTTACCAAATCAAGTTTTCTGTGTTTTACATCTTGCAGTTGATTTAATTCGCTTTCAGAATTAGTTGCAAGTGGAACTCCATAAAATTTTGCATGATCAAGCATCCTGATGCTTTCTTCAACGACCTCCCCGAGCACTATATAGTTATCCCCTACAGTACCTGTAACAGCAGTGCCATAAGAAAGACCCATCTTTAATTCCCATTTAATACCACTGATATTCTTTTGTGAACTGTTTCTCTCATCAATCCATTCCAACACCCTTTTCGACCCTTCTATTGCATGAAGAAATGAACTGTCATCTGAAGAAGGCGCTCCATAAATGACGTTAATAAAATATCCATAGGAAAAGTTTATAATTCCACCATTCTCTGTAGCATCTTTCTTAACAAAAGAATATAAACGGCTGAGCTCATCAGTAATAACCTGTGGATAGAGCTCGTTTATTGGTTCTAAAAAGCTAACCAGCTCAAGGCTCAGAGATGCAACACTCTGCCTTTTACTCATCATCTCACTAATGTTTTTCTCATTTAAACTTAATAATTCCTTGTGCTGTGTATATTTTCTATGGAGAATAATCAATTTTTTCAGGTTCTCTCTCTGTTGCAAGCAATCTCTAAGCTTATTTTGTAATCCCTTCAACATATCCCCTGATCTATGGATCATTATATTAAGTCCTTTAAAAACTTCATCTATTTCAGTTCCGTATTTCTGAATTGGTTCCCCTGCTACGTTCCCCTTTCTCAGAGGAGTTTTTTCAAACCTTGTTTTAAGTTCAGCCAGTAAATATTTCCACTTCTTCATCACAATGCCATCAATAATAAATATTAGAAGAGAAAATAAAACAAATATACCTATAGTTATGTATATAAGTTGATTTCTATAGAAAAAGAGATCACTGGAATAAGTGAAAATGAAAAAGGTAAAATCTAGTTTGCTGTAATTAACAAAATATCCAAACCTATCTTTCAGATAAATTTCTCCCTCAATAAGTTCCTTAGTTTTCTTTAAAACTTCTCTATCAATCTTTCTCTCTGTTACAGAAAAAGGGTACAGTATCTTGCCAGAAACAGTATGAAAAACGGTAATATTTATCCTTTCGTTTACATCAAAATATTCTGCAGCAAAATCTACAACATCCGTAATGAGCTCAACATCTCCTCTAGTATCCAATGCATCTATCCTTTCATCAATGAGGCTCAACATAAACTTCCCTATCTCTCTTTGGAAATCGATCTCCCGCTGTTTAAGATCGGTGGTATACAAAAGATAAATTGAAAAAACTGTACATGATAAGAACAGGATTATAACAGATATTGTATTCAAAAAAAGCTTCCCTTTTGTTTTCATTCCTATCCTTTAACCCTTTCTATTCGAGCTCCAATTTTGTTCAATCTCTGTTCGAGCTTCAAATATCCTCTGTCGATCTGTTCTATGTTATGTATAGTACTTTCACCCTCAGCACAGAGGCTTGCTATTAACAGAGCCATTCCAGCCCGGATATCAGGGCTTACAAGCTTTGTTCCATAAAGCTTTGATGGACCAGCTACTACTACCCTATGAGGATCGCACAATACAATTCGAGCTCCCATACTGGAAAGCTTATCAACAAAGAACAGTCGGCCATTAAACATCTTTTCAAAGATTAATACAGTACCAGCTGCCTGTGTAGCTGTAACTACTGCAATGCTTGTGAGATCTGTGGGAAGTCCAGGCCAGGGAGCATCATAGATGGTAGGAATTTCACCAAAATGTTCGTTCTTTATTAAGAGCTTCTGATTTCCTGGAACTATTACATCGTTTCCTTCAATAACAATCTGTACACCGAGCTTTGAAAAATAATACTTGATCATATTGAAGTACTGAACCTCTGCATTCTTAATGGTAATCTCACTCCCTGTTACTGCAGCAAGAGAAACAAAACTTCCCACCTCGATATGATCTCCGACTATTTTCCATTTTCCTCCGCCAAGTTCTTTCGCACCACTTACAGAAAGAACATTGCTTCCTGCTCCTTTAATATTTGAACCTAGGAGGTTTAAAAAGCCAATAAGATCCTGCACATGAGGTTCTGACGCTGCATTTCGTATCTCCGTTGGATCTTTTGTAAAAATACTCGCCATTATTGCATTTTCTGTAGCCGTTACACTCGGTTCATCAAGAAAGATTGTACTCCCACGGAGTTTACCTGCCTCTATAAAAAATCCCTTCTTTTCAGTATGAACCTTTGCCCCCAGAGATTGAAGAGCATAGAAGTGAGTGTCCAGCCTTCTCCTGCCAATTACATCTCCCCCTGGAGGAGGAAAGTAAACACTTTTTCCACGAGCAATCAATGGTCCGGCAAATAGTATTGAGGCCCTTATTTCACATGCATATTCTTCTTTTAAGTGTACCGACTTTTCCGTGGGAAGATTAGCTTTAACGCTAACAGTGCTGTCATCTATCCACTTCACTTCAGATCCAACTGATTTTAAAAGCTCAACCATAATCTCGACATCTTTTATTCTTGGTATGTTCTTGAGGGTAACTGGTTCATCTGTTAAGAGGCTTGCAGCCAGGATGGGAAGAGCTGCATTTTTGTTTCCAGCAGGTGTAATGGTTCCTTTCAGTCTGTTTCCACCATGAACGATAAAGTGTTCCATATTCTTTCTCCAACCTTCTAATTTTAATTTATTTTATAGATAATATTTTTTCAACACATTTAGTACTTTAATACCGATTTTCTTGCCTTCAGTTCGGTTTCCCGCAAAGCAATTAACTCAAGCTATTATTCAAACATTTAAGCAGAATCTCATTAGAATTATTATTATATTATTTTACGTGGAGTAATGGATGAAAAGTATTAAAACAAGATTCGCACCAAGTCCTACAGGTATCCTTCACATTGGAGGATTGAGAACTGCTCTCTTTTCATATCTATTTGCCAAGCATAATAATGGTGACTTTATTTTGAGAATTGAAGATACAGACCGAACACGTCTTGTTGAAGGTGCATTAGAAGACATTATAGATTCACTAAAGTGGGTAGGAATTAGTTGGAATGAAGGCCCAGATACTGGAGGACCTTATGGCCCCTATCTGCAGTCTGAAAGAAAAGAGCTCTACAATTACCATGCATTTAGCTTAATTAAAAAAGGTCACGCATATAAGTGTTACTGTACGGCTGAAAGATTGCAGGCATTAAGAGAAGATCAAAAAAAGCTTGACATACAACAAGGATACGACATGCATTGTCGAAGTCTCTCTTCCAGAGAAATTAAGAGACATGATGAAAAGGGAGATCCTTTCGTTATTAGATTGAAGACACCCCTTACAGGTGAGACAACATTCAAGGATGAAATCAGGGGAACAATCAAAACCAGTAATAGTATAATAGATGACTTTGTTATCATTAAATCAGATGGATTTCCCACCTACCACCTTGCAAATGTCATTGATGATCATCTCATGAAGATTACACATGTAATAAGGGGCGACGAATGGATTCCGAGTACTCCGAAACATATAATTCTTTACAATGCCTTTGGATGGAAGCCACCTGTATTTGCACATGTTCCAGTTATTCTTGCACATGGCGGGGGGAAACTCTCAAAAAGACATGGATCAACAATGGTAAGGGAGTTTCGTTTGAAAGGATATCTCAGCGATGCATTTCTTAATTTTATTGTCCTACTTGGATGGTCTATGGATGACAAAACAGAGTTCTTCGAAATGGACGAATTGATTAAAAACTTCGATTTGAAGAGAGTAAATAAGGCACCTGCTGTTTTTTCCTATGAAAAACTTGACTGGTTCAACGGGATGTATATAAGAAAAAAGAGTGTGCATGAGCTTTATATGTTAATCTTCCCCTATCTTATTGAAGCTAATCTGATAACAAAGGATACTTCAGATCAATACAAAAACTATATATTAGAAATTCTCCCCCTCATTCAGGAACGATTGAAGTACCTCAGTGAAATAAAGGACCGTATCTGGTTTTTTTTTGATCAACATTTTGAAATAAAGGAAAGGGATGCCCTTATCCCAAAGAGGCTCAAAAAAGAAGATGTAATAAATATACTCAATAAGGCGCTGGCCAGATTAAAGGATCTTAAATCATTTAATGAAGATGAAATTGAAAAAAGTTTAAGAGACCTTGTTACAGAGCTTGAATTAAAAACAGGACAGCTGTTTATGATAATTAGAGTGGCTGTTACAGGGACAAAGGTTTCTCCGGGACTTTTTGAAACAATGAGGGTACTTGGGAAGGAAAGAGTTTTAAAGAGGTTGCAATATGCCCGCGAAATTTTAAAAAGTTGATTTACAGCAACTAATTCATTAAATTAAATAAAGTAATAACACTATAAGGTAATTCATTGAACAACTTTGGCCTTATTGCACTGCTTCCATTTATCCTCAGTATCATTTTTCTCTTATGGCAACAGGATGTAGTTCTACCTATAATTGGAGGATTGTTTATTGGGTCAATCATCGTATCAAGATTTAATCCATTCTTCGGATTTCTCAATATCTCAGGCACCTTTATAATCAAGGCACTTACAAACAATAAAAACATTTTTGTCCTCATCATTATTGCCGAATCGCTTATTCTATTTTCTCTTTTAAACAGAAGTGGATTTATCTCTACATTGAGAAATGTTTTTTCAAAGAAAAGACTGACAAGAAACAAATTGGAATATATAGTACTTCTCTCGAACACAGCCCTCTTTATAGACAGAAATCTTTCTGCACTTCTGGTAGGTTTGTTTTCAAAACCATTTGTTGAGCAAAAAAAACTATCTGCAGTTAAACATGCATATCTTCTGAACACAGTAGCTTCATCATTATGGACTATCATCCCTATTACAACATTTCTACCAATAGGCATAGGGGCTATTGGAGGAGCTTTCAACAGTTTAGGAATTGGATATTCTCCTCTTAAGGCCTTTTACAACAGCCTGCAATTTCAATACTACAATATTTTCTCATTTTTCATTGCTCTAACAACAATAGTTCTAAAAAAAGATATTTTCTTAATGAAACGCTACGAGTTAAGAAATAATAAATTGAATAACAACATAACCTTTGGTCTCAATGTAATTAATATTAAACAACCAAATATAACCCTGGCTTTATATGGAGTATTAGGTTCTCTCTTTATTATGTTCGGGGTAATAGTTGCAAGCCTTCTTCTTAGTAAACAGGGATATTACACCCGTACAGTTTTAAATTTACAAAATTATCAGATAATGTTTATTATCGCTCTTTTCACTGGAATCGTATTCTCTTTACTCTTCTCGTTAATAACGAAATCGATTCCATATGAACAGTATAAAAAAGTGGAAAATAGAAAGAATATGATATCTCCTGCATTATTATTGACCATTTTCTATATAATTCTTTCTATGTCAATCGAAGGACTGGCACAGAAGCTAGGCCTCTTTTCTTTAGTCGATCTTCTCAGACATAAAACTATATCCTATAATCTTATTCCCCTCCTTATCTTTATATTTTCATCTATTATCAGTTTTTTAAGCGGTTCCTCTCTTTTTACAATTTCTACAGTTATGCCCATTGCCTTAAAGATAACCAGCTTAAATATGACCCATCCCCTTATCGTGGATGATATAATGTTTGCATCAATCGCCTCTGTTTTTTCAGGTTCTACTTTCGGAGATATAAATTCACCATTCTCTCTGAACTTTATCATCGCAACAGCTTCATCAGAATCTCCATTGTTAAAACATTTTGGGAGTCAAATTGTTTATTCTCTTATGGCCTTTTTTGTAACCATAATTTTCGGATACTTTCTATTTATTCTCAAACTGAAACCCTATCTTTCAATCTCATCGGGGTTGCTTGTTATCTTTATTACCTTTATGCTGCTGAATAAAAATAATGTTCAAAATTATAAAAAAAATATGCATATCCACAATATGGATATGCAGGAAAAAAATTAAAAAATATCTTAAGATATACTATCTTAATTGTTGTATTATCTTTTTATTTGTGATAGAATCAACCAAAAAATTGAAAGAGAAGGAGAACTTATGTTAAAGGGAGATGGTAAAATTATAAGCACAGAGGAAGCGGCAAGATTGCTTGGCGTATCCCAACAATCAGTAAGGAAGTGGTGCCAGAGTGGAAAAATTAGGGCAAAAACCACTCCTGGTGGCTTCTACAAAATTGAAAGGTCAGAATTGGAGAGATTCAGACAGGAATTTAACATGCCTAACCTTGATTCTAGTGAATTTGTCCTCATTATCGAAGAAAACCAGGAGAGGATCAAGTTCATTAGCGGCCTTTTAGAAATGCTTGATTATGAGGTTATAACAGCCTCAAATCTTATAGGGATCGGGATTGCTATTGGAAATTCTAAGCCCTCCTTTATCATTTCAGGCACGAAACTTACAAAATTGACACTGGAAAATCTCCTAGCATCGTTTTCAAATAATGATGATACGAAAAATATTCCAATGCTCATCATTGCAGAAAAAGGTCAAAAAATTGACAGTATAATTGCCCGCTTTAAAAATGAGAGGAAGATAAGTGTTCTCTTCGAACCTATCGATATCCATCAGTTTAAAAAAAAGGTTGATGACTTAACGTAAATTTTAATAAAGGTATAAAATAAGAGGTATCTCGAAAGATACCTCTTATGAAATATTAATAAATGTTTCTAAAAAATTACTTTTTCCGTTTCAATATCGAAGACATGGCATTTATCCAAATCCACTGCAAAACCAACCTCTGCACCAAGCTCCGTAATGTAATGATGAGGAACACGAGCAACAAAATTATCATTCCCGGCACTTAGATACAGAAAAATTTCTGACCCAAGAGGCTCAATTACTTCTACCTTTGCTTTAATCAGCCTCCCCTCCTTGTCCTTCACAATAGCCTCATCGATGAGATCTTCAGGTCGGAAACCAAAGGTCACCTTCTTTCCATCATAATCCTTTACTTTCTCATACATATCTTTTTTTAACTTAATTGTAAAAGCATCTGCCTTAATTAAATAGTTTGATCCCTCTCTAACAAGATCAGCATCAACAAAGTTCATTGGAGGACTTCCAATAAATCCGGCAACAAACCTATTTAACGGGAAATCATAGAGGGTTAATGGATCAGATACCTGCTGTATAAGCCCATCCTTCATTACAACAATCTTCGTTCCCATTGTCATTGCTTCAACCTGATCGTGGGTTACATATATCATTGTAGCCTGGAGATTTTGATGCAGCTTTGCAATTTCAGTGCGCATCTGAACCCTTAACTTTGCATCAAGGTTCGATAATGGCTCATCAAACAGAAAGACCTTGGGCTTTCGGACTATTGCACGGCCAACAGCAACTCTCTGCCTCTGACCTCCTGAAAGCGCTTTTGGTTTTCTGTCAAGCAGATGCTCAATATCAAGTATCTGAGCAGCCTCATGAACCCGACGGTTAATCTCATCCTTACGCATCTTCCTGAGCTCAAGACCAAAAGAGAGGTTTTTGTAAACATTCATATGAGGATAGAGAGCGTAGTTCTGAAATACCATTGCAATATCCCTATCCTTTGGCGGGATATCGTTCACAAGCCTTTCACCAATATAGATTTCACCTTCTGTAATCTCTTCAAGACCTGCAATACACCTCAATGTTGTTGATTTTCCACATCCAGAGGGCCCAACAAGAACAAGAAACTCCTTATCCTTGACATCAAGATCAAAATCTTTTACTGCAACAACGCTACCTTCAAATATCTTTGTTAATTTCTTTAATACTACCTCTGCCATAGAGACCTCCATATTTTAAATGTAAACGTTTACCCTCTAATTAATAAACTAATGCTTTCGTAACCATCTATATATACACTAAAGAAGATTTCTTGTCAATAATAATTTATAAAAAAGAAAATATTTATTTATTAAAGAAAATAATTTTTTATATATTTAATATATTGATGTAAACGTTTACCTTGACATTCTCTCTGAATTTTCTTACTATAACTAAGAAATGCTTAGTTCTAATAACCAATAAAAAAATAAAATGAAATGATTACAATCAGGGATGTTGCAAAAAAATCAGGCGTATCAATAGCAACAGTATCAAGGGTGATCAACAAAAAGGGTAAATATAGAGAAGAAACTGAAAGAAAAGTATATAGAGCCATTAAAGAGCTTGGCTACACAGTAAATATAACAGCAAAAAATCTTAAAACAGGGTCTACCGGAACAATTGGAATCGTTACAAAAGAGTTCAGGATCATCCACAATCCAGAACTCATCAATACTTCTGTAAAGGTTTTAACATTGCACGGTTTTTCCGTAGAAATAAAACTCAATAAATCGCTAAACGATTGTTTAACTCTATTAAATGAAGGAAGATTTGATGGCTTATTGATTACTGATATTGATAAAGATGAGATCGCACTAAAAAGTCTAATAGATTCCGGAAGAAAATTCGTTCTTCTAGGTGGAGACATTGAAAGAGAAGACGCTAACATCGTTGAAATAGACTATTTTCAAGGCGGTTACATTGCAACAAAGAAGCTTATCAAAATGGGACATACTGAAATACTTTTTATAGAAGATAATAGAGAGCTCTTCTTTACACAAGAGATCAAGCGGGGATACCTATTTGCACTTGATGAAAATGGAATTCAATATAAAGAGACCCTGATAAAACAGGGAGAGATAAACAGCTCCTATTCTAGAGAGTTTTTTGGATACAGTATAACTAAAAGGAGTATAAAAGATGAAAATTTCAGTGCAGTTTTGGCAACCGACGATAAAATAGCATACGGAAGCCTCAAGGCAATTACTGAAACAGGCATAAGAGTTCCTGAAAACAGATCTATCATTGGATTCGGTGATTTAAGCTCTTCAAAATACCTTTCACCACCCTTAACAACAGTGAGATTACCTGTTTCACAAATGGGAGAATTAGGATCAGAGATACTCGTTAATAATATTAAAAGAGAAGATAGCATTATTAAAAGTGTAAAGCTAAAGGTACAGTTAGTTGAAAGAGGAACTATATCAAAGAGATTGACTTGAGTGCATAATAATTTATATTTAAGCCAAAAGGATTTTCAAGGCATAAGCTTCGATTTAACCTTTTGGCATTGAATATTTTAATTTTAGAGAACCCATATGGAAATCATAAAACAACTTGATGCTTTTCTTAAAGATGCAGAAGAAGAAATTAAAAGTATAAAATCTCTAAAATCAATGCGGGAGCTCAGGGTTAAGTATCTGGGGAGGAAAAGTAAAATTGTATCGATTTTAAAGGGATTGGGGGCTCTTCCTCAGGAGTTAAGACCGGAAATTGGCAAAGTAGCAAACCAGGTCAGGCTCAAGATTGAAGAAATGCTCAATGTAAGGAATGAAGAACTATCAGACGGAATTTTCAAGGAGCTTGAAGAGAAGGAGAAGATAGATATTACCGAACCAGGAATAAGGAATGAGATGGGTCACCTACATCCCATAACTCAGATGCGCATTGAAGTAGAAGATATCTTTACATCGATGGGATTTACCATTGCAACAGGTCCTGAGATTGAGCTTGACTACTACAACTTTGAAGCCTTAAATATCCCACAGGATCACCCGGCACGGGATATGCAAGATACCATCTGGACAACTGATGGCACTCTTTTACGAACACATACCTCCTGCGTCCAGGTG
Source organism: uncultured Spirochaetota bacterium (assembly GCA_964424795.1). Classification (GTDB taxonomy): domain Bacteria; phylum Spirochaetota; class B62-G9; order B62-G9; family DRHN01; genus CAYRKG01. The sequence continues at coordinate 10,926 of CAYRKG010000053.1, forward strand.
CGAGCAATAGAGAAATTCAAACCTCCTATTCGGGCCATTGCCCCTGGAAGGGTGTTTCGTTACGAACAAACCGATGTTTCCCACGAGCACACCTTTTACCAGGTTGAAGGGCTTATGATAGATAAAAATATCTCTGTTTCAAACCTCATTGCAGTCATGAAAACCATGCTTAAAGAAGTCTTTAAAAGAGAGGTAAAGATAAGGCTTCGACCAGGTTACTTCCCCTTCGTTGAACCAGGATTTGAGCTCGATATTAACTGCCTTATCTGCGGAGGAAAAGGCTGTCAGGTCTGTAAAAACTCAGGCTGGCTTGAGCTTTTACCCTGCGGACTCGTTCATCCAAATGTTCTTAAAACCAGCGGTATTGATCCTGATGAATACTCGGGGTTTGCCTTTGGGCTGGGACTTGACAGGCTTGTTATGATGAGATATGGAATAGATGATATTCGCCTCTTTCACTCAAGTAACCTAAGATTTTTGGAACAGTTTTAACATCGTATCGATCATCTGTTTAAGTTCTGAATAAGTAAACAATCCAAAATGGTAATGGCTACCATCGCCTCAGCGACTGGGAGAATCCTTGGTACTATACAGGGATCGTGACGTCCATGTATCTCGATCGTCTGTTCTTCACCATCTATACTAACAGTTTTTTGTGGTATCGATATTGAAGCTGGGGGGCGCACTGCAACCCTTAAAACTATAGCTTCCCCTGTCGATATTCCACCGAGTATACCTCCGGCATTATTTGTCCTTGTTCTTACACGACCTTTTTCATTATAAAGAGAATCATTGTACTGAGAGCCTCGAAGTCGAGCTGACTCAAAACCGCATCCAAACTCAACCCCCTTCACAGCCCCTATGGACATCAATGCATGGGAAAGAAGCGCATCTAATTTATCAAAAACCGGATCTCCCAAACCCGGCGGACATCCTTCAATGACAAACTCCAATATGCCACCCACGGAATCTCCTTCTCTCTCAGCTTCCTCAATCTTTTTGATCATAACATCTGCCTTTGCAGAGTCTGAAGAACGAACGATATTCGTCTCAATAATGTTGTAATCGATACTCTCCACACGAATGCCAGCGATCTCCAGTGTATAGCCAATAATCTTGATATCGTAAGACTTGAGAATTTTCTTTGCAACTGCACCTGCTGCGACTCTTGCTGCTGTTTCACGACCCGAAGCTCTTCCGCCTCCTCTCCAGTCACGTATGCCATATTTTTGTCTATAAGTATAATCAGCATGTCCCGGCCGATAGAGATGTTTGAGGGCCTCATAATCCTCCGATCTAATATCCTCATTTTGAATATAGAGAGTCAAAGCTGTCCCTGTAGTCTTTCCTTCAAAAACACCGGAAAGAATTTCAACCCTGTCACTTTCTCTTCTCTGAGTGGAAACTCTACTCTGCCCCGGCCTTCTACGGTTCAACTCCAGCTGTATGTCTGATTCCAAAAGTGGAATTCTGGGTGGAACTCCATCAATGATCACACCAATTGCTCTTCCATGGCTCTCACCAAAGGTTGTTATCTTAAATACCCTTCCAAACGAGTTCCCTGCCATTAATCTCCCCCTTAATGCCAACTATGATATATTCATCTATATTAATATTTATGATGGAAAAGATTGCCAATTTAAACTGTTCACAAAGAAATAACTATTTGAGGGGATGTCCAACTGGAATAATATACAGTGGCTCTTCTCTTTCCAAACCCAAGACCCTCTTCACCCGTTCATCAATAAATGCTCCAACTGCCACTGCCCCTAAGTTTAGGGAAACTGCTTCCAGATAGATGTTTTGCGCTGCATGACCGGAATCCATGTGGACATATCGAATTATACCACGATCACCGTAAATCCTGCCTGTTCTCCTGTACAGTGCAGTAATAATAATACATATGGGGGATTCTCTCACAAATGATTGACCCAAGGCTGCCCTGGATAACTCCTTTTGATAATCTCCACTTCTTAACAGACTGATGGAATGATCTTTCCAGTTATACTTATAGATTCCTTTTTCAAGCCTCTCCACATTTCCTGCCACAATGTATACTTCCAGAGGATAAAGACCACCAGCAGAAGGATAAGCTCTACTCGCACCTGTAGTTCCATCAAAGGTTTTACCTGAACAAGCCCATAGAAGCTGTGAAACCTCAGCCAGGGTTAAGGCCTCTTCAGTGAAGTTCCTAACTGATCTTCTTCTGTTTATTGCCTCTTCTACAGAGATCTCTCCACTATATCTTGGCTGGGGAAGTTTTATACCTTCATTATCAATCATCTGCCCGTATACCTTTGAATAGAGTTGCAACAAACTTAAAAATAAGATCAACAAAATAGAAAAAAAAATATACTTAAAAGAAGCTACTTTCATAACGCAATTTAAACAATCAAATAAAGCCTTTCCCCAACCTCAAATTCCTTTATATCACCTGCAACCTTTGCCACCTCTAATATACCCAGATACCTACCATTCTTGTCGTTATAAGCTATACATTAATATTAATCTTTTTCAGAATAGCTGCAAAGGTTAAAATTAGATATCTTTACTCATAAAAAATAACAACCTTTATGCTTGTATTGTCCATCCTCTATTTTTACATTTAACCTAAGATGATTAATCAATTACATCTCTATAAAAAATGGGAAGAGGCCTCTTTTGTCGAAAGAGAAGGCAGGTTTACACTTCTTTTGAGAAGAGGGAAAAAGGTTGTAAGAGCCTATCTGCCTAATACAGGAAGAATAGAGGAGTTTCTCGTGGAAGGAGGAAGGTTTTTTATAACAGCTACACAGATGAATAAGTTTAAATATAGGGTAGTTTCAACCTTCTATCATAATGACTATGTACTCCTGGATACGAATAAAGTAAATGATATTGTTTACACTATGATAAAGAAAAACCTTCTACCCGGCCTTAATAATGCCCATGACATATACAGGGAGAAGAATATCGGTAACAACAGGTTTGATTTCTTTTTAACGAATAGCAACTCTTCACCTATGCTATTGGAGGTTAAAACATGTACCCTCTGTCATAATGGCGTAGCACTATTCCCGGATGCACCAAGTAGAAGGGCAAAACAACATATAGAAGTTTTAAGTAGACTTACAAATGTAGGCTATCAGGCTCTTATGATTTTTATAATACCGAACAGATCAGCACATACCTTTATGCCTAACTTCCATACTGATCCTGATTTTTCCGAAAAAATCCTTTCAGAAAAGAGAGTAACTTTCAAAGCCTTCAGCCTGAGCCTTTTAGACCCTGTGTCCATTGATCTTGGCAATATTAAAGAGATAAAAATAGAATGCGAAAAGGCAAGACTCCACTGTAGACAGGCGGGAAGCTATGTACTCTTATTGAGAAATGAAGATAACAAGTTTGTCGAAGTGGGAAAAATGGGAAGGGTGTCTTTTAAAAAAGGCTACTATGTTTATGTTGGTTCAGGGATGCATTCGCTTGACAAAAGAATAGAACGGCACTTTCGAAAAAAGAAGAAGAAGTTCTGGCACATAGATTATATAACCCCTTATTTTATGAACATAGAAAGAGTTTATACCATACGTCGGATGCAAAAAATCGAACCAAAAATTGCAGATAGAATAGAGAAAATCAATAAAGGCTTTATTAAAGGGTTTGGGGCATCGGACAGCGGCAAAAAATCCCATCTTTTCTACTTCAAAACGGCTCCACAGAGGGAAAGGGCGTTTCTTGATGTAATACTCGATTTTCAAACCCTTTCAGATTAGAACCTGATGTATACAAGCCACCTTCTCTATTATTCGCTTTCGCTCAAGTTAGGCCTTC
>CAYRKG010000053.1:14835-30627 GCA_964424795.1 uncultured Spirochaetota bacterium
GGCCTCACGTCGCTTTCGCTTAAATTGAAGCCTTCGGCCTCACGTCGCTTTCGCTTAAATTGAAGCCTTCGGCCTCACGTCGCTTTCGCTCAAATTGAGGCCTTCGGCCTCAATCGGGAAAATATTTTCTTGCCTTTTTGGCAAGAAAATCACTATTAAGGTACTAAAGTTGCCCTTATTACAGAAAAGCCCTCCTCTTCAATAGCATTAGCCACTCTATCCTGTAGCTCTTTGCCAGGGGTGAGAGCAACCATGTACCCTCCCATCCCTCCTCCTGTAAGCTTTGCCCCGAATGCACCTTTTTTCAATGCAAGATTACAGAGAGATATGAGTTTATTGTGAGAAAGTCCCAATGAAATAAGAATCTTGTGGTTTTCAGTCAAAATCTTTCCCACATTTTCAAGATCATAAGCCTCAAGATTCCTCTTAACTTCCAGGGACTGCTCAGTAATTATTTTAAGTCTTTTTGTAAAGATCTCTGAATCCCTTTCTTTTTCTTTTTTTACAAGCTCGGATAAAAGCCTTGTATCAGCAGAAACGCCGCTCTGTCCAAGAACCACATCAATAGGTCGTTTTACCGTAATCTTTTCAACAATCCTCTTATCTGCTTTCAATTGATACAGGAAAAATCCCCCATAGCAGGAGGCAGTATTATCTACTCCGCTGGGTGTTCCATGATATGCAAACTCTCCTTCAAAGGCTACATCATTAATCTCTCCAATGGTAAGACCGAGGCTAAACTCATCATCAAGGGCCCTTGCAAGTGAAACACAGCTTGCGGCACTGGCACCAATACCACTTCCAGCAATTAAATTACCACTAAATGTAATCTTGATCGGGGTCCTAACCGTATCAATCTTCATTACCTCAAGAATCCTGTTTATCGATTGAACCTGCAATTCTTTTTTGCTCGCCTTATATCCGGGGACCTCTTTCCGGTTATCTTCAAGAATCCATCCCCTTTCATGCCTCCTCTCAACAGTGGCAACTGTTTCATAAGAGATGGATGACACAATGGCTGGAATGCCATCTAATACAAACTGGTCTCCTATAAGGATAGTCTTTCCAAAACCTGTTCCCATTCCCATATAGATTACTCCTGTTTATCATTTCAATGTGCTAAAATTTTCTCCATCTCTTCTATAAGACTTTCCTCCCTGCCAATCTTCACTGTAGAGGCTGCAGTAAGAGTGTGGCAGGCATCACAGAAGCCTCCTGTTCTTTTAGTCGCTTCTGGAAGAAGTATATTAAGCCCCATTGTCTCTCCAGCCCTGATCTTTTCTTCTAACAGGGCTGAAACTCTCATAGAAATCTTTACTTCATTGAAATTAATACTCCCGAAATCTGGAACCTCATTCCGTATCACCTGAAAGCCAGCAATATATTTTCCCTGATCGATAAAGTCCATATTTTTAACTTTATTACAGAGGGTCCCTATCATCTTAGCGCCCATCGGTGAAAACCTGTCTTCAACGTGAAACCATTGAATATGATCCGTTACCTTAAGGGCCCCTCCCTTAAGGGTCCCGCCTTTAAGCCTTTCAATCTCGGAATTAAATAATTCGTCCTTTATAAGTTTTAACCTATCTACCATCTTATCAGATTCCTCAGAAAAACCTTCAATACAGACCTTTACTCCCATAAGAGGCCCATTACCATAGTAACCCACACCCCCGAGTATATCAAGATAGGCTGAAAAATATCTCCCGGAAATACTTCTTTTAGAAAACTTAAAAATATAGCGCTCCCCTCTTTCTTTTTCTTCAATTTTAACCATGCCCTGCTTACAAGCCTCCATTGTAACCCTCCGGTTTTCACTCACCAGCCTGCCATCAATTAAGAATTCATCTCCAAGAGCTCCTAAAGTAGCAAGTGAGGCAAGGTCTCTATTCTTAGGATCCATTGCAGTTGCAAAAAGATAGCATGTGGTTGATGCTGAAATATCCCGATCCCCTTTAAGGCCAAAGAGATCAGGATCAAGATTTTTAACCGTCCGATCGTTTGACTTTTCAGCAACATGATGATCCAGTATTAATACCAGGCTCCTACCTCTGTTTAATTTTGATATCACCTTTGCTATTCCTCCAGCAAAGTCAGCGAAGATGAATATTCGGCCCTTATCCTTAAAAACCTTTTTCAAGACTTGAGGGTATGGCTTTTCGAGACAAAAACGATTTATGTTGTAGCCTTTTCTTTTAAAAGCCTCTGTTAATATTGCACCTGAGGTAAGTCCATCGGTATCATTATGATGGAAGATCTGGACTGTATCTTCAGGCCATCTGTATAGTTCATTCAATGCCTCTGCCATTGTATTAATCAAATCTACTTTCATTTTCTGTATCTTTAATTCTATATTAGGTTGAATATCGAGTTTAAACAAATAGAAAAAAAGAAATATACATTTATAAATAATGCCGCAGTGCCGGCGAACTTCGTATGTAAAATTATATAGGAAATTGAAATTTTCATAGAATATAGTTATTTTTTCAATTGAAATATAAAACTATAAGTTCGCCCTATTATATTTAAAAATAAAGAAAGAGGATCAGTGTAAAATCGATCATCCAATTTTTTAATAAACATGAGGATCAGTGTGAAATCGATCATCCAATTTTTAATAAACACGAGGATCAGTGTAAAATCGATCATCCAATTTTTTAATAAACACGAGGACCAGTGTGAAATCTATGAACCAATTTTTTAATAAACACAGGATACACATCGAAGAATATCTAAGAGAGTTTTTAATTCAAAAGGAAAAGGAACTTGCAGGAATCAATCTATGGGGAAAGGATCTTATTGGACGTTTAGGGAAATTCTGCCTTAATGGAAAGATGATACGAGGTTGTTTAATAATTTTATCATATCTCATGTTTAAAAAAGGCCTCATAAAGTCAATAGTCAAAACAGCATCTGCCTATGAGCTTCTCCAATCTTCTCTCCTGATTCATGATGATATTATGGACAGAGATATTATGAGAAGGGGTGGGAAGAGCATTTTCTATCAATATAAAGACCTTGGAGAGGATGAAAACGTATTTGATTCATATCATTTCGGAGAGAGTCTTGGTATATGTGTTGGAGACATCGCATTTTACCTTGCATTCGAAATACTCTCAAATCTAAGAATTGATTCTGGAATAAAAGAGGGAATACTATCCATGTGGTCAAGAGAACTAATAAATGTAGGCCTTTCTCAGATGCAGGACATATATCTCAGTTCTGTTCAAAGAGAGGTGAGTGAAGAGGATATATTGAAACTCTATAAATATAAAACCGCACGATACACCTTCTCCCTTCCCTTTGCCACAGGGGCTTTAGCCTCTGGTCAGGACCAAAAAACAATCTTGAATCTTGAAAGGCTTGGAGAATATTTCGGAATCATCTTTCAAATAAAGGATGATGAGCTGGGGCTGTTCGGGACAGAGGATGTATTGGGAAAACCTGTAGGAAGTGATATAGAAGAAGGAAAAAGAACGCTCCTCCACCACTATCTTTCTGAAATGGCCTCAGGAGAAGATAAGAAATTCCTCGATAGAGTATTGAAAAAAAGAGAGGTTACAGCCTCTGTTCTTGCCTCCATAAAGAATATTGCAGAAAAATCAGGAGCACAGGAGAGAATTCATCAAAAGATGACCCATACAAAAGAAAAGGCTCAGGTTTTAATAGAGGCTCTCAAGATAGAGGAAAAATATAAAAATATACTGTTCGATATTCTCGAATATAATCTCACAAGAAAAAGATAAAGATCCTCCATGGAAATTATAGTAGGTAAATTAACTGGTTTTTGTTCAGGAGTTCAGAGAGCCATTACCGGAGTAAAAGAAGCTCTGAAAGAAAACGAAAGGATCTACTGTCTGGGAGAGATTATCCATAATCCAGATGTCGTAGAAAGTCTAAAGAGCCGTGGAATGGTTGTTGCTGATGATATATCATCCATACCCAAGAGAAGTAAGTTTATTATTCGATCCCACGGACTGCCCAGTGATGTGATAAGAAAGGCAAAGGAAAAACGACTTAAGATCTACGATTTCACATGTCCCAAAGTAAAAAAGATCTATCACTTAGTAAAAAATTTGACAGCTGAAGGTTATCATATTCTAATAATCGGAAATCCCAAGCATCCTGAAGTGAAGGCTGTCTTATCATTAACAGAGGATAATGCACATGTAATTGAAAACTCAGAAGATTTTAAATCATTAGCCCCTATCGAACAAAATGCAGTAGTAGTTCAAACTACCTTTAATCCATCTTCTTTTTTAAACATTACCCAAGAGATAATATCATTAACAAAAAAAACACTTATATACAATACCATCTGCGAAGAAACAATCAAGCGCCAGAGAGAGGCAAAAGTGCTTGCCGGGAGGGTCGATTTCATTGTTGTAGCCGGCGGCAAAAGGAGCAGCAACACAAAAACGCTTTATGATATTGTAAAAAAGTACACAACTGCAGTTCATATTGAAAAAACTCAGGAACTGGACAGAGCTTGGTTTAAAGATGTTAAGACTGTTGGAATAATTAGCGGTGCATCTACCCCGAAAAAGATGGTAAAGAAGGTTTGTGATACGCTTTTAACTTTTGATCAATAACTCAACCTTAGTTTTCGATCTTCAGCGACTCAGCGACAAAGCTTTCCATTTCATCTGTTGCATTGCTGAATGCCTCAGCTGTAGCAATAGTACATGGATGTTTGTTGAACTGCGGTGGCTCAAGTCCATGAGGATCATAGGCCTCTCTGAAATACTGAAACCTATTAAGCTTTTCCAAAATCCCATCTGGAACAGGTTCTTTCCATCCATCCTTATTCAGATCCATATCCCAAAAGCTCTCATCCACAACATTTATATACTTCGGTGGACAGGTAAATACAGCATTTGCCCCGGCCAGCTTTTCAAAATGATATAGCCTGGTCTCCCCATCAATCACAGGCCCGGGCCTCATCGAACATATTAACATCTTACTCGGATATCCCCCATCTTCAAGAAAGTGTAGTGCCCGTTTGAATATCGCAATACTTGACCACCTGATATCTGCATCTGTGAGCTCTACTCCTAACTCCTCAGACTCCCTCTTGAAGTTCCCAAGCTCCTCATACCTCCCAGTCATCGAGGTTATAACAGATCTCCACTGTGACAAATCTACCCCATCCCTCTTCGCTATCTCGCAGCCCTCTTTCACAGCATTCGCCACAGCTGCAAACTGCGGTAATATAAAGGCAAGAGTACAATTCGTGGGAATACCCTTGGAGGTCAAAAACCTTATTACTCTTACTCCCTGCTCTGTTCCCGGTATCTTTATCATTATATTTGAAGAAAGGGCCGAAAGCTCAAGAGCCTGTCTTTTCATTGCCTCTTCATTCTCATAATCCCTTGGATCAACCTGACCAGATAGATATCCATACTTGTATCCAGATTGTCTGAATACTCCTAAATACTTCTCAGCTCCCCTCTTCACTATCTCCTTGTACATAATCCACCAGATATCATGCACATCTGCATCAGGTTTCTTCCTCTTCTGCTCAATCACCCATTCTCTCCAGAATCCAGGATCATCCTTTATTACCGCACCAGACAGTGGTGGATTCGTTGTCACTCCTCTAAATAGCTGTTCCATCGGCCGCTCCGAAATGTAGTACCTTTCAAGCAACTGTTCTTCCTCTTCTCTCTCATTGAGGGCCTTACCCTTTATCCTCTGCTTCTTCCATGACTCAAATATAAGCGGCGATGAATCCCACCATATTTCGAGATTATCTGCAGTCTCGTTCATCCTCTCCATTGAGCTCTTCTCTATAGCCATATTTTCCTCCTCAAAAGTCAAGATCGTTAATTATTAAACGAAAAGATATTATCTGTAATCTAATAAAGCAAGAAAAAACATACTTCATTTATACAGGTTAGAATTAAGCTGACAAGAAAACGTTTACTCCTCAAATCATATGATTGAAACTTTTTTGATTATTTATTATATTCAAATTATGCAGGCCAAGTCTTATTCTTTAACAATTCTTCAAGAGGGAAAATATGCCAATTCCTACCATTCAATGGAAAGAGAACACCCTATATATCATTGATCAAACAAAACTACCAGAGAAAAAATATTTTATATCCATTACCACAATGGAAGAGATGTGGGATGCTATAAAATATCTCAAGATAAGGGGAGCTCCAGCAATAGGTATAGCTGCAGCATTTGGAATCTATCTTGGCATAAGGAACTGTAGCATAAAGGATAAAAAGGAGTTTTTTCGGAAGGTGGATGAAGTATGTACATATATTGGCAGTTCGAGACCTACTGCAGTTAACCTTTTCTGGGCAATTGAGAGAATAAAAAATCTTATACATAAAAAAAGAGAGCTTTCCACAGAAGATTTAAAACGGCTTATACTTAATGAGGCAAATGAGATGATAGATGAGGATAACCGTACCTGCATGGCAATTGGAGAGAACGGACTTACCCTGATTAAGGATGGTTATTCGCTGCTCACCCATTGTAATGCAGGAGGCCTTGCCACAGCCAGATACGGAACAGCTCTGGCACCAATCTTTAAAGCAAAAGATCTCGGATTTAACATTCATGTATATGTAGATGAGACAAGGCCTCTCCTGCAGGGCTCCCGTATTACAGCCTGGGAGCTTTTGGAGGCAGAAATACCGGCTACTGTCATTACCGATAATATGGCTGCCTTTGTAATGTACCAGAAAAAGATTGATATGGTTATAGTTGGTGCAGATAGAATAGCAGCTAACGGCGACACAGCAAATAAAATTGGGACCCTTGGAGTTGCGATCCTGGCCAAGGAGTTTGGCATTCCCTTCTACATTGCAGCACCTATTTCCACTATTGATATGAAAAGATCAACTGGTGATGATATCCCTATAGAGGAGAGGAATCCAGAGGAAATAACCCATGGATTCGGAAGGCAAACCGCCCCTTCCAAAATTGGCGTATACAACCCGGCATTTGATGTTACACCTGCACGCTACATAAGAGGGATTATAACAGAAAAAGGGATTATCCGGCCTCCATATACAGAAAATATTAAAAAGATAGTTAGGCAATAATCAAATCCTCTTCCACCTTGTTCCTTCCCGTGTATCCTCCAGAATAATTCCATTTTTAAGAAGGCGTTTTCTGATTCTATCGGCCTTTTCATACTCCTTCCTCTTCCTTGCCTCGTTTCTTTCTCTTATAAGTTTCTCTACATCACCGGGAAGCATCTCCTTCTCAAAGGTAAAAACTCCTAAAACTGAATCAATCTCCTTCATGAAGTCTATTATGATTTTGGCTTCCCACTGAGTGAGTCTCTCATTATCTACAATAATATTTACATCTCTTATAAACTCAGAGATAGCAGCAAGGGACTTTGAAATATTGAGATCATCCTCAAGTCCTTCATCAAAAGCCCTTTTTCTCTTCTCTATCAGCTTCTTAATAGAAGTAACATCCTTACCATCTTCACCATCTTTTACTAATTCAGCTATTCTGAAAATGAAATCGTTAATCCTCTTTAGTGCACTATCCGCCTGTTTTAATGTGGCTTCACTGAAGTTCATTGGAGCACGATAGTGTGCTGAAAGAAGAAAGAACCTGACAGTTAAGGGAGAAAATCTTTCAAATGCTTCTCTCAAGGTAAAGAAGTTTCCCAGGGATTTGCTCATCTTCGTATTATCAATATTTAAAAAGCCATTGTGCATCCAGTGTCTCGCAAACCCATACCCTGCACCTTTGGCCTGGGCAATTTCATCTTCATGATGAGGAAATATAAGGTCCTGGCCACCGCAGTGAATATCAAACTCATGTCCAAGATGTACAGTACTCATAACCGAACATTCTATATGCCAGCCAGGACGTCCCCTGCCCCAGGGACTTTCCCATGAAGGCTCTCCAGGCTTTTCAAACTTCCAAAGAGAGAAATCTCTTGGATTTTTCTTTTTATCTGAAACCTCTATCCTCACCCCCTCCCTGAGATCTTCCAACGATTGACCGCTCAACCTCCCATATTCAGGGAAGGTCGATATATCGTAGTATACACCGTCATCGATTATATATGCATGTCCATTGTCGAAAAGCCTTTGTATAAAATCTACTATTTTTCCTATATACTCTGTTGCTCTGGGACTGAAGTCCGGCTCAAGAATAGCGAGCTTTTTAAAATCCTCACTGTATATTTTTATAAACCTTTCTGTTAGTTCCTTAACCGTAATCCCCTCTCTCTTTGCCCTGTCGATCGTTTTATCATCAATATCCGTCCAGTTTCGAACAAAGGTCACTTCATAGCCTCTGTATATGAGATAGCGTCTCAATACATCAAAGACAACGACAGATCGACCATGTCCAAGGTGTCCATAATCGTAAACTGTGGGACCGCAGAGGTATATTTCTATCCTTCCCTCCTTAAAGGGCACAAGTTCTACCTTCTTTTTTCTAAGAGTATCGAATATCCTCATAAATTTTCCTTACCTAATCATAAAGAAGCCTTCAATGAAATAAATATTTATTAAAATAAACAGTAAATCTTAGGGCTAATTTAAAAAATATTGTTATAATATAATAAAGGTTACCTCTTCAATTTTTATATAAATAAAGAGCTGTTTTTGATAATTTATATCAACTCTACTTGACTTGCAAATAAAAAGAACAGGAGGGGGCATGAGAAATATCATCTTACAATATGCAAAAGATATGTGTGCAGGGAGGCTTGCACGTGGCTTTGATCACTGCAACAGAGTTTACCACCTTGCCAAACAGCTTGATGATGGTTACGACGATGAAGTACTTTATGCTGCTACATACCTGCATGACATCATTCTGTCAGAACCCCACCAGCTCCAGTCCGCCGAGAAGGCAGAAGCTGTTTTGCATGAGGTTGGCTTTAAACCTGAAAAAATTGCTCTTGTGAAAGAGGCAATCCTCAATCATATCCCTGAGGGCAACCCAACTTTTAAAGAGGCAATAATGCTCCACGATGCAGATATTCTCGATTCTCTTGGAATGACAGGTATAACTCGACTTGCTATTGGTGCCTTTTTCTGGAAAGGGGCAAAAACACTCTTTGAGGTTCTAAACCTGATAAAGGAGTATAAGATAAGGGTTGAAAGGCATCTCATTCTAGATAAGAGCAAAAAAGCTGCGAAAGTCAGATCAGTTTTTATGGAAAAGGCCCTCGAACAGCTAGAAAAAGAGGTATCCATAGTGGGGATAAGTTAAACTAAGTGCCCCATCCTTATTTTGACAGAGTTTGCATGGCCTTCAAGTCCCTCTGCTTCTGCAATACTCCGGGCAACAGAACCGATATGTAAAAATCCCTCTTTGCTTGCGCTTAATGTGGTTTGCAACTTAATGAAATCTCTTACACTTAAACCACCTGTGTACCTTGAAGCGTAATTAGTTGGTAAGATGTGATTGAGTCCGCTGCAGTAATCGCCTAAAACTTCACTCGAATATTCCCCGATAAAAATTGAACCATAATTCTTCAATTTTGAAAGAAAGGATTCAGGATCTTTTACGTTGAGTGCCAGATGCTCAGGAGCTTTTCTATTGGCAAATTCAATGGCTTCATCCATACAGTTTACAACTATAATAATACCATTATGTTCTAATGACTCTTCAGCAACTGTAGCTGTTTTTAAATCCCTCAACTGTCTCTTTATTTCCTCTGAAACCATCGTTGCCAGTGGAACTGTATCTGTAACCAGTATTGATTTTGCATTTACATCATGCTCCGCCTGGGCGATTAAATCTGCCGCAAGAAAGGATGGATTTGCATCTTTGTCTGCAATGATTAAAACCTCTGTCGGCCCAGCAATAAAGTCGATACCCACCAGCCCGTAAACAAACCTTTTTGCTGCATTAACATAATTATTTCCTGGTCCTATAACTTTCTCCACACTTCTTATAGACTGTGTCCCATATGCCATTGCGGCAACAGCCTGAACACCACCTACTTTATAAATTTCGTCGACAGCGGATACATCAGCTGCTACAAGAATCGCCGGATGAAGTGAACCTTTATCTGAGGAAGGTGAACAAACCACAATCTCTTCAACACCAGCAACCTTTGCCGGGATTGCTCCCATAATTAAAGATGAAATTAATGGATATCTCCCACCCGGAACATAAACCCCCACTCGTTGTACGGGAATAATCCTCTGGCCCACATAGATACCCGGTTCAATTTCAAACTCAAAATCTATGTATAACTCAAGTTGCCTTTTTGAAAAGTTTCGTATATTTTCAGCAGCCTTTTCAATATTTATAATCAAATCTTTACTGACAAGAGAATAGGCGCGTTCTATCTCCTCCTTCTCAATTTTAAAACGATCGATCTCTACATGATCAAATCGCAGCGTAAACTTCCTCAGTGCATCATCTCCATTCTCCCTTACTTCTTCAATAATCTCCCTAACATCAGGGAGATCTTCAAGTTCTGTATAATCGAAAAAATCTGCCCGCAATTGATCGATCCTCAATAGTCTCATCGCTTCCTCCACAAAGTTGTTAATTAGGACCTCTTCTTCTTCTCTTTAGTTCATTCAGGACCTTATCTAGGGAAACCTCTCTTTTTGCAAGCATCACACAGATAAAATAGAGTAAATCAGCTGCTTCCCAGATAATTTCTTCTTCTTCCCCTGCCTCAACCAGTTCCGAAGCCTCCTCCTTAATCTTTTCCCGTAGAATTTCATTAGTTAAAGTTGACGTATATGAAGTGGAAGAAGGATTTTCAAGCCTCTCCTTGATAACATCGTAAAGTTCATTTAGAGAAAAGGATTTACTCCCAAAACAGGAGTATTTTCCGGTGTGGCAGGCATTACCTCTTTGATCCACAGTCATCAGTAATGCATCACTATCACAATCTGTCCTAATCTTTAGAAAACTCTGAAAATTACCGGAAGTTTCACCCTTCATCCAGAGTTTTCTTCTTGACCGGGAATAATACCAGGCCCTCTCTGTTTCAAAAGATCTTTTCAAAGATTCTCTACTGCTAAAGGCAAGCATTAGTACCTGTGAAGCAGTATCCACTGTTATTGTAGGTATTAAATCATTCTCCCATTTTAACGAGGAAATGAAGGCCTCAGGCAGGCTGATCTTTCCAGTATAAAGCGCCATACCAAGTTGAATATTTACCCCGAGGCGAGACAATTTTTCGATCTCCTTTAGTGTCGCTATCCCACCGGCAACAGTTACCGGTATACCGACAGCAGCTCTTAACATCTTAATGGAGTTAAAATCCATTCCCTTCATTAAGCCTTCCCGCTCAACACAGGTAAAAAGAAGCTCTGATGCATAGGTTTCGACCTCTTTTAAAACAGTATTGAAATCCAAGCCTGTTTTAAAGCGCCATCCATGAGTAACTATCTCACCATAAAGTGTATCAATGGCAATAATTACTCTATTTTTACCTACTGCTACATTTAAGGCCTTCATAAAACTGTGATTTACGCCCCTGTTTTCAAATGCCTTTGTTCCAATTATAATTTTTTCCGCCCCCCAGTTAATGACCTCTTTCGCCTTTTCAATACTTCTTATCCCACCTCCAACCCGGCACTCTGCAACCCTGCAAATCTCCTTTATAACTCTATCATTGCTCCCCCCTCCAATAGAGGCATCCAGGTCCACAATTGCAATCTCACCAAATCTCTTAAACTCCTGTGCCAGTGCTACAGGATTATCTTTTTCAATAACCTTTTCTCGGCCCTGTCTTAGCTGGACAGCTTTAGCACCCATCAGATCAATCGAAGGAATAATCATCTGACGTTAACTCCTCTCCTCTTTAGATCTTTTTTAATATCAGAAACGGTAAATTTTTTATAGTGGAGTAAAGAAGCAACCAGAACAGCATCGGCCTTTCCAATTGTAATTGCATTGAAAATCTGTTCTAAATTCCCAGCACCACCAGAGGCAATGACAGGAATAGATGCATTTTCTGAGACTTTTCTGGTTAATTCAAGATCATAGCCTCTCTTTGTTCCATCCATGTCCATTGAATTTAAAAGAATCTCACCGGCTCCCAAGGCCTCACCTTTTTTTGCCCACTTCAGGGCATCCACTCCCGTATCCTCCCTGCCCCCTTTTACAAAGGCATGCCATGAGGCAGCAGTTCTTTTAGCATCGACGGAAAGAACAATACACTGGGAACCAAAGATTCTTGCCCCTTCTGAAATTATCTCTGGATTTTGAAGAGCCGCTGAACAGATGGAAACCTTATCTGCACCTGCATTGAGCAGGCCTCTTATATCCTGAACATTTCTAATTCCGCCCCCTACAGTTAAGGGAACAAAGACGCATTTTGAAACCTTTTCCACAACATCTATCATGATTCTCCTACTTCTGTAGGTAGCTCCGATATCAAGGAAAATAATCTCATCAGCTCCCTGCTCATCGTACAAGCTGGCAAGTTCCACAGGGTCTCCAGCATAGCGAATATTTTTAAATTTTGTTCCCTTGACCACCTTACCATCTTCAACGTCTAAACAGGGAATAACTCTTACAGTTAGCATCGCTGTACCCAATTTCTTAATAGCTGTAAACCTGTATGTCCGCTTTTCTCAGGATGAAACTGAACCCCAAACACATTTCCACTTCTGGCTACCGAAGCAAAGTCCACACCGTAGTCTGAAATAGCCACGACAACCTCACTCTCTTCTGGAACTGCATAGTAACTGTGAACAAAATAAAAAAAATCACCACTGTGAATCCCTCTTAAAAGTTCAGTTTCACTTTCAATTCGGATATTATTCCAGCCAATCTGTGGCACCTTCTTCCCATAGAATCTTCTGCAAATACCCTTGAGAAACGATAATCCTTTAACTCCCTCTGATTCCTCACTGGACTCAAAAAGGAGTTGCAGGCCAAGACAGATTCCCAGAAATGGCCGATCTGATTCAATCCAATCTTTTATCGGATCGTACAACCCTCTTTCAATAATTCTTTTCATCGCATGTCCAAAAGAGCATACTCCAGGAAGAACGAGGCGTTCAATAATTCTAAGCTCATCAGCCGATGTCAGTATTTTGCTTTCTATTCTGAGGAAATCAAAGGCCTTCTTAACCGAGCTAAGGTTTCCAGCCCCATAATCAACTATCCCAATCATTGTCAATCGCTCCTTTTGTACTTGGAATATTTTCTATCTCTCTTATATCTTTGGAACAGGCCATCCTCATTGCTCTACCAAAGGCTTTGAATATAGCCTCTGTTTTATGATGATCGTCCCTGCCGTAAGACATGCGTACTACAATATTGGCCTTTAAATGCAAAGAAAAGGCGTAAAAGAAGTCTTCCAACAAATCTGTATTCATCTGGCCGCAGAATTGCCGATTAAATGTAACCTCATACTGTAGAAACGATCTTCCGCCGATATCCACAGCAACCACTGCCAGAGCTTCGTCCATAGGATAGACAAAATATCCAGCTCTATTAATACCCTTTTTATCTCCTAAGGCCTTGTTAAATACTCTACCCAAAACAATGCCGCAATCTTCAATCAGGTGATGCTGATCCACATGCAAATCACCCTTGGCCTTTAAATGTACATCAAACATCCCATGTTTTGTAAAGGATTCAAGCATGTGGCTAAAGAATCCAATGGGGGTTTCAATTTCAAAGTGACCTCTGCCATCCAGATTCACAGAGGCAGAAATTTCAGTCTCTTTTGTTCTTCTTTCATAGGTGGCAGTACGACTCATTCTAACACCTCCAGTATATCATTGATACTTCTTAAAACCCATTGAGCCCCACTGTATAAAAGTATATTCTTCTGTTTATCGTACTCCTTATCCTTACTTACAATACCGATTGGAACAACATTTGCATTAAGTGCGGTAACCATATCATCGATGCTATCTCCAACATAATAACCTTCTAAAGTATTCAGCTTTTTCAATGCCAATTCTATACCAGAGGGATCTGGTTTGGCTTTTTCTTCAGGAAGATCATCCATGGTGATTACAACGGGAAAATAGCTCTCAAACTCAAAGCGCCTAAGGGCATAAAGGGCCTCCTCCCTTGGCCTACCTGTTACGATTCCTACCCTGAATTTCCTCTTTATATTTTCAAGAATTTTCCGATCAAGTAACCATTTCTCATTTCTTACCAAACCATTGAGATTATCACCCAGATAGATCCTCTGAAAGGCATCAATAATTTCTCGTCTATCAACCTCCTGCCCGTAATCCTTCAAAATACTTTCTGTAAGATCCCAATCGTTGTTCAAACCACTTCTATTTTTATATTCCTGAATCTTGGAGAAACTGATGTTTATGTTCAGGAAATACTCCACCACTTTTTTTATTACTAACCGATAGGAAAGGGAAACGTCTATCAGCACGCCATCCATATCAAAAAGTACAGCTTTCATAAAGATACCCTTCAGCTTTCTTGCTTATGATAAATGCTTTCAGGCTATGATCCTATGAAGGAAAATCTGTATTCAGATGACCACCTTTTTGAACTCATATTCCAGTATATCGGTGGCACCCATTTTCTTTAGTCTCGGTATCAGCTTTACAGTTTCTTTCTTCTTGACCGCAACCTTTACAGCATAACCCATTTCTTTATACAGTGTCGAAACAGTAGGTGCACGCATGCATGGAAGAATGCGAACTACCTCTTCCAGCTTATCTGGAGGCACATTCATCTCTAGCATAACCCGATCCCTTGCATTAATCACCGCTGTAAATAGCATCTTCAGCTCCTCAATCTTCTCCCTTTTCCAGTTATCCTTTAATGCATCCTTATTGGCAACAAATCGAGTTGAGGAATCTATAATTTTGTCTATTATCTTTAAATTGTGATCTTTCAGCGTCTGGCCGGTGGCAGTATTATCAATTATCATATCGGCATCTTGAGGCGGAAAGGCCTCAGTGGCGCCGTAGGTTCGAATGAGCATATAGTTATAATTTTCCCTTTTTAAAAACTCTCTGGATATGTTCTCGTATTCTGAAGCAACAATAATCTTTCTCTTTCTAAGATCGCTCTTACTTAAATTGGATGGTACCGCGGCAACAACTTTTACAGGATCGAGCTTTAAATCCATTATTTCAACTACCCTTGAACCGCTTTCAATAATCCAATCGTACCCTATAAAGCCGATATCATGAGCCCCCAATTCAATTAGCTGTGTAATATTCTGAGGTTTCATGATTTTTGCCTCGATTTCAGAATCCCCGATATGAGGGATATACAAACGATCATTGGTCTCAAGCATAATGCCTGAATCATCGAGCAGTTTTGCTACACTGTTGAAAATTCTCCCTTTTGGGATAACCATTTTAATCTTCCTCATTGACGACCTCCATGTTTCCATTCATTGAAATTTACAAAAACAAAAACTCATTTTCCCTCATCATTCTTAGATTTTAGATTATTAGTTCTTGATTACTAAATCAATCATCACTAAAAATGTATACAGATAAATATTCCTAACTTCTGAAATATAGATAATTAACAATGAACTTGCCAAGTTAAATAACTTGGCAAGTTTCTGGTGCATCCTCGCCAATTTATTGACGCATTATTCACCAGAAACTAATTGATCAAAGGGAGTATTGATTTCAAAACTGGTAATTTGAAATCGAGAATTATTTATGAAGGAATCTTTACTAACAATGGAGATTTGATTTTACACGGCAATACTTAATAAAGTACTTTTCTATGAAGTTCATGGAAGAATATATAATAAAAGAAAATTAAATTGTCAACATATAGGTAACAAAATTAGTAATTTAAAATCCCCCCCCCCATTGAGGCCGTAGGCCTCAATTTGAGCGAAAGCGACGTGAGGCCGTAGGCCTC